>JAPLFR010000016.1:0-366178 GCA_026390575.1 Ignavibacteriales bacterium
ACTCTGCTCGGCGATAGCGTGATCGATGTCGCTGACTTCTTTCCATCTATCCTCCTTTGGATTCTTCTCGCTGTGGTACCCAAAGTATAAACTCTGGGTACCATCTGCAAGAAAAGTAGGAGGACAAATGTCCTTATTTCAACAAAATCATTTTTTTCATCGCAGTAAATCGTTCTCCATCACCACTGACTACATTTAAGCGATAGAAATAAATGCCAGTTGCGTAACGCGACAAATCAATAGTTTGGCTCGCACTACCTGCATTCAACAAACCTAAATCAACATTCTTGATCCTCTGACCAAGGACATTAAATATCTCGATCTTTACATCAGATTTACTTTTGAGATTAAATGTTATGTTTGTTGATGGATTGAATGGATTTGGATAATTTTGGAAGAGTTCAAAATCTTCCGGAACGCCGCGTGATGCTGATACCAGGGTTGTCTGGTTTGCATCAAGAGATTGGACGAGATTATAAAGATACAAATGGCCTAGATTCACATACCAGACGTTGGTATGGCCGCTAATATGATTCAGATGATTAATAAGATAACTCTTGTTAATATCAGGATAAAGAACTTGCGGGTGCCACATAAAGTGGTACACATCTCCCTTTGCTAAAATCGCATCAAATAATCCATTCAAAGAAGTCAGACTTGTATCACCACCACCCCATGATGGCGCACCAAGCTCCAGAGTAGGGAAAAAAGCGCTAAAGTGATTTCTAGAATTATCCCATGGATGCAAGATTGAATCGCCGTACACATATTCACGAGGCGATGCTGTACTGCCATTCTCATATAAACGAGCATCAAGATAACCATAGCCACCTAAGAGTGAATCTACTTTAGAATCATAATCTCCATAAGGAGCGATCCAAGTGTAAACATATTTTGTTCCATTCAAAGAAAAAAGTGGAGGAAAGTTGAGTGCTGTTTTAATATCTTGGACAGACCCTCCGACCTCACTCACTGAAGTATAATGTTGTGTACCAATTATAGTATCATAAGGAGTAGCAATATGGGTACGGCTGTGTGATGCAATCTCTACAAATCCTGAATCAAGTTCAGCTTGGATTTTTTGCCAGGTCGGTCTGGATGTAGACCAGGTAATAACGCCTCCTGTAACATAAATGCCATACGAACGAAAAAGATGAATAAGCGCACCTTCTTCGTTAAACATCCAATCACCCCAATCATCAAATGTAGCGGTAACTACGGCTTTGCGATTATCGTAATATTTGCTGATCCCGCGATACACTATGGAGACCGGATTATTTGCTCCATCAACAATTTCGAGGAAAAGAGAATCACTCGCACCGGAAAATGCCGCTGATACATAGACTCGGCTGTTTGTGTAATCAAAGCGCACAGCTTCGACTGCATTAAACGTATCTACTGATGTTTTTTCTGTTAACTGAATCCAAGTTGATTCCAATATTTGATGCTTCTCTAAGGCTTTCAAGCTGCTAGATCCTGAAGGAATATCAATCTGGTAGGTCATTGGATATTTCAATCCGTAAGCGGTGTGAAATGTTGGCGTAACTGCTATGACAACCATTCCGGTCGATGGAGTGGTGATTGATAGTTTCGCTTGATCTTGTGAAAATGTAAAAAAGACGATACACAACGAAAGAGAGAATAATAATCCTAATCTAATTTTCATGAAGAATATCTTTTATAAATGGATATATATTGTGAAACATTTTATTTTATACTATCTATTGGCGTAACGGTCTCTTTGGAAAAGATAATGCTGCCAAATTTCGAAGGCACATGAAATCCTTCACGAGGATCTGTTTGATTCCAAGATGAAGCTTCTACTGTCTGCTGTTCTGTTCGCTGATAATCATACCGAGCTGTCAAGATACGCCATCTATCGCCATCGTGCGGAGGAAAATTCATCGACGGTGCCATAAACTGTAATTCTTTAAATGGTATAGCAACTTCGACCGTCCATCCTGTGTCAATATCTTTTTTATTATTAAGAGTTCCCTGCACCGACACTCCCACTTTTATGCTGTCGAGATTCCAAGCACGGTTCCCATATCCATTGTTGTAAAATGGCTTCTTAAAAAATATATCCAAAATCGTTCTTAGAGGATTCACTTGTATTTCGCAATAATTTAATCCATCCCCATCCGGGTCACAGAATATTTCGACCACATCTTCATACCATAATCGATCATCTCTTTCAGTCATCGTTGCCCAGACATCCGGATCTAGACAGATGAATCCAATATACAGATATTGATCATCCCACAAATATTTCACTTGTGTTGAGAGTTTCGCCTGTGAGCCATCTTGATAGTGGACAAATTTTTCCGAGAATGCAGCCGCTTGCCAATCAGGTTCTGTAAGGTGTCCGTCAATCGTGATTGATGTAGCAGTATGTTTAATAACGTACTGACGAATTTCTTGGGACCAAAGAGAGTTGGAATAAATCGCGATACAAAGCAGTGCAAGTTCTATAGAACGAAGAAATATTTTGATTGATACGCCCATTATACATTATAAAATCGTTAAAATGATATTTATGATTGAAAGCCACCTAACGACCCTTTGATAGTATCTTGAAAAATGAGTCAAGAATCAAATAAGAAATGATCTAATAAATATTTTCCTTTTACCCTATTTTTCGGTCAATCAGAATTGATTTACTGAAAAACAATCTAATCTAATTTTCAATTTACAAGTGTACTAGCTAAAGTGAGATATAAAAATATATTTATAATCTTGTTGCCACAACTGCCACCGCTTTCGCACGTTCTACTCTGCCGCTTGAATGGTCAGTCGACTCAAGAAAAATAATATAGATTCCAATGCGGGCACGCTGCTTATCATTACAAAAGCCGTCCCATACAATCTCTCCATGCGCACCAGCAAGTTCACCATTCGCCAACGTCCGAATGAGTCTTCCTTTTATATCGTAGATTCTAAGATTCACTGTCGATGTCATGACCGGGAGATTGTATCGAATGATACAGAAATCTTCAAAGCCATCACCATCCGGCGAGAATGGATTGGGCGAGATGGAAATCATTGAGCTGCTTGGTATGCTTGTCGTAACGATACTATTCGCTTTTCCCGGAGTGCCTCCAAGAATATTCGTGCACGTGCTCCAATTGCGCGGATCGTTCGAGTCAATATTAGGATTTATACGCTCAAGCGAACGTCCTCTTGTGTCAACGACATCGGGATGATGCCAACGCGGTAAGTACGCAACACTATCGATTGCTTGACCTGTAAGATCTTTCAATACAACAATATCTCCATCATTGTTGAAACTCAATCCACTTAAACGATTAAGAATACGAATATGGACCAGCGAATCTGACTGTAACAGGTTCGGAAATAATCGGAAGAGAGAAGAATCAGCTGCGACAATCGCATTCCCGCCGGACTCGACGGCAAACGGCTGGCTGGAAATATCAAATGAATTCACATTGTTCAAGGTCGGATTGTCATTGAAACTCCAACCTGCTAAATCGATCGGTTGACCGCTGCGGTTGAAAAGTTCAATCCATTCATTCTGGCCATACAATGGATCATACATAATTTCATTGATTATAAGTGAACGAGGTTCATACCTGATATTGACAGTAATCGATGTCCGATTATTTTGCAAACGCTCGTCGCGCCACCAATCAACAACAACAATGATATTGGTTGTACCGGAAGCAAGTTGAGGAAATGATTCAGAAAAAAGAATTGAATCGCCTGCAGCTAATGGTTGCGCAGATAATATCGTGCGCATAAGTTCCGGCGTTGAATCGCGATGTCCATCAGCATAATACCTGACCAGAACACTATCCACAATTCGTCTGCCGATATTATGAACGCTTGCATGTACGATTGGATGAATTTTTCCACCGACCGTCGTTTGTGTTTGCGTCACATTGCTGATCATCAAATCGCAATCGAGCCGGGCAATACTGTTTTTCTTACCCGGCGTACTGCCAAGCGAATCTTGTGATGTTCCCCAGTTTGTCAATACAGTGCTTGACAGTTCACCATCAATGCGTTCTAATGATTTTCCATTTTGTCCGCCCCAGGATGGCGCATACATGACACTGTCGATAGTACTCAATCTCGAATCGTAAATGACGACAGCATCAGGCGTAGAATTGTTAAGCGCAGAAAAACTTGTCGTGACAACTGATATGCCGGAATGATATGAACGGAATACAATGTCCTTCGCAATCACTAAATATGAACTTGGCGGAAGAAGCACATCGGTTTGTGTGATGATTGATTTCGCAGAAATGTTGCTGTCTGATATTCTCCAATTCTTTACATTGATTGTATCGGACGAAGTATTAAACACTTCCACCCATTCCAGTTCATCACCGATGGGATAATACATAATTTCATTTACCAGGATATCGCACTTCACATTCCCCACACTTACAATCGTGCGTGCAGTATCGTTTGAATGATTTTCATCCGAGGAATAATCAATGACCGCAGCAAAGTTATGGTCGCCTGCTTTCATTGGAGCATGTGAGACAAGACATGTTGACGAATCGCCGGGACTGAGAGAAAGTCCATGGAGAGCAGTGAACTGCTCGATAGATTCATAGAGACCATTAGAGTTTTCATCACAGAATAATCGAATTGAGAAGTTTGAAGAGGCGAGTAATCCATAATTCTTTACTACCGCCGAAAGTATTATCGAGTCTTTTCGTGTTGCGTGAACAGGCGCAGCACTGATCTTGGAAAAACCTACATCACTTCCGGTCGTGACCGAAATTGAGACATCATCGATCCTGAGCACTCCAGTATTGTTTGTGCTATCGGCAAGCACGATCCATTTGAGTTGGACATTGGATTGGAAATTCAATCCCTTCTTCGAAAGATCAATAGTGCGTTGAACATAACTGGTGATTGTGGTGATTGTATCAAACCTTGCCAGCAGTATCCCAAAGTTGATGCCATCCACGGAAGCGCGGATCTCTAATCGGTAGGCAGCTGCAGTGCTTGTCCTTCGCTCCCAAAAGACCAATGTATTCGGAAAGCGTGAGCCAAAATTAAACACAGGAGAGAGGAGCGTTTTTATGGAACGGTTACCAGTCGCAGAAACGCAATTCGGAGCTGAATGCGGTGAAGATGCATACGTCGAAAAACCGTTTCCGCTCCAGCCGTATGGCAGGATCGGTGCTGTTACTCCATCGAAATTTTCTGAATATTGGGAAGCAGTAATTTGTGCTATGGAACATGTTGTTTGAATGAATAGAAGAAACAAAATTGCTCGCAATTGCATGGAGAAAACCCTCCCATTGGTAGTGAAAAGCTTGGCTCTCGAGAAATTGCTGATGTACAATAAGAACATTTTCATTTCGACGCAACTGCATTTTCGAGATTTCAATTTTTGATACTGCTTTTATGATGCCTTATTTCTATCTTATCAAATAAGTTCCCTTGTTGGACGGAACAATATTCTGTCCAATGTTCACACCTATTATGAGAGGAGTACGTTATGTCTGAGACCGTTCTCGATAAATTTCTCCGATATGTTATCATCGATACACAGTCTAAGGAAGATTCTGAATCCTATCCGAGTACCGCGAAACAGTTCGACCTGCTCAACCTGCTGGTAAAAGAGTTAAAAGGTCTTGGTGTTCCGAAAGTGAGTATTGACGAGTTTGGATATGTGATGGCAACAATTCCAGCGAATGTGCAAAAGAATGTGCCCGTTATCGGATTTATCGCACACGTGGATACGTCGCCGGAAGTGAGCGGTGCAAACGTGAAGCCGCAGATCATCACCAAGTACAAGGGCGGTGATATAGTTTTGTCTGGCGAGCCCACTGCCGTCATTCGCGAATCAGAAAATCCGACGCTGAAAGCTGCACTCGGCAAGATGATTGTCACCAGCGACGGCACAACACTTCTTGGCGCTGACGACAAAGCTGGTCTTGCCATTATTATGACAGCTGTTCAATCGCTCATTGATAATCCAAAAATTGCGCATGGCGAAATTAAAATCGGTTTCACGCCGGATGAAGAAGTCGGTGCAGGGACAAAATTTTTCGACATCAAAAAGTTCGGCGCTCAGTTTGCCTACACGATAGATGGTGACACACCCGGTGAGTTGAACAAGGAAACATTTAGTGCTAATTCCTGTCTTATCACTGTCCAAGGCCGGGACATTCATCCCGGCAGTGCAAAAGATATTATGATCAATTCTGTACGCGTCATCTCCGATATCATTGCTCGGCTGCCAAAGAATACTGCACCGGAAACGACAGAGGGATACGAGCCCTACATTCATCCATATGTTCTCGAAGGCGGTGTTGGCAAGTCAACAGTAAAAATTCTTTTCCGCGATTTTAAAACGGCCGGATTGGATGCTCTCAAGAAGATTGTGGAAAAAGTCGTTGCAGAAGTTCAATCGATGTATCCAAAAGCAAAAATCGAGTTACAAATTACAGAGCAGTACCGTAATATGCGCGAAGGGTTGGAAAAAGATACTCGCGTGATCGATTACTTGTTCGAGGCAACGAAGCGTTCCGGTTTACAGCCGGAGTGGACACCAATCCGGGGCGGCACAGATGGATCACGCCTGACAGAGAATGGCTTGCCAACGCCGAATATTTTCACCGGCGGGGCAAATTATCACAGCCGCACAGAATGGGTAAACGTATGGGGCATGGAAAAATCTGTGGAGACCGTACTGAATTTAGTACAGATTTGGGCGGAGAAGAGTAATTAAGCACTCAGTAGTCAGTCTTCAGTTCTCAGCAGATAAAGCAATTTCATGAATTGATCACTGATCGCTGATAACTGATAGCTAATAAAAGGAGTTACTATGGATCAACAAGCACCCACAATAAGCAGTATTCCGGAAAACGCGTATAAAGAATTAAAGCCAGGTGAAGAGTACCGGCCCATTATGGTACCCGAACAATCGTACCCCGAAGTAACTGTATGGTCGGTAACATGGGGATTGGTCATGGCAGTCCTCTTTTCTGCGGCAGCAGCTTATTCCGGATTGAAAATTGGACAAGTGTTTGAAGCCGCAATTCCCATTGCGATTCTTGCAGTTGGCATAACCGGTGTTGCAAAAAAGAAGAATGGTCTTGGTCAGAATGTGATCATCCAGTCCATTGGGGCTGCGTCTGGTGTCATTGTCGCCGGGGCTATTTTTACAATTCCAGCACTATATATTCTTGCACTTCCGGCAAGCTACTTTCAGATGTTTATGGCATCGGCACTCGGCGGATTTCTCGGAATTCTCTTTCTCATTCCGTTCCGAAAATATTTTGTCAAAGACATGCATGGCACACTTCCCTTTCCTGAAGCGACGGCAACAACAGAAATTCTCGTTGCCGGCGAACAAGGCGGCAAACAGGCAATGGTACTAGTTGTCAGCGGACTTATCGGTGGAATATTTGATTTCGTCTTCAGCGCATTTGGATCATGGTCGGAAGTCATCACGTCACGGATGTTCGGCTGGGGACAAACGCTTTCCGATAAGCTGAAGATAGTATTTAAAGTAGATGTCTCTGCAATGGTCTTTGGACTTGGATATATTATCGGATTGAAATATGCGGCAATCATTGCAGCGGGTTCTATTCTTTCCTGGTTTGTCATGGTACCTTTGGTCTATGAAGTCGGTCAGTATCTTACCATTCCGCTTGGTGCAACAGCAACAAAACTCATTGCACAAATGAGCCCTGAAGAAATCTTCCGTACGTACGTTCGGCAGATTGGCATAGGCGGAATTGCGATGGCAGGCATTATCGGCATTATTCGTTCCTCGAAAATCATTGCCGGTGCATTCTCGCTCGCCTACAAAGAAATCGCACATCATACTTCCGGGGATGAGGGAAAAACGCTCCGCACGCAATCCGATATTCGCATGCTGTGGGTCGTCGTTTTGATCCTTCTAACGGCTCTTGCGCTCTTCGTATTTTTTATGCTTGGAGTCGTTCCTACAATCGGACAGGCGATCGTCGCATTGTTAGTGGTCACTATTATTTCTTTCCTTTTTACCACTGTTGCAGCAAATGCTACAGCTATTGTTGGAACAAATCCGGTTTCCGGTATGACATTGATGACACTGATTCTTTCATCTCTCGTACTGACACAAATTGGTTTAAGCGGCACATCCGGTATGGTGAGCGCACTTATTATTGGCGGCGTCGTATGCACGGCGTTGTCGGTTGCAGGAGGATTCATTACCGATCTCAAAGTTGGTTACTGGCTTGGTTCTACACCGAAGAAGCAAGAGACATGGAAATTTCTCGGTGTTCTTGTCTCAGCAGCAACTGTAGGCGGTGTCATTCTTATACTCAATCAGGCATATGGCTTTACCGGTGAAAAAGCAATGGTTGCTCCGCAAGCTAACGCGATGGCGGCAGTCATCAAGCCGCTGATGTCAAACGCCCCAACGCCTTGGGTACTTTATATTGTCGGTGCAGTTATAGCGTTATTGCTTGTGATTCTGAAAGTCCCGCCCCTGGCTTTTGCGCTTGGAATGTACATTCCACAGGAATTGAATATGCCGCTTGTCTTTGGAGGATTCATTGCGTGGCTCGTGTCAACACGAACAAAGAATGAAAAGTTGAACAACGCCCGTTTCCAACGCGGTACTTTGATCGCTTCCGGGTTCATTGCAGGCGGTGCACTGTTCGGTGTCTTTAACGCATTTTTAAAATTCATCGATCAGCAATGGTCGTTTGGATATGCCGCTTGGAATAACGAGCAGTGGGCAGGATCAACAAACGGCGAGATAGCCGGTTTAGTGATGTTTGCATTGTTGTTCGCTTATGCATTATGGGATTCGATGCGGGGAAAAGAGACAGAGTCCTAAAACTGCACAACTCGCGGCAGCGAGTTCCAATTTCGCTGTGTGTACATAGAAGCCGCTCTGGAACAATTTTGAGCGGCTTTGCTATTCCAAGTTATAGATTCCCGATATTTTAATGAGCAAATATTAATAGAGAAATATCAGGAATCTTCTCTACAGGATAACAGATCCGAAAAGTACAGAACCATTCGATTATACATCACATGGGGTGAAACGCCATTTTTAAATTGCGGCATTCCTTCCCAACTTAAGGATGAAAGAACCCTCGTTGTCAATCTATAAACAACGGTTTAAGATGCCGATTCAGAATGTTGCCCGTGACCGATGCACTCACCGAGTTTTCATACTTGTCCAATGCCGAAGTGTATCGAGTACCCATTTCTGCAGCAATCTTGAATGCGACATGAAGCATTTGGCGCAAATGAATATTGAAAACAGGATTTTTTTGATCGTGCTGAAGTGCAGAGACAAACTGTTGAGACGTCCAGTTGCTTACCTGCGATGGCTGAGGTAATTTTGAATTATCGATCTCGACCACAGTTGCATACGGTTTGCAAAGTTCAACCCTGCGGGCAAACGCTTGGGCGTAGACATCGTGAGCGATCGCCAAACCATCACCGCCCGCCAATGCTAATCCAATCAATTCTTCAAGCCACGTTGTTCCTGCTGTTTTAAGATGAAGGCCTGCGTTATGCATCTTCAGCACTTGACGTATATGCGGGTACAGAGAAAACTTATCGCTGCCGGAATGTACGCTTAACTTCAAATTTTTGGGAAGATTAAATATATTAACCGCATGAGCAATAACCAAAACATCTTCTTCAAATTCTTGTGCGAATGCGCTCGGATTGCCTACATAATCAATTCCCTTTAGGAACTTGCCGGAAAATTTCGGAGCGATTGTCTGCGCAGGAATTCCTTCCTGCGCAAGAGCCGCAAGAATAAAAAACATTTCAACCGGAGTCTGCGGCGTATCTGTTTCATCCATAGATACTTCGACAATAAATTTGCCTTCGCCTTTATTCTTTTTAATGTGCTGATAGGTCTTCGCCGCTTCTTCGATCGCATAAAGATATTTCGCTCCTATTGAATGAACCGAATCTTTTGTAACGGTAATTTCTCGCTGGACTCCAGGAATATTCAGCTTGCCGATGTACTTTGCCATTGATTGTTCGAAGGCTAGGAGATCTGCTTCTGCCGGAGCTATACCGATAAAATCAGCAACATCGAGAGTGAAGAAATCTGCATGCGCCATAAATTTATCTACGTTACCAAGCCCTATATGATCGGCATCAACGTGATATGCCCCCTTCCACCCCATTTTTTTCACTGCTGTATCCGCTTCACGGCGGGTATCTTCCGGGTTCGTACCAATGATCGTGTGTTCACGATTAGATTTATTCCAAACTGGAACCACATCTACTCCTAGCTGTTGTGCAATCAGGAATGCCTGCAATTGTGCATTCCCCTGGCGGCCAAAACGATCTCCGACACCTATTGAATACTTCTCGAGCGTCATTGTATATCTCCTTATTTTAGGGACAACGTATCTGTCAATATTGATTCTTAGGATTGGTATGAAATACATCCTATAAAACCTTAATAGCCTCATGCTATCTATCAATGAGATAGATGCCTTACGTTAAGATAGGAATATTTTTTTTATCTGCCAATCACCTTACCATAAAATTAGCTCATTGACTTTTTGTTGAGCCTTTTGCATGTTGAATCATCAAAAGAGATCATACTAAGTCATACTATTTTAAGGAAGAGGATCATGACGACAGTCAAAAATGTTCTGCAAGCCAAAGAAAATAATATTTGGTCGATTGCTCCAGATGCGATCGTATTTGATGCACTTAAAATTATGGCAGAAAAAAATATCGGCGCGCTTCTGGTGATGCAAAAGGAAAAAGTGGTGGGGATTTTCTCTGAACGGGACTATGCCAGAAAGATTGTACTCAAAGGAGAATCTTCACGCACAACTGCTGTAAAAGATGTGATGACCTCCGAAGTGCTTTCTGTGAACCCGGAGCAATCCATTGACGAATGCATGGCTCTTATGACCAATAAACACGTCCGTCACCTTCCTGTCATAGAGAACGGAAAACTCATTGGTCTCATTTCAATTGGAGACGTAGTAAAAGCGATTATTTCCGAACATGAATATACGATAAAACAGTTGGAAAATTATATTACAGGTTCCCGGTGAGGGGAACCTCGGCTGCACCTCTCTTCCTCTTTATTTCGCTAAAGCAATTTTTATTGCCGCATCTCTTGAATTCCCGCATTACCATTCGTATATTATTTTTGTTTGATTTTGACATTCAACGATGAAGCCTGCCTCATGTCTTACGTTATGTCATTTATCAAGTATCGCACCGAAAGCTGGCACCACATAAGGATCTTCGAGAATGTTTGAAAAGTTTATCTCGCTTCTTGCACCGCCAAACTTCGGCGATGAAGAAAAAAATCGCATTGCAGAAATCCTCAATGTTATCGCGCTGAGTATCCTTACAGGCTTTATAATTCTCGTTCTTCAAAGAGCGATCGCCGGTCAATATAAACTCTTTATTCAAACATTATCCGCTGGCGTCATGATTATTCTTTCTATCGTGTTCCTCAGGAAAGGGTATTTGCAATGGGCAGAAGGACTGTTGCTCTGGACAATCTTGGGTTTCATAACATTTCTGCTCTATACATCAAATGGACTTCACAATATTGCTCTTCTTGGCATCCCTATATGTCTGGTGTTTGCAGGAATTGCTCTCCGTGCAATTTATTTCTTTGCCTTCACATTTTTGGCAATTCTGTCAGTAGTCACCATAGGCTTTCTCGAAATTAATGGATTGCTTACGACTCGAAACATCACGCAGACAACGTACTTCGATGTTATCGATATCGTTGTTATCCTTGTTGTGACAGCTGTTGCTGTGCGGATTCTTTCAGACAATCTTCTGCGAAGTATCAATAGAGCGCGTATGAAGGAGAAGGATATCCGGCATCAAGCCACGGAACTAAAGGAATCGGAAGAAAAGTTCAGAACACTGACTGAAGAATTACCAAATATGGTTTTCATTTACGAGAATGGAAAGATTGTGTATGTGAATGAACGATGTAAAGAGTTGATCGGGTTTACACGCGAAGAAATTTATGCTCCGGGATTCGATATTCTTTCCATTATTGCACCGGAACATCGGGATGTGATCATGCAAAAATTCTTTCAGCATAAAATTGGCGTTGAGGTAGAACCGTATGAGTGTACATATATTGGAAAAGCCGATCAGAGAATCGAGTGCCTTCAAATGTCGAAGGTGATCCATTATACAGGACAACCAGCCATACTTGGAATTGTAGCGGATTTGACGGAATTTAAGCGCGCTCAAGACGCTATTCGTGAAAGTCAAAGCCGGCTTTCTTGCATCATCACATCTGCAATGGAAAGCATCATCACATTAGATGAACACCGGCGTATCTTATCGTTTAACCCTGCATCAGAACAGATGTTCTGCTGCTCCGAAGCAGAGGCAACAGGACAGTCCATCGATCGCTTCATTGCCCTTCCAAACACCGATAAGAACCATGGCAACGGTGATGTTCATGAGTCGCACTCGATCGTCAGCTTATTGGAAGGCAGGATGAGAACGATTAACGGAATTCGTGTGAACGGTGAAGTTTTTCCAGTTGAGGCATCCATCGCAAAAGTGAATTCGGGAAACGAAGAACTCTACACAATCATCCTCCGTGATATCACTGAACGAATAAAGTCAGAAGAGACTCAAAGAAACTTGCAGGCACAGCTATTGCAATCGCAAAAGATGGAGGCAGTTGGTTCTCTGGCTGGCGGTATTGCACATGATTTTAACAATATTCTTTCTGTCATTATTGGCAATGCCGAACTAGTGAAATTGAAACTCGCTCCAAAACATCGAGCAATGAAACATATCGAGGAAGTGGTCAGTGCATCGGATCGGGCGCAAGATCTTGTTCAGCAAATTCTCGCTTTTAGCAGGAAACAAGACACACAGTTCCGGCCCGTTCGGCTGCATTACATTTTACGAGAAGGAATGAGACTTCTCCGTGCATCGCTTCCTGCCACCATCGAGATTAAAATGGATTTACCGATCAATGGCCCGCTCATTTTGGGTGATGCGACACAAATACACCAAGTGATTATGAATCTTTGTACAAATGCCGCTCAAGCAATGGAAGGAATCGACGGAAAGCTCATCTTGCGCCAGAAGAATGTAGCGTTCGACGATCGTTCAATCCTGTTTCATCCTGATCTGAAGAAGGGTCTCTATGCAATGTTCTCGGTACAGGATACCGGACTCGGCATGGATGGATTCACGTTGAAACGGATTTTCGAACCGTTCTTTACCACAAAAGCACCTGGTAAAGGAACGGGATTGGGATTGGCAATTGTCCATGCCATCATCAAAAACCATGGCGGCGCAATTAAAGTTCAAAGTCAAGTTGGAAAAGGCACTCAAGTAGATGTGTATATACCTGTGTATGAAGGTGAAGAAGAAAATGTAAAATCTGAAACAGCAAAGAAACGCTTCGGACACGCCGAACGTATTATGATTGTTGATGATGAAGAACTATTACTTAAAACGCTGACAGAGACCCTCAAAGGTCTTGGCTATCAAGCGTACCCCTTTGTCAGGCCGACTGAAGCGCTACAAGCATTCGAGCAACACCCCGACGAATTTGATCTCATCATTACAGACCAGACGATGCCGCATATGACCGGTATTCTTCTCGCCGACAGAATCAGGCAAGTGCGTAACGACCTGCCGATCGTTTTAATGACGGGATATGATCAATTAGAAGATTCCAAGAAACTTGAAGCTCTCGGCATTCAGACTGTTCTGCTCAAACCCTTTAGGAAAGTTGTTCTTGGAGAGACTCTTAAGAAAATATTGGAAACAAAAGAAGTAACAAAACCGTACAATCATTTAGCAAAAAAAGCAAAACACTAAAGAGAAGAAAACCATCCTCACTCTCTTCTCTTTCATGTTCATGATCATCCGAAGTAGTAATCCTGAACGAGAGACTTACAATCCTGATAGAAGTCTGAGCTGTTCGTACCTTTTTATTTTTCCACGAACTGTGGCAAGAAGATTTTCGCGATGAATCGGTTTAACAAGAAAATCATCGACACCGATTTCTTTACTAGCTCGCATAAGAACGGCATCATTTAATCCTGTGATAAACACAAATGGCACTTGCTGCAGGTGACGCAGTTCCCTGGTTTTTTCATAAAATAAAAAACCATTCATTGTTGAAGTTTCCAGGCTGATGTCACAGAGAATCAAATCAACTTTTTCTTTCTTAAAATATTCGTATGCATCATCCGACGTGCTAAAGCCCGCCACATTGTATTTTTCTTGAACAAGCGTCGCCTCCATCAAGGTAAGTATTTGCTCGTCATCGTCAATCACAGCAATCTTCCACTTCTTCCTCTTCATCTCCTTTAAAACAACAAGGTTTGCATCGATGACAACCTGGTCGGAATTTGACACGTCGAAACTTTTACGAAGTTCGGCAAGACTTTCTTTCACCTCTGTCTGCGATGCATGTTGTAAAAGATGCTTTAGTAAAAAAATATAAATTTCTAATTTTGCTTGTCTATCTAAGACTTCATGTTCTTCCGCTGTAATAGAAAGCGATTGTCTGAGGTCTAGAAGTTCGTGTACTTCCTCTTCAGTTTTTTGACCGTCAGACCAGATAAGCAAGAGTGCCTGTTTGTAGGTTTCTAATGCTTCTTTCGACGCTCGTTTTATTTTTGCAGGTTCGGTTGAATCAGTAGAACGCAGACCCGCTTTTTTGAATTCCTCATACAGCGCCGGCACTTTCATTCCATTGATGCCTGCGGGATCAGTGAGAATGTGCTCATTCAGATTATATGGTGTGAGCACTTTGTCAGATACATCGGTATTCTTTACGTTATTTTGTGGATCTGTATTTTTGCGTTGCTGCTGAAAAAAAAGTTCTTGAATTCGTTCTTCATAGGCAAATGCATATAAATTTTTGGGATCTAATTCGCGCGCTTTTTTTACTTCCTGAAGCGCCTTTTCTAAATTATTCGATTTTACAAGTTGATCGACATGCTTTAGGATTTCTCTGGACGATTTCGTGGCTTCAGGTATTCGTGTCGATTCCAATTAATTTTCTCCTTTATATGGTCACACGTATTCTTGCGATTTGGAAAAATATGAAGAACTGTCCTCTTTGGATCATAACGAATTATGAGAGGCAACTATAAGATAAACAACGAGTTCTTGTTGTGCACCGACAGATTACACTACTCTATTACAGTAGAATGTAGGAATGTCTTTCGAGAAACGCAATTTGAAAATCCTTGTATTCACATATTTTATGGACAGCAAATCGATCGCTGTTGCAGCGGTGTACGAGAAGCGACCACGTTTCCTTTTCCTTTGAGAGTATTTGTAATTCAGCTTTTACGAAACCAACCTCTACTCGTTCGTAATAATTTCTTGCCTGCCCCGAACAACAGCGATCCATTTGGGCACTGCATCAACGATCACAATAATCACGCTTCCCATAATCACAACTGTGAGAAGAAGATTAATAATTCCGTGCATGTGCGTTTTTTCTATACGCAGCATCGGAATGAACAAGTTCATAATATTCATTGCACCGGCAACGAGAGTGGTGATAGTGACAAAGATGAGCGGTACAATGGTGACCCACGCATACCGGGCTTTTCCACGATTGATAATAAACGACGTTCCCACCGTGAGTGCTATTGCTGCAAGCAACTGGTTCGCTGTTCCAAACATCGGCCATATCGAAGAAACACTGCCGGTATAGATAAAGTATGCCCACGCAACAACAATCACAAAACTCGCAAGCAAATTGCCTGGCAGCCAATCGGTCCGGCCAAAAGGCTTGTAAATTTTTCCTAGCATTTCCTGTAATACGAATCTGCCGATTCGTGTGCCTGCGTCAATCGTTGTAAGGATGAACAGCGCCTCGAACATAATAGCAAAATGATACCAGTACGACATTAAATTCGTTAATCCGGGAATATTAGAAAATATTTGTGCCATCCCGACTGCCAGCGATACTGCGCCGCCCGTTCTGCCAATAATCTTCTCGCCCACATCCGCCGAAAGCTGCGCAATATTCGAATCCACAAATCCCATTGCGTGAAGCTGCGGAAGAACAGATTGAAATTTTTCCACCGGCACATTGATCATAAAATAATCGAGAGGCAACAAACTTGCCGCCGCAATAAGAGCCAGCACACTGACAATGCCTTCAGCAAGCATTGAGCCGACTGCGATGAATTTGATTTGCGATTCTCTCATCAACATTTTCGGCGTTGTACCGGAACTCACGAGCGAATGAAATCCCGAGACGGCTCCACATGCGATAGTAATGAACAAATACGGGAAGAGTGTTCCAGGAATAATCGGCCCGCCGCCATGCACATACATCGTAAATGCCGGCATCTTCAGGATCGGTGCGACAATGATAATACCAAGCGCGAGAAGTCCTATAACGGTCAGTTTCATTATTGAACTCAAATAGTCACGCGGCGACAACAACAGCCACACCGGCAATACAGAGGCACAGAAGCCATACATCGCAAGCAGAATCGTTAATGAACTATGATCAAACATGAACCACGAGGCAACGGGCGAATCTGGAATGTAGCGGCCGTAGATTACTGCGAGTGTCAACAAGATCACACCGCCTATTGTGGCTTCCGCAACTTTTCCTTTTCGCAACCGAAACATCCAGATGCCCATAAGAAGCGCGATAGGAATCGTTGCCGCAATAGTGAAGGTACCCCACGCACTTTCGGAAAGTGAATTTACAACTACCAAGCCAAGTCCTGCCATTGCGACGACGAGGATGATCAGGATGGCAATCGATGCTGTCGTTCCACTGAGCCGGCTAATTTCCACTTTTGCAATCTCTGCCAGAGATTTTGCATCGTGCCGAACCGATGCAACAAGAATAACAAAATCATGTACCGCACCTGCCATCACTGCACCAATCACCATCCACAGGAAACCAGGAAAGTAGCCGAACTGCACTGCAAGCACCGGACCAACAAGTGGACCTGCGCCAGCAATTGCCGCAAAATGATGACCGAAGAGCACCCATTTGTTCATGGGATAATAATTCTGACCGTCGTACAATCGGCTTGATGGCAGAACATTAACATCATTCACGACGGCAACTTTTGCTGCGATGAAACTAAAATAAAAACGATACGCAAGCGCGAAAAAAGCTATCGCCGCAATGAGCAAAGGCATAGCATTCATTTTTGCTCCATTTCAATTAATTCCAGGGGAACGGAAAACAAGAAAGAAGTGTCAAATAAACGGAGATAATCACAGATCGCCGGCAACCAACAATATCTTTCATTATTTAAAAAAATTCTTTTATCATACTCCTTGAAAACCACTCACGCAACTATATCATCGTGTGAAAAGTTTTTGCTTTTCTTGCAGCGATGGCGGAAAAGTTTTCGTTTTGTTAACAAACAACATTCAATTTCTTACTTCTTCGCCAATGAACCTTTTTGTATTTGTTCAAACAAGAATGTACGCAATCTCATCAATGAAGGGCTAAGACCAACCTTAAAATGCTGTGGATTTTCGAAACGTTTACATTCTCCAGGTAAACAAGAAAACCTTTGTGATACATAGCGGGCACTTTCCGTCGGAGTCGGCAATGGGCCAATGATATGTCCATCTTCCATCACTTTTTGCATAAGCGGCCTTGGAATCAATCCTCCAACACTATGCTGCTGCTCTGTATGAAATGGATCGTAGAATACTTCGATGTCATCTTCTGTTTCCATCATGATACCGTCTGAATCGAAATGGCCCATAGGATCAAAATAGCGTACGACTTTTTTCCGTCCGGGCAGCGTAGTCTTCGCATAGCTTTCCGCAAATTTTAATATAGGCTGTTCTCCAATGACGCTTGGTTTGTATACGCCTTGTAACGCAGGACAACTATATGCAGTTAAGAGTCGTGTACCAATGCCAAATGCGTCAATAGGTGCACCTTGTTGAAGAAGACTACTAATAAGCAATTCATCAAGTTGATTCGAGACAACAATTTGCACGTAGCTAAGTTTTGCGGCATCCAGTATTGCACGAGCTTTCTTGCTCAAATGTGCAAGATCGCCCGTGTCAAGCCGGATGGCTTTAAGTTTTTTTCCTCTCTCTTCCATTTCTTTTGCTACAATTAATGCATTGGGAAGTCCACTTCTCATAACATTATACGTATCAACAAGAAGTGTGCAATCTTCCGGATAAATTTCCGCGTATGCGCGGAAGGCAGTAAGTTCATCACCGAAACTTTGAATCCATGAATGAGATTGTGTACCAGCTAACTGGAGCGAGTAACGGAAAGCTGCGTAGACATTTGAGGTCGCATCTAATCCACCAATGATAGCGGCTTTACTTGCTTGAATGCCTCCTAATCCTTGTGCCCGGCGCAATCCAACATCAATGATTCTCCGATTGCCAGCTGCAAACCGGATACGTGATGCTTTCGTAGCTATCAGCGATTGGAAATTTAATAAATTAAGAAGTATCGTTTCGATGAACTGCGTTTCGAAAAGGGTTCCCTCTACACGAACAATTGGTTCTAACGGAAATATAAGTTCACCTTCCCTCATTGCGTGAACTGTTCCCGAAAAACGAAAATTAAAAAGATAGCGAAGAAATTCTTCTTTGAACCCCAGGGACCGAATATATTCAATCTCGCTATCTTCAAACCGCAATTTTTCGAGAATCTCCAGAAGGTCGCTGAGCCCAGCAAAAACGACATAGCCGTTGCCAAAAGGATTTTCGCGGAAAAAGAAATCGAAGACTGCCTTTGTTTCAGCTCTCCCTGATAATAAATATCCCTGCGCCATCGTGAGCTGGTAGTAATCTGTGAAGAGCGCAGCATGTGAATCGAAGACTCTCATAATCTATCACTCTCCTGAATCGTTAATAATTTTATGCTGAGAAAAAGAATTAAAATGCATTTTTTATATGCCGAATATCTGCTTTACCATCTTTGAATTCAATCGCAACAACATCGAACCGGCATAGACGATTATCAATATCGTGCTCGAACAGATAACCGTCGGCAACTCTCTGCACCTGTTCCTGTTTTTCTTCCGTTACTGCATCTTCCGGCGCTCCGAACACTGTAGAGCGTCGTGCCTTGACTTCTACAAAGACTAACTCATCACCTTCTTCTGCAATCAGATCAATCTCGCCCCGTTCAAAACGGTAATTACGGTCTATTATTTTAAAACCGTTTCGTTCAAGAAACCGTGCAGCTAAATCTTCTCCGGCTTTTCCTTGAATTCGACGATTGATCGGCGGCATAGTATTTATTCAAACGTACCTAACGTTCCTTCATCCGAACATAAAAAGATGAGGCACAATTCGTGCAATTAAAATAATGAATGTGTGTGGGACATGCAATCCATTGTACTATCTGCACTCATCCAGACATTAGATGAAGAATAATCAATATTTTTACTATAATAATTTTCCTTGAAGAGCGGACGGATGAAACGATCTACGATGAATTTCGCAGAATCCGTACGTGCGGATAGCGTCAATGTGTTGGCGTGTCCCATAACCTTTATGTTGGGCAAAGCCATATTGTGGAAATTGAATATCAAGGTCGCGCATGAGCCGATCACGCGTCACTTTCGCAACGATTGAAGCGGCAGCAATCGTGAAAGACGTTTCATCGCCTCGAATAATGTTTTGGAATTTCAGCGTTTCATGCTTAAAAGAATTACCATCGATAATTGCATATTCCGGCTGAATATTCATACTCTCTATCGATTTCCTCATTGCCAAAATGGTCGCCTGCAGAATATTAATTCGATCAATCACTTCGTGATCGACAACGCCGACACCAACACAAATGGCTTGTTCCATAATTAACGTGAACAATGCTTCCCGCTGTTTTGCTGTACATTTCTTAGAATCATCCACATGCTCTATGGTAAGATCTCTGGGGAAGACAACTGCCGCTGCGACGACGGGTCCTGCAAGCGGGCCCCGGCCGGCTTCATCTACACCTGCAATGTGTTCGATGCCTTGCAGCCATAACGCGCGTTCTATTTCAAGACTGACGCAAGAATGTTTCATGAGTTACATCGAACCGGCGATAATTGAAATCAGCCCAATAATCATAATTATTTTTAAAATCATACTGACAGATCTCATTGCTCTTGAAGAATGATCGCGCCACATCAGTATTATTGAAACGCATATCAGACAGTCGGCAACAAGCACAATAAAGGAAAACGCTGAATTGTACAAAGCTCCGATGAACGCCGCAAACGTGGCACCAATCAACACAACGAGCGAAATCGTTGCTAACACAAGCGCTGGCACAACACCGTATTTAATGGGCAGTGTCATTGCATGTTCTCTCCGATCACCTTCCATGTCTTCTACATCTTTCAGTAATTCACGCGCAAGATTCACAAGGAACGCAAATATCGCTGGAACAATAGCACGCTCTATTCGCCCAATGACAACGCCGCCATAGATAAACGCCATGCCCGTCATCAATCCAATAACGAGATTGCCGATCAGCACTGTTCTCTTTAACCGTGCTGAGTAAAAATAGAGAAGGGCAACTGCGAGAACAGCAATCAGCAAAGCGGTTAAATTCAAATAAATATTTATTCCGAGCGCCGCAATAGAAACAATCAGCCACATCCTACGTGCGTTATGGAGAGTGAGTGTGCCACGCGGTAATGGACGATCCGGCCTATTGATGCGATCAATATCAATATCAAATGCATCATTGATGGCGTTTGCACCGGCCGTGATTAACGCGCCAGTTATGCCGGCCAAAAGAATGAATGGCCACGATGAAGCGGTTCCACCAGCAATCCAACATGCAACAGGGATGGATACGAATGTAATAAAAACATTGACCGGACGACTGAGCTGAAAATATGCTGTGAGTTTTTTAGAATTCATTGATGAGCCGAATATGAATTTTCGATGTACTGAACGTGTCTCCCTCTCCAAGAGCAAAGCTTACATTGATGAGCCCAAGTGCTGAGTCCATTCGCACACCGATTCCATAACCAATTTTACTTTGTTCTGCTGCCGTCATGTTCATTGCAGCTATAACAGGTTGAACGATGTATCCAACATCAACAAAACCATAAAAGAACGAACGCGGCGCAACAAGAAAGCGATATTCCAGGTTTGTCCACACAATGCGCGAACCGAGAAACTGCCCTTCTCGATACCCACGCAGTGTTGATGCACCGCCAAGCCGAAACAAATCGCTTGCATCCATTGTGCTGCTGCTAAAATCTTGAAGATGCAGTTCCGCCGCAAGCACCTGCCGGTAGAAGATGGAAAGATAGTACGAGAGATCGAACATCAAACGCTGTGTCGTGTTTTTCATTTCTGATGGAAATATTCCGCTGGCGCTTGTCTGTTTAGATCCTGTTTGATATTCCGTTGAATAGATGATGCCGCTGGTCGGCGTAGTCGGATTATCGCGCGAATCATATCGAATGGATGCACCAAAGCTTGTTGTCTTGCTTTCTGCCATGACTGAACGTCCATATCCCTCCGTCGGATAGACACCGCGTTGAGAAAACGAAGCTCCGACGGAAAACTCATCCGTTAACATCATTTCGACGAATATGTCGTATTGCAATCTCACAAATGTTGAATCCTGTTTGCGTTGAAAAAATCCAAGCTGTGCATTTACGGGATAGGAAGCTACCCAAGGCTCGAAGTAGTGAAGTTCCGTTTCCTGTGAACTTTGATTCTCTTGATACCAACGGGCAGAAAGTTTGCGGCCTGTGCCAAAAAGATTCCTGAGCGAGACGTTCACGAGTCCAGTGATGTAACCACTTCCACTTGAGCCGTTGGAAGGAATGTACCCAAGTACACCATCGAAACTGTTTTGATTCCCTTCGACAACACGCACAGCCAATCCTGCTTGTTCAGCATCGGTGAGATATAATTCAGGCAATGAAACTGACGAGAAGAGTTGCATATGGTCTAATCGCCGTTTAATTCTTTCCGGAAGATCACTGCGAAACAACTCGTTTGTATGCAATCCCGCTTCTCGTGTGATGACATAGTCTTTCGTTGTTTTATTGCCTTCGATGCGTAATTCAGCAACATGCAGTTCTTTCCCCTCATCAATATGAATGTGCGCCCTCACAGACATTTCTTCTGTCGAATCAGTGAATGATATATTTTTGATCATCACTTTTGCAAGCGGGTATCCTTTGCGCTCATACAGCTGTAGAATTGATTGGACATCTTGTTCCAAGAGAGAAGGAACGAAGAGATCACCTTCGTGTAACTTCATGACTGCGTTTATCTCAGCAGCAGTGAAATTCCGACAGCCATCCAATTCAATCTGCCGCACAATTGATGGTTTTCCTTCGTTGAGAAAGATCAGGACTTCTACATCCTGCCGCACTGTATCGCGTTTCATCCACACCGAATCTACACACGCATGCAAGTACGCTTGACTCCTATAAAGATCGAGGATGCGTTCAAGGTCGGTTGTCAGCATGGATTCGGAAAACATTCCATCTTTTGTAATTTGAAGTACAGAGGCAAGTTGGTTTGCAGAGAATGTATGATTTCTTTCAAAGCCGATCGAGCGGATCTTCCACGATGGTTGTGCATTAGCAAACGACACGAACAGAACAAGAAAGGTGCCACAGAGAAAAGGGTATCCTAAGGTGAAGACATCTCTCGCACTCGCTGAAAGTTGTGTGCACCTCTGCTTCACCGCACCCTTCCCCACAAATCAGTCTGGGGATACCGAAGTTGGTAGTCACCAAATCCAGTTTCATCTACAAAAATGAATTCCCGATTTTGGTCATAATAATACCATATCTCGAATGGTTTATTGTCTGAATCGAAGGGATGGCGCTCTATATTTTGTGGCGGACCAAATCGGATCAACACCATTCCTCGATCAGTTTTCCATCCCTCCATAAAACTCGCATAGTTTTTGTTTGCGTATTCCACACGTGAATAATATTCTTCCATCAAAGCATTATGCGATGCTTTGGGATTGGGATTGTACTTCGACCAGAATTCGAGAAACCGTTTTTGTTTCTCCTCAGGCGTCATCGCTTCTCTGATGTAGTCGATTTCGTTTCCTTTGGCAATATACCGAAGCTGTTCTGTCGCCTTTTCAAGATCTGTAATAACCAGCGGCATATTCTTCATCCGAACGGTGCAGAAGCGTGACACCGATGCACAATATGATTTGCCCGAATCAGCTTTGGAATTTCCGACAGCTTCCACTGTGAGGACATATTGACCGGGAACAAGTGAAGGCGTGTCAATCTGCCAAATCGTTTGCGTCCGATTACTCACGAGCAATTCGCTTTTTGTCCGCTTCACAACAACTTCATGTTTCGGATTGATGAACTTGCAAATTAACTGAACCGAATCGAGTTTCGCGTGATTATAGATTTCGAAAAAGAGATAGAAGCTGGTTTGTTCTTTACCGATCATTCCTGTGAGATTGGGGACAATATTCTTGCGCGTGCCATCGATGGCCATTCGATGGACAAACATTACATCGCTCAATGCAAGCGTATCATTCTCAAAGTCTTTTACAACAATGGGTCGCCTGGATGTCTCAACCTTCTTAGATTCTTGATCTGTTACTTGCAGAATGAGCTCATAGTTTCCCGGTGCAAGATCCGTGGAGAATTGTTTCAAACTGAAAAATCGATGGGAGAGGGTTTGGGAAAAATCTTTCAGACGCAACTCTACAAGTTGGCTTTTTTGCCAGAGCTGTTGTTTCTCACGAGAAAGCACAGCTGCTGTAATTTCAAATCGCCCCGTATATTTCTCTTCCTCTTTGATAAAGTTTATTTCCGGATACGGGACCTGAACATAGATATCAACACGCCCTTTACCAGGTTGATCAGATGCAAATGCGAATACTTCTGTAAGCAGATCAGATACTGCCTCATCTGGAGGCACGCTTTCCATCTGTGCGTGCAGGCAAGAAGCGAGGATTCCCACCGTGAAGAATGTTTTGCATGTTAAACTTTTCCAACTTGCCCATACGTATGACATACTATTCACCTCGCAACATGCGGATCACACCGATGCAAATAAATCGTACTCCTCTGCATCGGTAATAATAACTGTATGGAATGTTCCCACCTTCAACGGCTGACTGCTGCTCACAAATACTTCTTGGTCGATCTCAGGCGCGTCCCATTCTGTTCTTCCAATAAAGAATTCTCCATCCTGAGAATCAATCAAGACCTTCACCGACTTTCCGATCAAAGATTCATTGTAACTTTCAGATATATCTTTTTGGATTTCCATGATCGTTGCTTGACGCTCTTGCTTTATTTCTTCTGAAACTGGATCGCCAAGTCCAAAGGCCGCGGTACCTTCTTCCTTTGAATATGTAAAGACACCAAGCCGATGGAAGCGCATCTCTTTCACAAAATCGCATAACGCTTGAAAATCATCTTCGGTTTCGTTTGGATACCCGACGATAAGCGTGGTGCGGATTGCAACGCCAGATATTTCGCTCTTTAAGCGCAACAACAAATCCCGTGTTGAGCGTTCCGTAATGCCTCGTCTCATTGATTTTAATACGCTGTCGGAATTATGTTGAATTGGGATGTCAATATAGCGGCACAATTTTTGGAATTTTTTAAACGCCTCAATGACGTCATCAGGAAATTTTGCGGGATACGCGTACATAAGCCGGATCCATTCGATTCCATCGATACCGTTTAATGCGCCAAGAAGGTTTGCAAGCTGCCGCTCGCTGTACAAATCCAATCCGTAGTATGTTGTATCTTGCCCAATGACAATGAGTTCTTTCACGCCCCTTGCTGCCAACAGCCGCGCCTCATGGACAACTTCTTCAACCGGTTTGCTTCGGTGCTGCCCGCGCATCAACGGGATTGCACAGAACGAACATGGATTGTCGCAGCCTTCGGAGATTTTTAAATATGCATAATGTGTTGGCGTCGTCAGAAAACGTTCGCCGAGCAATTCACTTTTATAATGAACGTCAAGATCTGTAAGCACATCGCGCAATTGATTGGTGCCAAAGAACGAATCGACTTCTGGAATTTCGGCCGCGAGTTCTTTTTTGAATCGCTCCGAGAGGCATCCCATCACTACAATTTTTTTCAGCTCACCGCGGTTCTTCTTTTCCACCGCTTCCATAATTGCGTCGATGGATTCCTGCTTCGCATCCTTAATAAATCCACAGGTGTTGATGATAACCGTATCGGCATCATCAGCGCTTGCAACAAGCTGGATACTGCTGTGCTTTAATTGACCGAGAAGGTATTCCGAGTCAACAACATTCTTTGGACATCCGAGTGTAATGACATTGATCTTCGACTGTTTAGACACACACATCTTTCTATACGATTATTTTTACGACAACACTATAAAGTCTATATAAAGATACACAATCGGAGAGATATAAACCAAACTGTCGAAACGGTCGTAGAAGCCTCCATGCCCCGGAATCAATTGAGAAGAATCTTTCATTCCGGCATCCCGCTTAAAACGAGATTCGATAAGATCGCCCAGTTGTCCGAATACACCAATGAGCACACCAAGAATAATCGCATGCTGAAATGCAAGATAACCAAGTACCAATATTTTTGCTGCCACCATCGTCAAAATAGCGAAGACAAAACCAAAGATCGCACCTTCCCATGTTTTTTTCGGACTGACACTCTCGAACAAACGGTGTTTTCCAAATGTCGACCCGCCAAAGTACGCCGCCGTATCGCATATCCAAATCGATGCAAAAACGGCAATGACCGTGTATCCGCCCCAACGATTGATTTGAGCAAGCTGCAGATCATCGGCATATCCTGTTGCAAAGAACTTATAGACAGGAAATCCGTATGGAAATAATTCTCGCAAGAAAATAAGTGTACCGAAGCAGAGCGAGACGATCATCACACCTGATATTGTCGTTGCAATATTGGTTATCGGCGAAGCTTTCGTACGGAATAGTTCAATGAGCATCGTCAGCAATAAAAGTTTCAGTACTACAACCGTAAGCAGTTGATGCTGCGAAAACATCGCAAGATGAATGTTGAAATGACTAAGGATAAATTGGTAGATATCTACTTGAAACCGCTCATAGACAAACACAGCATTGACAATAACTCCGGCAATAAGCCCGAGAGTTTTCAGCGGTGCCGCACCTTTAGCTTCTGCAAGCCCGTAGAATTCATATAAGGTAAGCGATGAGATGACGGTCATAAGGAAGAAGAAGTAATACCCGCCTAACATTGTCAGCCATAAAATAATTGGAATTGCGATGAGCGCGACGAGCACGCGTGTGGACAAACTTTCGAATTTTGTCATAGTTCAGTAATCATTAAGAGTGGTGAATACCCAATAGACAATGAACCGGAATCAATTATGAATGAGCGATCAGGTTCAATTCTTCAAGAAGTGCTTTTGCTTTTTCACTTTCCGAGTTTCTCACAAACAAGAGCACACGACTTTCGTTCAACCAGAATGTTGCTGCATAGTGATGCAGTGAAAAAGATTTTGCATCGATCCCGCCGTCTGCAAGATTGCGGACGAGCGCATCCGCTTCAAACTCCGAAGCTGGCCGATGCAACACGGTCCACTCTTGAAGCAAATTTCTATGTTCCGGATTAGCACACAAAATCTTCTCGCCGCTTTTCACTTCGCATTCGGAACAAACCGATCTGCCGCAGACAACACAAAGCCCGACTGCACAACGATCTGGATGTGTTTCACATTCAATAGTAACAATTATTTCTTCGCTCGAGTCGCTGAGCGCACCACACACACCGCAGAACTTCTGTCTGGCTTGGAGTTGTGTTGAACAATTCTTGCATGTGTGTCTTGTCTTCATGAATGAATCCGCCGAGAACTATCGTGTGTGAGACGAAGATAAAGAACAAATGTTAAAAAAAAGAGCAATCCAAAACCTATTAAATCGAATATCATGATAGGCACACTGGATGTCATCTGCGCGGCTGCCATGAGATTATCATCCTGTATACCGTAATAGGAAGCAAGCACTGCCATAAGGTTATTGAAAAAATGCGCAGCGATCGGCACTAACAGACTTTGCGAACGATATCGTAGCAATCCAAAAAATACGCCTAATCCCACGAGCGGAACAATTTCAAACGGATTGAGGTGGTACAATCCGAAGATTGTTCCTGCCAGCACTGCCGATACGACGGGCGACATTAATCGTTCAAATATTTTTTGAATAAGTCCGCGAAACAGCAGTTCTTCTACAATGGCCGGCACAACCGCGACAACCAAAATGACAGCCAACAGTTCTATTGGAGAATCGGCGCGCACCAGAACTTTCGTCAATTCCTCAAACATTTTTTTAATTGGTTCGACGATTTCACGAAGTATTTCCGGCATCGGAACGCGTTCCTGGAAAAACATATAAGCTTCAAATACACGCTGCAATGAAAAAAGTGCTAAGAGTGCAAGTGTCGATTCGCGCAGTCCCGGAACTCTGAATTGAAACACTTCACGTAAGCGAGTGGCAAACAACCGCGCGAGGAGAAATGTAGGAATTAGGATGAAACACAGTTGTCCGGTGAGCGTTAGCCAGCGCATTGTCCAAACATTGGCGCGTGTAATAGATGTTGCACCTGTAATGAGATACGTCAGCACACCACCGCCGACTTGATAGAGAAGAAACACAAAAACTAATGAAGCGAATGCAAAAATAAGCGGATGGATCGCATGTCGATCAACAAAAGAAAGTTTATCAGCAGCGAATTGTTCATTATCTGCTGATTCTGGAATCTGTTCGTTCGGTTCTATCATCTGGCAGAAAGTTGAGCTTTGATCATTGCGGCAAACAGTGGAAACATAATTTCATGATGCCCCGTGAAGTTGTACCCCCGTCCAAATTTTTGCGTCGGCCGTTCGACAACATTCATTTGAGGCCGGTATTGGCGTATCATATCGAAGTTCGCGGTAGAAAATCCTTTTGCTTTGTAGCCGAGATTTCGCGCAACAGTGAGCGCTTTCAAAAAAACCTCCGGCATGATTACTGCAGATCCAAAGTTGAGTACGACGCCGCCATTAATCAGATTTTTTATGGAGTTCACAAACACTTTAAAATCGCGATAACTCAACTCGCCTGTTGCAGCGCCATCCATCGTCGCCAGTTGATGAATGATATCCGTACCAATCGCCGCGTGCACAGTTATCGGAATATCAAGTTTGTAGCACATGGCAAGAATACTCAAGCTTATATTTCGTGCCTTCAGTGCAATAATTTTCTTCCCGAGCGTTTCGCCATAACCGGCGTCTGATTCTTTCATTCCCTTCGTAAGGGCATGGTTGATGAAGTCACCGGTTTCTTTTGACATACCAAATGTTCCATCCATCAAATTCACCGCAACATCTTCCGAAGTCTTTCCCCACATCGCTGTTTCAACATCGTGAATTGAAGCCGCGCTGTTCATCGCCACATGGGTGATAATACCATGGTTGAGTAAATCAACAATAAGCGGTGAAAGTCCGACCTTTATAACATGCGCTCCCATCATGAGTATGACAGGTTTATTATTTTTGCGAGCGCGGACTATGTCGTTCACCAAATTCCTCAGTTCTTCGGCGATAAGAATGTGCGGCAGTGAATCAACAAAGTCCTTGAAGCTTGCATGCGTTGCGTCGAGCGGTCGAGCAAAATCTTTCGGCGTTACTTTGCTTTTACGTCCCTTAATGGAAATCGTTTTAACACCGGTAACATCTATTTGTTTATATTTTGACATGATTTTCTGTGCCTGTTATGCCGCGGATTGTCTAAGATGTCTATCTCCTCACTATCCAGCTCTCGCGTAAGGTGCCCAGCATCTCATTGGCATGATTTTAGTTTATTTTACCTTTGCCTTAATCGGTCCATTGATTCCTGAATATTCCCGCAACTCAGCATCTATTGATCCAATAGGTACTTTCGTGCTCACCTTCACCGGGATCTTGCGTTCATCATTCGTCATCCAGATAATTATACGCCCCTCACTCTTGAAGAGACCGCCTTCCATAATAAGTGGTTCCACTACCACACAGTCAAAGGTTCCTGCATCTACAGAAATTTGCTGGTACCCAATGAACTTTACTGCAAGTTGATATGTCTTATCTTTTGTAAAGTTTTGTAAATACTCTTTTTGACCCGGGCGGGATTTTGAAAAGTCCATCGTCCGGTAGTAAAACATGGCTGAAACTACATCATGCACATAGGGGGGAATCGGATAACGACCTTCTTTTGTCGTCGCTACGTTATGAAGCTGATCGAACTCAGCGGCGAAATCGTTGCTGTATTTTCCCTCACGTATGCGCTGCGAATACCGCCACGGAAAAATTCCTTTTTTATCAATCATCGTTTCATAGCGATCATCAACTTTATAAAAGAATGAGAAAGTCTTAGTAGTATTCACTGTAAATAGCACTTGATAACATTCTCTCTCACTGATTGTCTGAATCTCTGGAATAGAAAATACCGCCTCGGCCGCCGTGATAAAACTATATCCAACGTCGTACACTAAACGCTCACCCCGTGTAAAAGCAATTTGATTAAGATCGCGAAGAGAGTCTACGGACTTTACCTGCCCGGATTCCTGCACTTGAGTAAACGTGATGGTAAATGGAAAAAGAATAAGGATAATAATGTTATGGATTGTTTTCACTTAAAAAACCTCCATCTGTATTTCTTATATCGCACCAGACTGTTATAAGCATGATGTTTTCTATAGGACATTCGTTACTCATTACCAGTTATTAGTTTTACCGCCGATTCCACGACCTGATCCACTTCAATCTGCTCCATACATTTGTTACCTGTACACTCGCCGCCTTTGCACTGTGGACATAAAGCTGGATCGGGAACGAAGATTACTTTCTTGTCAGTCAATGGTCCCCAACGCTTCGGGCTCATCACATGCACCGGAGCATAGAACCCTATGACGGGAGTTCCAACTGCTGCCGCAATGTGCAACGGACCCGTGGAGTTCGCCACAAACAATTGTGCCGTTTGAATGAATGCTGCAAACTCTTTTAAACTGAGATCACTGATGAACGACTTCACACCTTCCCCAGCGTTCCGTGTTACGCTGCACACAAGCTCTTTTTCAGAAATCCCTCCTGTAATAACGACAAGAAATCCCTTTTTCTTCAATTCAGCGGCAAGTTGGGCAAAGTTTTCCGGTTTCCAATCACGCGCTGAACCGCCACTGCCGGGGTGCAACAATACTAAATTGTCGGCCTCCGAAATTCCCATTGAATGACGAATATCAGAGACTGTTTTTCTTTCCTGTTGAGAGATTACAAGCTTTACATCGGGAATCGACGATACTGTACATCCCAAACCTCTTAAGAGCGAAACATTGTATTCCGCTTCATGCTTCTCAACGGTTTTACGGTGCTCAAAGATTTTTCGATTGAATAAAAACGAATACCACCGGTACCCGGTTCCAATTCGAAGTGGAATTCCGGCCAGCCATAATAAAAGAGCAATGCGGAATCGTGGAAATGCAACCACAGCCGCATCAAATCGCGCGCGGCGAAGTTCCGCCAGCATCTCAAAGAATGGCTTCAGCGCTCTTTCTCTATTATAAGTAAGAACGTCCGCAATGCCTTCCACTAAGCTCGCGGTATACGAACTCAACAACATTGCAATATGTGCATTCGGGAAATTTAACTTCAGCACTTCGATTGTAGGGAGCGTAAGGATTACATCTCCAATGCGGTCGGTTCGAACGATTAAAATATTCTGCAATCGCCGTTATTTCACTCCACAGGTTGATAAATCTTAAATCAATATAACGAGCGATGGCGGGAGATGCAAGAAACGCTGATGAGAAGATGAGCATTTGAGTAATTGACTATATTTCATAACTTTTTAAAGACATTACGTTATCATCCTTTCAATAGTTAAGACGAGCACACTTTATTATTTGATTTTCGGCTATAATATTTGTATATCCTTTCAAGAAATAGCTGCTCACTAAGGTTGGTGATAGTTATAACAAATGGAGAGAGAAACATCCTTATACCCCTGTTATTTTTCTTACTATTGTTACACAAAATATTAAAATTCAAAGAACAAACGGACAAATCACAAACAAATATCAATACACAATATCTGCTATAACCTAATTTCAGCACTTTGGAATTTGATATTTACGAATTGTTTGTTTTTTTGAGCATTGGGTTTTGGAATATAACTTCTTTTCGTAACGTGAGTGAGTTAATCATATATTTATAATATTAAACATACAATGATGTTATTGATGGATGTTCCTCATCCGAATCTTACACCTCTGAGTTTTATTTTTATCATTGCCATATCAATAGGCTTTTTTCTCTCCTTGATTATTTTCCTCTCCCCAAAAGGGAATACCAGGGCAAACAAATTTCTTTCCCTATTGATATTCCTCTTCTCCATTGTTCAGATTTGGGATTTTCTCATGCAAACGCGATTAATTCTGCAGGTTCCGAATATGATCATGGTGGTCAATCCATTGATATTACTCCTCGGTCCATTTGTTTATTTTTATGTGAAATCCCTGACCAATATCAATTGGAAGTTCAGTGTAAAACTTCTTATACATTTTATTCCTGCAACGGCATTCTATATCTATTTTTTACCTGTATACATTTTAAATGAACAGGAAAAATTCCAATTGATTTTGGATGCATTCCAGAATCACAAGTTTATCATTCCCAAAACTTTTTACATCATCACGATAGCACAAATCTTCATCTATATAGTTTATTCTATAAAACTACTCTATCAACATTCCAAATATATAAAGAACAACTTTTCTTTCATCGAGCGGCTCAATCTCAATTGGCTGAAACGATTACTCGTCATTTTTATTTTCCTTTGGCTTGCATTTGCACTACGATCGCTGTATCCAATCAGTATGATTTGGGAAATCAGTGCATTGTTGTCGATTCTCACGATGTATATTGTCGGGTATTTCGGGTATAACCAGCCTGTTATTTTTCCAGAATCACTGAACGATCCATTGTCGGCGCTGAACAAAGAGGAAAAAAAGAAATATGCTACTTCCACTCTCACAGAGAACGAGATAACAGAGTATGTGAAGAAGCTCCAGGCATTGATGAATAGCGAAAAAATATTCTTAAAAAGTGATCTGAAAATAGGAGATGTTGCCGAGAAAATGGATCTGCCGGTGTATTATGTTTCGCAAGTAATCAATGAAAAACTCGGCAAGAACTTTTACGACTTTGTTAATGAATACAGAGTTGATGAAGTAAAAAAGCGATTCGCTGACACCAAGAATGACTATTTGACTATTCTCGCTATCGGGTTCGATTCTGGTTTTAATTCCAAATCAGCGTTCTATTCTGCTTTTAAAAGAAATACCGGAATGATTCCATCGGAATTCAAAAAGCACCTTATTTCCCGCTAATCGATGTTGGGCACGATCTATATGTCCTTCTCTATAAAGAAGGACGATTCTCGAACAATGTTTATATATCTTAGGTTGGTATTCAATCACTCAACTTCAATTAAATAATTTGGACGGAAAAACCATGAACCGGAATTACAAAATTCGTATACTCGGTATGACTCTCTGTTTCTATATGTTCATCATATGCGGGTATATTAATAACGCCATGGCGCGAAATACCCTTGGCAAGTCAGATTCACTCAAATATCTTGGACATTCATTTGTCAAGATTAAGACTTTGGAGGGGAAAGTGATCTATATCGATCCTTATAATGTGAATGAGTTCGCAGATTCAGCCGATGTTATTCTTGTCACTCACGAACATTCGGATCACAATGATCTCACTCGTGTAAAACAAAGAGCGACCTGCCAGGTTATTCGAAGCGCTAACGCGATACAGAGCGGCGCTTATCAGAGTTTTACGATCGGGAATATTAAAATCACAGCAGTGGCGGCATACAACGCTAATCATCCAAAAAGCAGTTGTGTCGGATATGTGATTGAATTTGATGGTATCAAACTCTATCACGCTGGCGACACTGGAAAAATTACCGAAATGGCTGATCTTGCTAGTCAAAATATATCGTACGCTCTTCTGCCTATGGATGGTATTTATACAATGACTCCTGAAGAAGCAACGCAAGCATCCGCAATGATCCAGGCAAAGTACGATATACCAATCCATACTATGCCTCCACCGGATACTTATAGCGATGCATGTGTAGCACGATTTACATCACCGCATAAACTTATTGTAAAACCCGCGGCGTCAATCGAATTGAGTAGCACTGCGACATCCGTTGATAAATCCACGATGCATCCTGAAGGCTTTCGACTGGAGCAAAATTACCCGAATCCATTCAATCCGACAACAGCTATCAGTTATCAGTTATCAGTTAATGGCAACGTGAAGTTGAGCATCTTCGATATGCTTGGAAAAGAAGTAACAACATTAGTGAACGAGAAGAAACCGGCAGGCAGTTATACTGTGCAATGGAAAGCGACAGGAATGCCAAGCGGGATTTACTTTTATCGTGTGCAAATGGGTGTATTTACTGAGACGAAAAAGCTCGTGTTATCAAAATAGTATCAACTAATACAGGTGGATTGAACTTCTTTAGGTGGAGGATATAAATTGCTTCGATAGATTCTCCACCTTTTCTTTATACGTATTATCCCGTTTTCTGTTTTATGAAATCTGTTCTATCCGTTGACTCTCCCATAATCCTTTACGATATTTGTAATACTTATCTATAACAATCTGCTTGTATTCCGGCAACCAGTGGCTGTCGGGACTGCCCAGCTGTTCACACCGACATGAACGGCGGCAGCATTCGTTTAACACAATAAAAAATTACATAGGTGTCATTATGAAACGTGCCAGAGTGATCATTATGGGCGCTGCGGGAAGGGATTTTCATAACTTTAATACCGTTTTCCGTACGGACGATCGCTATGAAGTTGTTGCCTTTACTGCAACACAAATACCAAATATCGCAGAGCGAAAATATCCTGCAGAACTTTCAGGCGCGCTTTATCCCAAAGGTATTCCAATCTTCCCGGAATCGGAATTACCGCGCCTCATTAAAGAATTGAAGGCCGATGAAGTCGTGTTCGCATATTCGGATGTATCGTTCAATTATGTGATGAGCAAAGCAGCGCTTGTTGTGGCGGCTGGAGCCGATTTCAAGCTGCAGGGTGCTCGACCTACAATGTTGAAGAGCAAAGTTCCAGTCGTTGCTGTTGTTGCCGTACGCACAGGAGCAGGAAAAAGTCAGACTTCACGCAAAGTATGTGAATTACTTCGCGCAGCTGGAAAGAAGGTCGTTGCCGTCCGTCATCCGATGCCATACGGCGATTTGGTCATGCAAAAAGTGCAGCGATATTCTTCTCTTGAAGATTTACAAAAACACAAATGTACAGTCGAAGAAATGGAAGAATACGAACCGCATATTGTCAATGGCACGATCATATATGCCGGCGTAGATTATGAAGCAATTTTGCGAGAAGCAGAAAAAGAAGCTGATGTCATTGTATGGGATGGTGGGAATAACGATATGTCGTTTTACCAACCTGATCTCACAATTACAGTTGCAGATCCGCATCGCGCTGGGCACGAAATATCTTATTATCCCGGAACGGTAAACATTCATCTTGCCGATGTTGTCATCATTAATAAAATTGATACTTCATCACGCATCAATATTGATATTGTTCGGAAGAACATCGTCAGCCTTAATCCGAAAGCAATCATCATTGAAGCGGCGTCGCCTATAAGCGTGGATGACGAATCTGTTATCCGCAACAAACGCGTTCTCGTTGTGGAAGATGGGCCAACCTTGACGCACGGTGAGATGACATACGGAGCCGGTCATGTTGCAGCACGAAAATACGGTGCAAAAGAGATTGTCGATCCGCGGCCGTGGGTCGTCAATTCCATTGCTGAAACTTTTAAGAAATATCCGCATATTGGAACGTTGCTGCCGGCAATGGGGTATGGCGGAAAACAGATCAAAGATCTGGAAACGACGATCAACAAAGTTGAATGCGATTCTGTCATCATCGGCACACCGATTGACCTTCGCCGTATCATCAAGATCAACAAACCAAGCACGCGTATTTATTACGAGCTGGACGAAATCGCAAAACCAAATTTGAATGAGATTTTGACCGGCTTTATGAAGAAACATGGATTGAAATAACATTAAATGTAGGGACACAGCATGCTGTGTCCCTACGAAGGAGACGTAATAATGAAACGAGATTTTCTCACAATCGCCGATTGGTCAGGAAAAGAGTTGCTCCAAATCCTCGCCTTGTCGAAGAGAATGAAAGCGAATCCAAAAAAGTTTTCGAAATCATTGGAAGGTAAATCCGTTGCGTTGATTTTTGAAAAACAATCGCTTCGCACCCATGTGACGTTTGAAATCGGTATCAAACAACTCGGCGCGAATACAGTGTATCTTACGAATGCAGATATCAGTCTTGGCAAGCGCGAATCGATTTATGATGTTGCAAAGAATCTCGAACGCTGGGTGGATGCAGTTGTCATTCGCACATTTGCGCAGAAAGATGTTGACGATCTTGCTCAGTGTGCCAAGGCGAGCATCATAAACGCGCTGACGGACTTCGAGCATCCTTGTCAGGCGGTTGGAGATTTTTTCACCATTCAAGAGCATCTCGGCTCTTTCCAAGGAAAGAAATTTGCGTGGGTTGGCGACGGTAACAACGTATGTCATTCGCTTATGCTGTTGGCGGCAAAAGTTGGAATGAATTTTACGGCTGTTACTCCAGCCGGGCTTCTGCCGGATACAAACGTCATAAATCGTGCAAAAGAAATTGCCGCATCGACTGGCGCAAGAATCGAATTCTCATCAAATCCAGCTGAAGGTGTACGCGATGCGGATGTTATATACACAGACGTGTGGGTGAGTATGGGACAAGAGGCTGACCGTGAAACAAAGATGAAAGCATTTTCCGGATTCCAAGTGAACGCAGAATTGTTGAAGAATGCTAAACCAACTGCTGTTTTTATGCATTGCTTGCCGGCGCATCGTGGAGAGGAAGTGACGGATGAAGTGATGGATTCGCCGCAGTCCATTGTTTTTGATGAAGCAGAAAATCGGCTTCACACACAAAAGGCAATTCTCTACACGTTGTTGAAGGGACAGAGTCGTGAAAAACTCCATACTGGTGGCAGTCGGCGGAAACTCGCTCATTCGCGCGGGACAACGCGGAACAATAGCCGAACAACGCGAAAACGCTAGACTCACAGCTGAGGTTATCGCTGGAATTGCCGCACGCGGATATTCGCTTGTTGTCACACATGGGAATGGTCCGCAAGTCGGCGCACAGTTGTTGCGCTCGGAAGCCGGCTCTTCTCAAACGTACACTCTTCCGCTGGATATCTGTGTCGCAATGACGCAAGGCGAGATTGGATTCGCGTTACAAAATTCCATGCAGATAGCGTTTCGGAAACACGGAATCAATCGTCCGGTAGTGACTATCGTAACACAAGTGGTTGTTGATAAAAATGATCTTGCATTCCAGCGTCCAACCAAGCCAATTGGCCCGTTCTATTCCAAAGAGACTGCAGAACGCAAACGAAAAGAGCTGGGATGGAATATTATTGAAGATGCTGCTCGCGGTTATCGGCGTGTCGTCGCTTCGCCGCTTCCGAAAGACATCGTCGAACTTGAAGTCATCAAAGGGTGTCTCGAACGCAACATCGTCGTCGTTGCAGTCGGCGGCGGTGGTATTCCTGTGATTTTTGAAAATAGTGAAATGAAAGGCATTGAAGCGGTGATTGATAAAGACCGCGCATCAGCTTTGCTTGCCGCGAGATTAGGCATCGAACATTTTATTATTTCTACCGAGGTACCGGAAGTATACATCAATTACAAGAAACCGAATCAGCAAAAATTACGCGGCATCACAGTGGCGGAAGCGAAGAAACATTTCGCTGACGGACAGTTTAGCGAAGGAAGTATGAGACCGAAGATTGAAGCAGCACTGGATTTTCTCAACAACGGCGGTAAAATGGTTACGATTACCGATCCGGAGCATCTCATTGCCGCACTCGACGGCGAAGCGGGAACAAGGATAACAAAATAACACCACTGAGGAGAGAAATGTCACGCATCAAAACAGGAATAATTGCAGGACTTGCGTTCGGTATCATCGACATCACTCCGATGTTCTTTATGAATTTACCGGATCGCAATCTCGCTATTGCTGGCGCGTTCATCAATCGATTTGCTATCGGCTTCCTCATCCCTAACACTGCATTACCGCTTCCCGGCTGGGCAATCGGATTACTTATAGGTTTACTGCTAAGCTTGCCGGATGCAATCATCACCGGGGTGTACGGACCCATACTTGGATTTGGAATAATTGGCGGGATTGTGATTGGGCTTCTTGTCAATCGAAAGTAGAATTGAATGAAGGATAACTATCTATGAAACTCCAACATATCATCGAATCTCAACAATTCAACTTGCCAAAACTAAACGAGTTCTTTAGTCTTGCTGATCAGATGGAACACGTTGTTGCGCGCGGCGGCACATTAGATTACCAGCACAAAATTATGGCGTCATTATTTTATGAACCATCAACACGGACACGGTTCTCATTCGAATCTGCAATGCTGCGGCTTGGCGGCAAGATTATGTCAACCGAACGCGCACAGGATTTTTCTTCTGTCTCGTACGGTGAATCATTGGAAGACACTATTCGTGTCGTCGGTAATTATGCAGATGTGATCGTCCTCCGGCATAATCAGGTAGGCGGTGTCAAACGAGCAGCCGAGGTATCTTCTATCCCCATCATTAACGCCGGCGACGGCAAAGGCGGTCAGCATCCGACACAAGCGCTGCTTGATCTATATACCATCTACAAAGAAATCAAAACGATTGATGGCGTTAAAGTTGCTCTCGTTGGTAATTTATTAGACGGTCGCACGGTTCGTTCGCTTGCGTATTTACTTGGAAAGTACGAACGAGTGAAAATCTATTTCGTTGCCCCGCCGACACTTCAAATGAAACAAGACATACTCGACTATCTGAATCGCCACAATGTTTGGTACACATTGGAAAGCGATTTCAATAAGATTCTTCCGGAAGTTGATGTCGTGTATATGACACGCATTGAAGAAGAAAAAATTCCAGCGGCTTCAATAGAAAAACCATTCAAGCGTTATTTCATTGATGAAGAGGTCATGAAGCTCATGCAATCCCATGCAATTCTTATGCACCCGTTGCCGCGACTCAATGAAATTTCACCGATAGTCGACGCCGATCCTCGTGCGGCGTACTACCGCCAGACCAAGAATGGTGTTTTAATACGAATGGCTCTGCTGGCTTCTGTGCTGGATTTTGGCGAGTGATGCCGTGAGCCGCTCGTATGAACAAAATGCTGTTTGATCCGGTACAAATGAATGGCATGGTTGAAGAGCGTAATACAGAGGCACTGCTTATCACTAATATTTTAGCAAGCTGATTCAACATGCAGTTGGGCTTTTGCTCTTTTCTTCCTATCATAACATCATGAAAAGCCAAATAACCATAGAACAAAAGAAAGAATCATACGAACAATTCCGTGATCTTTCTGCCTATCTTCAAGCTGCACGTGAAGAAGAACGGAAAAGCATCGCACGTGAGATTCACGATGAACTCGGTCAAGCACTCACGACCATCAAACTTGAGCTGTCGCTCTTACATGAAGAAGTTTTGAACGATGCCTCAGCAGCGACCGACCGTATTCAATCTTTAAAAGATCAGGTCGATGTCACCATTCATACGGTGAAAAGCATTATCACAAAACTGCGTCCCGGGTTATTAGATGATCTTGGCCTCACCGCCGCCATTGAATGGCAGGCAAACGATTTTCAAAAACGAACAGGAATTGTCTGCGAAGTGTTGTTGAAACCAGAAGAGATGAACATCAACCAGGAAATTTCTACGGATATGTTTCGCATATTTCAAGAAACATTAACAAACATTACACGCCACTCCGGTGCTACACATGTTATGGTTCATCTGTACCAGAAAGACGATGCACTCGAACTGCAGGTACACGACAATGGGCGCGGAATCACATCCGAAGAAAAGAACGACCCAAAATCATTCGGTTTGATCGGCATTCGCGAACGGGCTCAGTACTGGCACGGCATTGTGGAGATTGAAGGCACGACAGGGTTTGGTACTATCATTACTGTTCGATTCCCCCTGACGTCGGAGAAACAGAAGTGATCCGCATCCTGATTGTTGACGATCATGCAATGTTTCGCGAAGGGTTGAAACAGATTCTCGCAAAACATTCCGATATGCGTGTTGTGGACGAAGCCGGCAGTGGTCAAGAAGTGATAGCAAAAGTTCTCCAGCATAAACTTGATGTCGTTCTCCTCGATATTTCGCTCCCCGGGAGAAGCGGCCCTGAACTGCTTAGTGAAATTAAAAAATTGAAGCCGGAACTTGCTGTGTTGGTTTTAAGCATGCATCCAGAAGATCAGTATGCTGTGCGTATGATGAAGGCAGGTGCATTGGGATATATCACAAAAGAAAGCGCTCCTGAAGAATTAATTTCTGCCATCCGCAAAGTCTCTACAGGGAGGCATTATATAAGTTCAAAATTAGCGGAAGAGATGGCGGTCGCTCTTGAAACGAACACGCCGAAACTTCCTCATGTCACACTTTCCAACCGCGAATTTCACGTCATGCGGATGCTCGCCTCCGGTAAATCGCTCAAAGATATTGCCGGCGAATTATTGATCAGCGAAAAGACAGTCACAACCTATCGTGCACGGATTCTTGAAAAAATGAAGCTCCACAATAACGTCGAGTTGACGCTGTACGCAATCGAGAACAAATTGCTCCCCTGGTACTTTTCTTTACGGGATCGGGATCGTTCTACCCGGGAATAGGTTTTTCCAGAGGTAATCCTTCACAAGTTTTTAGCAGATGATAGCATCTTCATAACAAGATTGGAATAAAAAAGTAATCTTATTTATTGCTGTTTTAAACCCAACCTCGCAATTTACAGGCTTCTGCAACACGTGCTACACCGACAACCATAGCCGCTAATCTTGGATGGACTTTCTTCTCTCGAATAGCTTCCTGAACTGTGTGATACGCTTTTCGCATCTTTTCGTCAAGCCGATCATGGACAGTCGCTTCATCCCAGAAGAAGGAACTCTTATCTTGCACCATTTCAAAGTATGATACAGTCACACCGCCGGCACTGGCAAGAATATCAGGAATCACGTGAATGCCGTGTTTATTGAGAAAAAGATCGGCTTCTGGAGTTGTGGGACCGTTTGCCAACTCGCACACAATTTTTGCTTTGATACGTTCCATATTATCTTCATTGATGGAATTCTCAAGCGCTGCCGGATAGAGAACATTCACTTCGAGTTCGAGAACCAAATCACGGGGAATACTCCGTGTGCCTGGAAAGCCGACAACAGATCCCGTTTTCAGTTTGTGCGTAACAAGTTCTTTCGGATTCATTCCATCCGGATTCAAGATGCCGCCGCGTGAATCACAAACAGCAATCAATTTTCCACCGCCAAGAAGTTCAGGATGCAGCAATGCTGTTCGTTGGCCGGCATTTCCAAAACCTTGAATCGCAAATGTACCGGTCGGGTCAACTCCAAGTACTTTGCATGCCTCACGGACTGCGACAGCGCCTCCTCGAGCGGTTGCATCGCGACGACCTTCTGTACCGCCAATCTGCTGTGGTTTATCTGTAAAAACACCGGGATGATGAACTTGCATAAGTGTTTCATATTCATCCATCATCCATGCCATTGTTTGCGGATTTGTATAGACGTCGGGAGCAGGTACGTCTTTATCTACACCAATGTATTGAACAACAGCACGAACGTATGCGCGAGATAAATTCTCCAACTCTCGCTCAGACATTTTACGCGGATTACAGACCACCCCGCCTTTTGCACCTCCGAGCGGGAGATCCAAGACCGATGTTTTCCATGTCATCCATCCTGAAAGTGCCCGTATCGAATCGGCTGTTTCATCCGGATGAAATCGGATGCCGCCTTTCGCAGGCCCGCGCGCAGAATTATATTGGATGCGATACCCATGGAATATCTTGACTTCTCCATTGTCCATACGGACCGGAATGGTAAATTTATACTCCCGCTGAGGCCACATAAGCAATTCAGTGGTCGCATGATCTAGATTGAGAATTTTAGCGGCTTCTGCCACTTGCTGTTGAAGTACATCGAATGAATTATACGAAGCCATTATTTAATCCTCCTGTCGTTCTATAGAATGACCGTCTCTTTTATCTAATCCATCCCGTCGATCCAGAATAATTCTGTACCAGCAGTTCTTACACATCAACGAGCGATCTACACTCAACAGCACTTGCTGCCATGGGCTTAGCTTTTCTCCGCAATGAGGACACGCATCAAAAATTTTTATGCCAGCTTTTTCCACGTCATTCCTCCGGCTTCAGGATCACCCCTTTATTCTGGTGTCCGTTGATTTTAATGACAAGGTGTTTATCAAATCTAAATAATTTTGTGTATCGCTTTTTTTCTGATGGCGGCTGACTCAGTAACCATTCCCAGTCCAAGAATCCTTGTTTCTGAAACTCATTGACAGTAAAATAACCGATCATAAACGAAGTAATATTTTGAAAGAAATGAGAACCCTGTGATGGCGTGACCGACATATCCCTAAAACCGGTTTCTATAATCGCCCTTGCACCTGAAATTTGTTCCCACGTTACAGGAATACCCAGCCATGGATCAAGCGAACCCCAGCGGCCAATACCAATGAGAAGATACGGCCTATTCTCTCTTAAAAGCTGTGCATTGTACAAAGCAATTTCTGCCGCTACTTGCTGGCTTGCTGCTCTGTCAAACAAATGATAATCGACAGCCACAATATCAAAAATGCCATCAATCAAACCATGCCCAAGCACTTGACTGCTCTGGCACAAAACTTTTGATTGATCGTTTTCTTCCACTACCAATTCTTCCGACTCGCGGTTTACCACTAAGGGACGCATTTGCAATAAAGCAAATTCTGCCCCCGATGGAGAAGGCACATCAAAATTGACTGCAAATTCCATTTCGACCGGTGTTCCCATCCCCCACACACCCATATCAAGCAGTAACTCTATGATTTCCGCTATCGGCACTGATTTATTGTGAAGAACTGGAGAGAATGTTACTACACGAATACCTCTTCGTCCCAGACCGTCATAAATCGCTTCATTTTCGGGCAGGTATGTAGATCCCACGTATTTAAGGACATCATCATTCTCTGCAACTTCCAAAGTTTGCTGTTGCACCAGCACATCATAAGTCTCAGCACCAAAATCCGGACTCGCATCAAGTGTCAACGAGAAGAATGACCGCTGGGAACTATTGAGCGTCTCCTTCACCGAATAAAATTGTACGATGTCGTTTGGATATTTTGGACAGAACCGAACGGTATTGCCGCCATCCACTACCCATTTGCCCAGTCCCAATGCGACTGCCGCTGTCCCATCGGATGATTTTTGCGGCTTCATTGGATAAAAATTATATGATTTGGCAACACCGGAAATGTCAGGATAATATCTCTTCTCGTGCACTTTGCCAACAAGGTTCTGAACGATGACCGCCATTTTTTCTTCTTCATAGCGGTAAGAGGTTACACGGATATAATCCTTTGCGCTTTGATAGAACGTTGACGCATAGACACGCTTGATGCTCTTCAACAGTTCATTCAATCGGACGTGGATGTCCGAATGCGCATTGGGGATCATATAGGTTTCGTATACGCCTGCAAAGGGATGATACTGGGAATCCTCCAGCATACTGGATGAACGAACCGCCAATGGTGCAAGCGCCAATTCAAGGAATGATAAGAGATCTGCAATAACTTCCGGTGGAAATTTATCTGCAAGAAGAAACCGCTTTGTAATTTCCCTATCATCCTTGCATTCTATTGCGAACTTCAGCAGATCATTCTCTTTCAGAAATTGGTCGAAGACATCTGTACCAAGAACAACCGCCGAGGGAACATATATTTTAACATGCTCGAACCTGTTCCGCACATTATAGTCATTGAGCAGCATGTCAACAAAACCGAGCCCGCGTGCTTTGCCGCCCAGCGAGCCGCCGCCAATACGTGCAAACGTTGTTTCCGAGCCAAATGTATCTTTTGAAAAGTTCGCGACAATACCGCGCTGGCATAAATTGCGGTAATGATGGAGAGAGATGATCAAATCTCTCCGCAATGCTTCGAGGTTCGGAAAATCGGAGACCTTCCTGGGAAGAAGTTTGCCGGCCAACCAAAATTCTGTCCGTGCCCTCAGCCAACTGGAGAAGTGATTGCGATCTGCATGGTAACGAATGCTCTCGCCCGGAACAATACGAAGCATATCTTCTAAACTTTTCATGTCGTTTGCACGGCCGACTTCTGTTCCATCCGGCAAACGAAAAACAAAATCGCCAAAACTGAAGTTGTAAATCATAAACTGTTGAAGATCATGCATGAGCGATGGTGAATCCTTCAACGTGAAAGAAGCACCCATATTTTCTGCAGAAACTTTGTTCTCCAGAACATTTGAAAAAAGAAGTACTGGGACATCGGGTCTTTCATTTCGCACTGCCCGCATAAAATCAATCCCTGCATGCGGATCTTGCTTTCCGTTGCGCGGAAAATCAACATCCGATATAATCCCAAGGAGAAATCTTTTATACCGCGTGTAATATGTCCATGCTTCTTCGTACGTACTACACAAAAGAATTTTCGGACTCGCGCGCATACGCAGGAATTTGTGGCCAAGATCTATTCCTTCGGAAATCAACCGCTGAGATTGCTTCAGGATTTCAGTATAGATAATAGGAAGAAACGAAGAATAGTAATTCACGTTGTCTTCGATAACAATAATCGATTGAACGCCGACTGCTTGCGTATCATGCTCAACATTGAGACGATCTTCGAGGAATTTAATGATCGCAATGATGATACGAAAATCACCCTGCCAAATAAATATTTTATCGAACACTGATGTATCGTGAGTAAGTAAAAAATGTTTTAGCTCACGCGTATCATGCATCAGTAAAACGACAGGGATGTTAAGATCGGATTGTTTTACTAACCGGGCGAAATCGATTGCCTGCATATCATCGATATGCAAGGTTGTGATGATAAGATCGAAATGACGTTCTTCCTTTGCAAGCACCATCGCTTCTTTGCCGCTCGAGACGCACGTAAGCTCCGGGGATTGGCTGAGGTTAAGTCCTTCGTACTCGCCGCGGCTTAACTCGTAGAGCCGGCCATCTTCTTCGAAAAGATAGAGGTCATAGAGACTGGAGACAAGCAGAACATTGCTTATGCGAATTCGCATTGGGTTCTGGACGCCGTAGAAGAGATTTCCAAACCCATGCTCAACCGAATTGGAATCTAACGGACTGACGGTTTGATCAACTATTTCTTCCATACGTCCACACCCGCTTCACTAAATAACCGCCGCCTTTTCAGTAATCTTCTGAAAGGCGGCGATTACTTGATTTTTTACAATTCACTACAGCGGGTTACACGATTCCCTGATCCATCATCGCATCAGCAACCTTTAAGAAACCGCCGATGTTTGCCCCATTGACGTAATTGCCGGGCGTACCAAACCGATCCGCCATATCAACACACGTCTTGTGAATGCTCTTCATAATCTGATGCAACCGACTGTCCACTTCCTCGCGCGGCCATGGCAAGCGCATGCTATTCTGGCTCATTTCTAAACCGGATGTTGCTACGCCACCGGCATTTGCGGCTTTACCAGGACCATAAAGAATTTTTGCATCAAGAAAGAGCTTCACACCCTCGAGTGTCGTTGGCATATTCGCGCCTTCCGCTACAGCATAGACACCGTTCTTCAGTAAGTTTTGTGCATCCTTACCGTTGACCTCGTTCTGCGTTGCGCTTGGGAACGCACAATCCGCTTTGTGATTCCACAATGGATTGTAATCGATCTTAGAATCGACGGGCGTGTAGACCGCTTTATTATATTTTTCAGCGTATTCCGAGATACGTCCACGACGGACATTTTTCAATTCCATAATGAACGCAAGTTTCTTCTCGTCAATACCTTCTTCATCGTAAATATAACCATTTGAATCGGAAAGTGTTACTACTTTTCCGCCAAGTTGGTTAATTTTTTCAACGGTGTACTGCGCCACGTTGCCGCTTCCGGAAACAAGACATTTTTTCCCTTCAAGCGTTTTTCCACGCGTTGCAAGCATTTCGGCTGCGAAATAGACCGCCCCGTATCCGGTTGCTTCCGGACGAATAAGCGAACCACCCCAATTAAGACCTTTACCCGTAAGCACACCTGTAAATTCATTCCGCAATTTTTTGTACTGACCGAAAAGATATCCGATTTCTCGTCCACCAACTCCTATGTCGCCGGCAGGAACATCTGTATCTGCTCCAACGTGGCGGTACAATTCACTCATGAATGCCTGACAGAAGCGCATAATTTTCAGATCGCTCTTCCCTTTCGGATCGAAGTCTGAACCGCCCTTCGCTCCACCCATCGGTAATGTAGTAAGACTGTTTTTGAAAACCTGCTCGAACGCAAGAAATTTTAATATGCCAACCGTTACCGAAGGATGGAATCGCAAGCCGCCTTTGTATGGACCAATTGCACTGTTCATTTGAATACGGTAACCGCGGTTGATATGTATTTCACCTTGATCATCGACCCAAGGAACACGAAATTGAATCAATCGTTCTGGTTCAATGATTCGTTCAAGAATTTTAGATGAGCGATATTCCGGATGACGCTCCAGAACAAGAGATAAGGACTCGGCTACTTCTTGTACTGCTTGATGAAATTCCGGCTCCGCAGGATTTTTTGCTTTTACCTCAGCAACGAGGTCTTTCACGTAATTGGACATTGGAACCTCCTTGAATAAATGATGAATGATTACTGATTAAGAGAATATTGTAAATTGATTAGTGTTAGTGTAGGATGATTTGAGGTAAGAGTGTAGTGGGGAAACACTGAAATCGTTGTAGGGAATACCCTACAATACTATGTCCTCAGTTTGCCATTGAGTATGAGTATAAAATAATAACAAGTTGGAATTATCAGAAAATAACTCGTTCTGTTTCCTGCACACAAAAGACTCGCTTTGCGATGTCTTTCTTTTTATCTTGTTCTTAATTGAAAACTGTGAATAGTTTTATCTTACAATAATCACAATTTATCGTAGAAAACATGGACGTTTTTTTTTACGAAGCATTCGAAGAAGAAGCCGATGCGCTTCAATCTCTTCTCGGTAATCAATTATCCTTTGATTTGACGGATAAAACGATTCAGGAAACCGGGCATGTTACTCCGCCAGCACGTCTGATCAGTATCCGCACACAATCCATCGTTCCGATAGATTGGGCAAACAAAATTGACGGCATTTTGAGCCGAAGCACAGGCTACGATCATCTAAAAAAATACTTGGAGGCAATTCACACACAACTCCCGTGCGGACATTTGGAAGAGTATGCTACACGCGCCGTTGCCGAACATGCTATTCTGTTGATGATGGCTTTACTGCGGCGATTGCCGCAACAGATGATGCAGTTCCAGCACTTCGATCGCAATAGCGTAACAGGAGGAGAATGCGCAGGAAAGAATCTTCTCGTCGTTGGCGTCGGACGAATCGGCAGTGAAATTGTTAAAATCGGGAATGCGCTTGGAATGGACGTTCGCGGTGTAGATATCGTTCAGCATAACAACGAAGTGCATTATGTCGGAAAAGAGGAAGGCGTTGCGTGGGCAGATGTTATCATCTGCGCGATGAATTTGACAAAAGAAAACCGAAGTTATTTTTCCTACAACCTTTTAAAGCAAGCAAAACAGGGCATTTCCTTCATCAACATTGCACGCGGGGAACACGCTCCACTCTCCAATCTGCTGCAATTACTACAGGAACATCATATTGGCGGGCTTGGGCTTGATGTGTTCGAAGATGAACCGAATGTTGCCGTAGCTCTCAGGACCGGGCATACGAAAACTTCTTCCGAAACTCAAATAGTAACGGCATTACTTCAGTATCCAAATGTTCTCTTCACACCGCACAATGCATTTAACACAATAGAAGCGGTCCGACGAAAATCGCAGTTTAGTGTTAATGAGGTTTTGTATTTTCTGAAAAACAAAAATTTTCGGTGTCGTGTGCAATAGAAATTGTCTGTGTGCAACGTTTTCCTACAGTAATATTTCTTCTTGCATGATAGGCTGGAGAATTACTTCAAGAAGCAATTTAATCGACGTAGGTTGTTCCAATACAGCATGAGGTTTCGGCGCTTCACTTGCTTTCATCTCATCCATTTGAGTTTTTGTTGCCATCACAATCAATTTGGCAGCAGGCTCAAATTTCAAAACGTCTTTCATTAACGCTGGAGTCTCACCAGGTGAGAATCCGTCAAATATTGCTACCTGAACTTTACCGAGATTTTGAAAAAGTGTTTCCCGAACCTGCGTTTTCCCCACCGCAAGAAGCGGTTCATATCCGTTATCTTCCAAGTCATCAAAAAGTTTGTAATTGTATTCGTCTTCAGAGCATGCAACAAAAATGATGGGCTGATTCGTGTCTGATTGAAATTCCGCTTCCGGTGAACCGGCATTGATCGTGGACACTGCCGGCAGGAATATTTTAAATGTTGAACCTTTCCCTTTTTCACTTTCGACTGTGATAAACCCATTATGACCCTTCACTATACCAATGCTAACGGAAAGACCCAAACCTGTGCCTTTCCCGACTTCTTTTGTGGTGTAGAATGGTTCAAAAATCTTGTGTACTTCGGAGAGCGGTATTCCCGTTCCGGTATCGCTGACGCTGAAGAGGACGTATTCTCCTTCAACTGCTTTGGAGTATTCTTCCGCCATTTCTTTACTTACGAAAGTATTCTCTGCTGTAACGGTTAACTTGCCGCCTTTCGGCATGGCATCACGTGCATTTGTACATAAATTGATGAGGACTTGTTGAAGCTGTGTGACGTCTCCCATAATGGATGAAATATTTTCAGAGACCTGCGTATGCATACGGATATTGTCCGGAATAATTTGCTCCAATTGCCTGTAAACATCTTTAATAATCTTCTGCGGATTAAGTTTTGTGTGTACGCCCTGCGCACCTTTCACAAAGGAGAGCACCTGATGCGCCATTTCAGAACCATACTTTGCGCTCGATTCAATGTTATTTAACAGCCGGCGGCTTCGTTGGTCATGCAGTTTCCGTTTCAAGACCCGCACACCGATCAGCATCGGTGAAAAAACGTTATTTAAATCATGCACAATACCGCTGGCAAAAATACCGATACTTTCCACTCGCTGTGCGCGGAGGGACCGAGATTCCATTCTCTTGCGTTCCGTAACATCCGTACATACTTGAAGAATGCCCGTTGGTTCACCTTGTGCATTGCGGACAAGTGTCCAGCGGCAATCTGAAACGATATCGGCTCCCCCTTGCTTTGTTTGATGAAGTTCGCCAGACCACTCTGCGGTTTGCATTGTGAGATCATACGCCCGTTGAAACTCTTTCGCGCTGCTCTCATTATAAATAACTTCCATCACATTTCTTCCAGCTACCTCCACCGATGGATACCCGTACACACGTTCCGCCCCCTTGTTCCAATAGCGTATGTGTTTATCAAGATCGAGTACAAGAATGGCGTCTTGTGCTTGATCCAGCAGCTTTGCTTGTTCATGTATTGTTTCTTCGGCTTGTCTTCGTTCTGTAATGTCAATAAAAACTGCTTCTGTATGATTTTCGGGGGAAGACAACGTAGCTGAAAAAGATACCCATAGCTCCGATCCATCCTGGCGATGCAGGAGAGTCTCATGATCTTCCACAGTTCCTTTTGCCAACAACTCTTCAACAAGCCGTTTCCGCTCCATGGGAGACATGGTATATATTATTCCTTTAACTTCATCAAAGGTACTAACTTGAAACATGCGGAGGAGGGCCTGGTTGGCATCAACCACATTCCAGTGCGGTGTTGTAATGCGGAGCATTCCGGCAGGCGAGTGTTCGAAGAGGTTTCTAAACTTACGCTCGCTCTCTGCAAGTTCTTCAAATTGACGCTTCTTAGTAACGAGTTCTTTCTGCTTACTTGCGGCAACTGTAAAAACAAATCCTATTGCAATTGATAGCAGTGCAATAGTGCCAAGCGCTACAACCCACCATACATCAAATGTTACCTCTTGCACAGAAAGCCCCGCATATAGAGCAGACTTGAGACAATTATGAGAATCCTATTCATTGACAACACTATTCTCAAACGGTCTGGTGAGGCATGTAACATTATATTGAAGAGTGCATAATAGAATAAACTTCCTGCTGAATATATTATAATACCAACTGCAACCCAGAATCGCGGATCGTTTACCCAAACAATGTCACTCTCCCGCACAATATCCACAAATATAAATGCTGAAAATGTTATTAGAAGGACTTTAGAAATTGCGGCGGTCCATCCATCAAGAAGCGAAAGCGGTTCGAAGGTGAACTTACTTACAATCCAGAAGACAACAAATACTGAAAGACACAACGATAGCATCAAACGATTTTGACTTTTTTTTAACCATGATGAATACATTAAAACCACGAATACGATTTCAACCAACGTATAAAAATGCGACGTCCAAAGATTATGAATATGATAAAAAGCAAGTGTCAGCTGTAATCCTACGTCCAAAATACTAATAATAATCAGCCATTCAAGAATTCTCAAAGGACGCGGGAGGTTTCTATAGCGAAAACCTCCCACAATCGCAGTAAGAATTTCGATCAAAAGCAAAATATAAAACAAAACTGAATTTTTCATCTAAGAACTATCGGATTAAATCGCTTCAATTAAAACAATCTGGTGGACACGGGGCTGCCATTTCCATAACAGCAGCACTTGTCATAGCCTGTCCTTGAGTATTCACTCCAACAAGAACTATTGTTGGTGAACCGTCAGCATTCTTTGCAAAATAATATCGTAGGCCAATAACTCCTGGCTGCGCGAGAATTTGATCAATAGCACTGCGAGCAAAAGTACCACCCCTTGTTCCTTTTGTAACTCTGCTGGCGGCGTTAGCGCTAATGGAGAGATTAGGACTAATACTACCTTTTTGATTTGCAATCAATTGGGATGCCGTCGCCCAATCAATTTGATGGTTTGCAGTACTTAAGGCATTAACTAAAGCCTGCCCTTGATCCTGTGGTTCAGAAGCACTTTTTCCTGGACCATTGAACGCCCAAAGCAATCCAAAACAGAGTACAACAAGAATGCTTAGAACGAGTAAACCTTTGATTTTCATAACTACCTCCTGTTATTTGTAAGAAGCGTTTGAAAAATTATTCCCGTGCACTGGCGTTTCCAGGAACGCGAGAAGGAACTATGAATAAAATGGATTGCACCTTATAAGTAGAAGGTACTGCATTTCATGTGTAAAGCAAAGTCTTCATATATGATACGCGCAACTATGAAATTGGTTTCCAGCTCAGGTACTTTTTACCTATATTTGTATGAAGTGTAATTGCTAAGTTTAATTCTTTTACTTTGCAAACCGTTCATTATCCTGCAAATTAATGTGATATTTTGCTGGTGTAAAAGATATCAGTAAAAGAACTATTTTTTAATAGGAAATTTCCTACGTTCTTCCGGTGTGCTGGATTGTTAATTGATAAACCGGTATACCTTACGCTGGATAGCTTCTGTGCTTAGTAGTTTTTCAAGGAATGCAAGCGGTCCCAGTTCTAATCTATTGTGACTTCTGAAAAATTCGATGTTAATATCATTATGAGACACGACAAAGAATCTAATGTTTTAGCTTGAAAATAAAGTATAGGTTCTGTACTGTGCCCAGAGTTACAGTAGACGAACAAATTTTCGGATATATTCATTAGATAGTATACCGCTCACGAAATCGTTATGTTATCACTTGAACATATTACTATTCAATTTGGAGAACGTTCGCTGTTTGAAGATGTGACAGCGACTATTGGTCCGCGAGACCGTATAGGACTGGTCGGTTCAAACGGCAGCGGTAAATCTACACTTTTGAAAGCAATAGTTGGTATTCAGCAAACCGATGTTGGAACTATCAATAAAGCGCAATATGTAACCGTCGGGTACCTGCCGCAAGATGGTGTCACCGCCTTCGGCTGCACTTTGTACCAAGAATCAGAGACTGCTTTTGAAGATGTACTGCAAGTCCAACGCGAACTCGATGACGCACACCAACAACTCACAACACTCGATCCTTCCGGCAGCGACTTTGCAGACACGCTGGAAGTATTAGGTGAACTCCAACATAAATTAGAAGACCTCGATGCCTATCGGATGAAATCCAAAATCGAACGCATTCTTATGGGACTTGGATTTTCCATACATGATTTCGAGCGCATGACGGAGGAGTTCAGCGGCGGCTGGCAGATGCGTATCGCACTTGCGAAATTACTTTTAAAAGAACCCAATGTCCTCCTCCTTGATGAACCGACAAATCATCTCGATATTGAAACGCTCCAATGGCTGGAAGAATATCTCCACCAGTATAACGGCGCCATCATGCTTGTCTCGCACGACCGCACTTTTCTCGACAATCTTACGACGAAAACATTTTCACTCAGCCGCGGCAAATTCGAAAGCTATGCCGGCAATTACTCTTTCTATGAAACAGAGCGCGAAGTACGCAAAGAACTTTTGGTAAGCCAGCTCAAGAACCAACAGCAGCACATCAAACAAACACAAGAATTTATAGATCGATTCCGGTACAAGGCAACCAAGGCGCGCCAGGTACAAAGCCGGATCAAACAGTTGGAAAAGATTGATATCGTGGAAGTAGAAAGTGAAGAAGACGAAATCCATTTTCATTTTCCACCGCCACAGCAAAGCGGGCGGGTCGTGATGGAATTAAACAATATCGGCAAACACTACGGCGCCTTAGAGGTTTTCAATAACCTTGATTACAAAGTTGAACGAGGTGATCGTATCGCAATCGTCGGCGTCAACGGCGCTGGTAAATCAACACTATCGAGAATTCTTGCCGGCGTAGAATCCTACGACGCAGGCGAGCGCATTATTGGTTACAATGTCGTACCATCGTACTTCGCACAAGATCAAGCGGAGGAACTCGACCTCACCAAGGACGTACTGCAAACGGTTGAGGAATCTGCAGGAACAGAAACTCGCGCACAGCTTCGTACACTTCTTGGTTCCTTTCTTTTTCACGGCGATGATGTTTTTAAGAGCGTCTCCGTTCTTTCCGGCGGTGAGAAGAGCAGGCTTGCGTTGGCAAAAATGCTGCTGCAGCCGGCAAACTTTCTGATCATGGACGAGCCGACGAATCATCTTGACATGAAATCAAAACGTGTGCTGCAGGAAGCTCTGTCAAAGTATGAAGGCACGTTCGCCATTGTATCGCATGACCGTGCTTTTCTCGATCCCATCGTCAACAAGGTTTTAGAAGTGAAACCCGGTTTGCTCAGAACGTTCCTTGGCAATCTCTCCGATTATATCATAAAGAAAAAAGAGGAACGCCAACAAGCAGTTCAGAATATTGAAAAGTTAGATGCGCCTCCGTCCGACGAAACACAGACGACATGGCAAGAACAACAAAAACGCCGCAAGAGCATTGCTCGCGATGTTCGTGCTGCGAAGAAGAAGGTTGAAGAAGCTGAGGCATTAATCCATCAGCTGGAAACACGGAAAAAAGAGGTCGAAGTGTTGCTTGCAAATCCCGACTTCTATAAAAACGGCGCAGAAGCGAAATTGATTTCGGCAGAATATAAAGATGTGCAAATCCAAATCGAAAAGGCATATGCCTATTGGTCTGATTTGATTCATCAACTTGATCAAGTGGAGAAAGACGTTTGATACTTCCCTGTGAACGAAATAAGAGAGGTGTCATACATTCGAGTTGAAACTTGACAAGGGAATTGCTAAACTGTACTAGGTTTCTTCAATGTATTGTTAGAAGGCGTTTATGCTGACTACGATTTCCTATGTTCTCGATGGCAAAATTGTTACACTCGATTTCAATTCCGCTTCACAACTCACACCAACAACAACGGTTCTCAATTATCTTCGAAGTCTGCCGAATCATAAAGGCGTAAAAGAAGGTTGTGCCGAAGGCGACTGCGGTGCTTGCACAGTTGTCATTGGAGAATTTGCTGCCGGCAGTAAAATCCATTATCGAAGCGTTGATTCATGCCTCATATTCCTGCCGATGCTGCACGGCAAACAAATTGTAACAATCGAGAACCTGCAAAATAAAAAAGGACAATTGCACAACGTTCAATCTGCAATGGTGGAAACCGGCGGAAGCCAGTGTGGATTTTGCACGCCGGGAATTGTCATGTCGTTGTTCTCGCTCTACAAGAATCACACCATGCCAACACGAGAACAAATTGATGATGCGATCACCAGTAATTTGTGCAGATGTACCGGTTACAAACCGATCGTGGAGGCTGCTGCGCAAGCCTGCGTTCATGATGGAATCGATCATTTCACAGACGATGAACCGACAACCATTGAACTTCTCAAGTCCATTCCACACGAATCTATTTCTATAAGAACAAAGGATCAGGAATACTTCCGTCCGAACAATCTAAAAGAAGCTCTTTCACTGAAAAGTAAACATCCTGATGCTATTATCATCTCTGGTTCAACGGATGTTGCATTACGTGTAACAAAAGGACATGAGGTCTTACCACAACTCATTGATCTCTCTGGCGTTGAAGAGTTGCAATCTATGCTGGAAACCGACGATACACTCACACTTGGCGCAGGAATGATTCTTAGCGATGTGCATCAAGCTGTAAAGAACAATTATCCTGCACTGTACGCAATTTTGTCAATCTTCGGCTCACAGCAAATCAGGAACCTCGCTACGCTTGGCGGCAATCTCGGAACAGCATCTCCTATCAGCGACACGCTGCCCGTGCTGATGGCATATATTGCAACTATCATTCTCCAAAGCACCAATGCAAAACGCGAAATCACCCTGGATGATTTCATACTTGGTTATCGGAAGACCGCTCGCAAACCAGATGAACTGATTACAGCAGTACGCCTGCTTAAATCGCAAAATGGCACCATCATCAAATCGTATAAAATCTCCAAACGTAAAGATCTCGACATTTCTACGGTAAGTGCAGGATGTAGATTGGAATTGAATAGTAACAAATCGGTAAAAGCAATCAAACTTATCTATGGTGGTATGGCAGATTGTGTAAAACACGCGACTCAAACAGAACAATTCCTTGCTGGGAAATTATGGAAACGTGAAATAGTGGAAGAAGCAATGCAGTTCATTAATAACGACTTCACACCAATTTCCGATGCACGCGGCTCTGCAGAATTTAGAACAATCGCTGCAAAAAACCTGCTCCTTAAATTCTGGGCAGATACAGTGAACAATGAGCAATGAGCAGTGACGAGTGACGAATGGCAAAAGAAAGTATTGTTCGAGAGAAAGCGTTTAAGTTTGCAGTCAGAATTGTAAAGTTATACCAATTTCTATCAATCGAAAAAAAGGAATTTGTTCTCTCGAAACAGATATTACGTAGTGGTACTTCTATTGGTGCAAATATTGAAGAAGCAGATGGTGCAATTTCAAAAAAGGAATTTTCAAATAAGATTTCCGTTGCCTACAAGGAAGCAAGAGTAACTTCCTATTGGTTGCGTTTACTGCAAGCCACTGATTTCATTGAAAAACATCTATTCGAATCTTTAGCGGCCGATTGTGACGAATTGTGCAAACTTCTCTTTGCAATCATAAGAACCGCGAGGATCAAAAATTGATCACTGCTCATTCATCACTGATCACTATGAACATTCCGCACGAATCAGCTTCAAAGCATGTAACCGGCGAAGCGATCTATATTGATGACATTCTTGTAAGCGATCAGTTGTTAGTCGGTCGGGTAGTTTATAGTCCTCATGCACATGCCAAGATTAAATCGTTTGATGTAAGCGAAGCAAAGAAGTCAGAGGGCGTTCATGCGGTGCTCTGTTACAAGGATATTCCCGGACACAACCAGATGGGACCGGTTGTGAGTGACGAGCTCTGCCTCGCCATTGACGAAGTGACATTCGTAGGACAAGCAATATTCCTTATTGCCGCCGAGACCGAAGCGCAGGCCCAAATTGCTGAGAAATTAATAAAAGTTGATTATGAGGTGCTTGAACCGATTCTCACAATCGAGCAAGCAATCGAGAAAAACAATCTGCTCGGCCCGCCGCGCACTATGCAGCGTGGCGATGCAGATAGTGCGCTCGTTTCGGCACCGCATGTATTAAAAGGAAAAATCAAAACTGGCGCACAGGAACATTGGTACCTTGAATCGCAAATCAGTCTCTGTATTCCCGGTGAACATAACGAGATGAACGTCTTCAGCGGGACACAGAATCCAACCGAAACACAAATTCTTGTCGCAGAAGTGCTTGGCATCTCATTGAATGAAGTTGTTGTAGAAATCCGACGTATGGGCGGTGCTTTCGGCGGAAAAGAAACGCAGGCAAATCACGTTGCTTGTTGGACTGCGCTCCTTGCGCGGGCAACGAAACGCCCGGTAAAGATTCGTCTTTTCCGTGATGATGATATGATTATGACCGGCAAGCGCCATCGTTTTCTGACGCGCTACGAAGTTGGATTTGATGATAACGGAAAACTGCTCGCACTGAAATTGGAACTAAACAGCGATGGCGGCGCAGCAACCGACTTATCGTTCGCAATTATGGAACGAGCTATGCTCCACGCTGACAATGCATACTTCATTCCCAACATGACGGTTCTTGCACGTGTATGGAAAACAAATCTGCCTTCCAACACCGCATTCCGGGGATTTGGCGGACCACAGGGAATGGCAGCGATAGAAACTATCATCGATCGTGCTGCGCGGTATCTGAAAAAAGATGCGCTTGAGATTCGCTTTGCAAATTTCTATGGCATCGAAACAAACAACATCACGCATTATGGTCAGCAGATCGAGAACAACAGGCTCTTTGTCATTTACGATCAATTAATGAAATCGTCAGAATATTATGAGCGACGAAGCAAAGTGAATAATTTCAACGCTGCGCATGAATTCATCAAAAAAGGTCTTGCCTGCACACCGGTAAAATTTGGTATCTCGTTCACCACAACATTTCTTAATCAAGCCGGAGCGATTGTTAATGTATATACCGACGGTACGATCCTCGTCAACCATGGCGGCACAGAAATGGGTCAAGGATTGCACACAAAGATTCAGCAAATTGCAGCGGCAGAATTTGGCGTCAGCTTGGAACGCGTGAAGGTGAGCGCCACGAACACATCTAAAGTCCCAAACACATCCGCTACAGCGGCATCTTCCGGCACGGATCTCAACGGTGCCGCAGTGAAGAATGCCATCGACATACTCAAGGCTCGCATCGCCGAGGAAATAGCAAAAGTGTTTTCAGAAAAGAACCCCGGCAATCCAACAGTACCGAATTCCATTATGTTCCAGGATGACGTTATCTTTGATTCCATTCATCCTGATCGGCGAATGAAGTTTGAAGAAGTCATGAACTTAATGCGCTTGCATCAAATAAGCCTTAGTTCCACCGGATATTACCGCACACCTGAAATCGGCTGGGATAAACAGAAAGGTTGGGGCACACCATTCTATTATTTTTCATTCGGAATGTGCGTTTCGGAAATAGAATTAGATATTCTCACTGGGCGGCATACATTTGTACGCGTCGACATTTTACACGATGCCGGGAAATCACTTAATCCGCTCATCGACCGCGGGCAGATTGAAGGCGGTTTCATCCAGGGCGTTGGCTGGTGTACAACCGAAGAAATTAAATGGGATGACAAAGGCAGACTCATGACGCACTCGCCAGATACATACAAAATTCCAACGGTGCAGGACATCCCAAAGGATTTTCGTGTAGAACTCTTGCAGGGCTATCCTAATCCTGTCGCGATTCGACAAAGCAAGACGGTAGCTGAACCGCCATTGATGTACGGACTTTCAACGTGGCTCGCTATCAAAGATGCTGTTTCGGCAACTAGAAATCATGAAATCGAACCTGAGTTTTCTCTTCCAGCAACGAATGAAGTAATCCTTCTGTCGATTGAGAAGCTCAAAAGAAAATAATCATTACCGGATAAATGAAAGCGTATTGATAATACATGGATATTTACAAGGAACTCCTCGATTCACTTGAAACAGAAGAACAAATTATTCTGGCGACTATTGTCTCCACAAAGGGCTCGACACCATCGGCAGCGCTTTCAAAAATGATTATCAAGAATCAAGGCAAGACATCTATTGGAACTATTGGCGGCGGATGTGTTGAGGCAGATGTTTTGGGGCGGGCACAACAGAAACTTCAAACGGGGACTGTAGAGACACTGTGCTTTGAATTGCGCGAAGACGAGTATATTCAAGGATTAATCTGCGGCGGCACAATCAATGTTTTGCTGGAGCCAATCGGTAGAGATCTCATTCCATTTTTCCGCGATCTCAAATCTATCCGTGATAATGGAAATGATTCTGTTATTGGCACGTTTCTTAACTCTGATGGTTGTGTTAAGTGTAAAACAATTCTTGCTGAAATGCGAAGCACTGAACTTTGCTTAAACAAAGAGCAAGAATCATACTGGCAAATGCTTCTGCAAAAAGCTGCGTCGCCGTTGCAAAATACATTCGTCGAAATTATTGCATCTTCTTTGAAGCATCAGGGTGTCACTCGCATTCCATTGAATGAAGGCGAACTCATTTTTGAACCTGTCCCCGGTTTGCCAAATCTTATTCTTTTCGGAGGCGGTCATGTCTCCAAGGCAATTTGCAAATCAGCGGCTTCCTGCGGATTTCAAGTAACTGTCACCGATGATCGAGAAGCGTTTTGCAATCCTGCCCGATTTCCAGAAGCATCCAAAACCGTTGTTTCCGATTTTTCTGAAGTTTTTAACCGTATTACCATCAAACCGACAACGTATCTTGTCATTGTAACACGCGGACATCAATATGATGAAGAAGTTCTAGAAAAAGCGCTGAAAACCCCGGCACACTATATCGGAATGATGGGAAGTCAACGGAAAGTCTTGACGTCATATAAACGGCTTCTACAATACGGTTTTAACAGCGAAGATCTCAAGCGCGTTCAATCTCCAATTGGAATTGAGGTTGGTGCGGTTACTCCAGAAGAAATTGCAATAAGTGTCGTTGCACAACTTATTCGCGTTCGTCGTGGTTATTCAAAATCAGCCATTGATAAATCTGAAGCGATGTATTCCTTTTTTCATAAAAACGACGTACCATCTTAAGAGTACCTAAAATAATTCAAATCACATGATAAAAGAAAATAATTCATGGATGCGACTGCACCAAAACGAAAAGTATTAATTATCGATGACGATCCTTCACTTCGACGTCTCGTGCAGGTTCTTTTTGAACGTGACGGGTTTGATGTATCCCTTGCGAGCGAAGGCAGTGAAGGAGTCCAACTGGCATTGATGAATCCTCCACATATCATCATTCTCGACATTATGATGGAAGGACTTCATGGATTTGAAGTATGCAAGATGCTTCGCGCTAATTCAAGTATGCGACGTACTGCCATTATTATCATATCGGGGAAATCGTACAAACCGGATATCGATAAGGCTATGGAACTCGGTGCTGATGCGTATGTTGTAAAACCTTTTTCACCCAAAGAGCTTCTTCAAATTGCCATCGAACATATGAATAAACGAGCAAGTCAACTATGATGAAGATAAAGTTTTGGGGAACACGGGGTTCTATTCCTTCACCGGGTAAATCGACAGTGAAATATGGTGGAAACACATCCTGTGTGGAAGTGCGTGCCGGAAAACAAATACTCATTTTTGACGCTGGCACTGGCATCCGAGATCTTGGCAATCAGCTTCTCCATGAATTTAAATCGCAGCCGGTCACAGTGCATCTGTTCATTAGCCATACGCACTGGGATCACATACAAGGGTTTCCTTTTTTCATGCCAGCGTATAACAAAAACTTTCAGATCATCGTCTACGGTCCTCCTGCACGCGATAAAAGTCTTAAAGATTTATTTAAATTTCAGATGGACTCAGAATATTTTCCGGTGCCGTTAGGCGGTTTGAATGCACAGATCGTCATGCAGGAAGTCCGCGAACCATTCCGTATTGGCGATTTACAGATTACATCGTTCTATATGAACCATCCCGCGATGACGCTCGCCTATAAAATTTTCGACGGGGAAAAAACATTCGTCTTCGCCACAGATAATGAACCTTATCGGTACACGCTTCATGCCGTGCGCAAAGATCCGCTTGCTTCACAGTACGGTGCAGAGTTAGATCAGAAGTTCATCGAGTTTATCAGTGGAGCTGACTTCGTAGTGTGTGACGCTCAGTACACTCTCGAAGAGTATCGGTTAAAAGTCGGTTGGGGACACTCCCCCATCGAATCAGTTATGGAGTTTGCCATAAAGGCAAATGTGAAACAGTTAGCGTTGTACCATCACGACCCATCGCACGACGATGCCGCAGTTGATGCAATAGTAAAGCACGCTCAGCAATTAATTTCATCACAAAAATCTTCTGTGCAATGTTTCGGCGCTTCTGAAGGTATGGAAATAACGCTGGCATAAAGCCCGTACTCACTTCAATGATCCTTTGAATCGTTGTGCGACGTACTCCATCATGTGCTGTTTGAAGATCGCTCGATCAAACTTTTCTGCATGTCGACGAACAGCATACGGATCGATTTTCAATTTTGAAAGTGATTTGACAGCTGTCGTGAGGGCTTCGACAGTTGATTCATAGAAGAAAACACCGGTTGACGAAACACCATTTGCAACGACCGTTTCCAATGCGCCCCCTTTCCCAAATGCAACCACGGGCTTGCCGCTTGCCATAGCTTCAAGCGGAACGATACCAAAATCTTCAACTCCGGGAAAAATCAGTGCTCTGCATCCGGCATAAAGCTTCGCAAGACTCTCACCGCTCTGCCAGCCGAGAAATTCGATGTTCCTATTTGCTCTCTTCTCCAATTTTTCTCGTTCAGGGCCAGAACCGACAACGAGAAGTTTTTCACCATAGTTATTAAACGTTTCGATTGCAAGGTCAACCCGTTTATATGGAACTAATGCACTGACAACTAAATAATAGCCATCATCTTTTTCAGAGACTGTGAACTGGTCGGTGCTAACCGGTGGGTAGATAACATCCGAGGTCCTATGATAAATACGCGAGATACGTTCAGCAACATTGTGTGAGTTAGCAATAAAATAGTGAACGCGGTTGCAGGTCCGAACATCCCATCGACGAAGATATGGCGCCACCAGAGCCATTCCTGATCTCGTTATAAATCCGGCGCGCCCTTTTCCAAAATACTCCTCATACTGATCCCAGACATACCGCATGGGAGAATTACAATAGCAGATATGTTTCGCACCATCCCTTGGAATTGCTCCTTTTGCAACAGCAGCGCTTGTTGAGATAATGAGATTATAACCGGAGAAATCCAGTGAGCCAATTGCAAGCGGCATCAGCGGTAAATAATTACGGTACTTCGTTGCCTTCATCGGCAAGTGTTGGATGAATGAATTATTTATTCTCATCCCTTCAATGGTTGGCGACATTGCTCCTTCATTATGAAGCAACGTGAAAACTGTGGCATGGGGGAATAATTCACATAAAACTTCAAGAATCTTTTCGCCGCCGCGCATACCCGTCAGCCAATCTTGAACAAGTGCAACTTTATGAGAGGAAGTTTCACGTAAGTTCATTTTCTTCCGAATCCTTCTTCATAAGACATCTATTCCATGAAATATCCAGCGGACAGATAGCCCACCCAATGCTTCAGTGAAAATGGCGCAGTAGTTCCCATTCCAGTCTGCTTGAGCGGAATGATTCCCTCCGTATATGAATCAGAGTAGCGGAAAATTATTCCCGTGAGCGTCTTCCCAGATAATAGCTGGAGTGTTTTTTGAGTAGCCAACAAACCAAACGGAACCGAGAATTTGCCACACCATACAAAATTTTTCATCTCTAAAGTAAAGTTGCGAATTTTCTCCGATTGGATTGCACCGGCAAGATATTTATCGGCAATTTGTCGATCTCGCTTTGTCCCCTCTGCATGAGCTATACTGTCATCTCCAAACGGAACATTATTAAAATCTTTTCCGTAGTGATTGGCATCTGACGAGTAAAGAAAGAAGATATCTTTTCCGGGAACGAGTTTATTTTCCTTGATATAGGTAACAAGAGCTTCAGAGAGATTTTTTGAAATTTCATCCATTCGTTCGAACGGCATCGCGGTCACCATTATTGGCGTAATATGAATATCGGGATTGAAGTACTGAAGCCATGGAACCATCGCTTCTATAGAATGTTCAAGTCTGTGCGCCTGATTGTTCACGCGAAAGTATTGTGTATCAAGTCTGCTTCTGAGATAATCTCGTAACGGTGAAATTGCAATGTTTCGGCCGCAACCTGCCCATTCTTTGTATTCTTCAAGAAGAAGGATGTTTTGTGGATCGCCGATTTCTTTTCGTACTGTTGCGTGAGTAACACCAAAAATAACTACTTCTTTTGTTCTGAAGGATTGGAAAAGCGGATAATAGACACTCGCAGCATAAAGGAAATCATCATGGGGAGAAATTCCGGCAATAAATGATTGTTGAGGAACTGATCCCCTATCCTTGGTTTCTACATAAGTGATAAGCCGGTTCATTTGTTCCGCATTCCAGCAATAACCAATACTATCACGTACCGGCCGGACTTCCTGAGCAACAAGACCTGACAAGGAGCAGAAAATCAGAAAAGTAATGAGTAGAGTTTTCATCGTATGTATTCCTACCACAGGAAGATAATAGAACATGAGAATGATAACAAAAAAAAGGCCGTCATCAAATACCGAAGGCATGCCTTTGGCAGATGACGGCATCGAAAATAAGGATGAGCTGTTAACGTATTTTCCCGAATACAAATATTCTACAATTGTATTTTGTTTTTTCCAGCTATTTCCTTCTCATACGCGGCAATATCAGGAGTGCAACAATCACAATCAACGCTCCTCCGGTTGCATATGTTGCCCAAGGATTGGCGGTACGGGACTCGACATTCATTGTATAGGCTAAGTATGTGAATTTATCCTCATTAAAAGACCATGTTACTTTGTTCCCTTCCACAGTATTCGCATTGGTATTTAAAATGATCCCAGGCATCACTACTTCGTTAATATAATAACCCCCTGCCCCTATCATAAATTCAATCTTGTCGTCAATCGATTTCACGATGCCATCGATTTGCCGTTCCAATTTATCCCGCAATTTTAGACCAAGGACTCTCTCAAGATATTGCACAATATCTTTTGTGTTATGCTCCGCCTTGTCAATATCGATTTCCTTTTTCTTCGCGATAAAAATACTCACAGGAAGAGATGGATCGTGAAGACTCTTCACTGAATCGATCAACCGACAATAAAATTCTTCTAAAATATTTGCCATCAAGAATTCGTCCATTCTCTTCTTGAACGCTTTGCTGGTATCGCCACGTTCGTATAGCGCATATTCTTCTGCGGTCAAAAATGTCCGGATGGGAATTCTCTGAATCTGTAAGCAGGGATTATACGTTTCTTGATAACTGAAGTACGAAAAGAACCATCGGAATTTCTTTTCAAACTTTAGGTCAACGCCAACTTTACCTGGTCTTCTATATTCATTACTCATTTGGTTAACATCGTCGAACCTCTTACTGGCAACATAGACCTTCTCTGTATCTCCTTCCAACCGAGTCTCCCAGCTTTTATCCGTCGGGATGGGAAAAGATGATGATGTATCACTGACGGGATTGACAACGATAGTTCTCATACACGATCCATCGCTATTGATTTTAGTCGTGGTCTTTTTCTCTTTTTTACAGCCAGATGCGGTTAAAAGAACCAAGACGATGAGGGCAGCAAACCGATAATTCATATGAGTATTCATTGTCGTCCCTTCTTCAGATTGCTTTGTTGCAATTCTTTCTTTAATCGTTCGATTTCATTTCGAAGAGCAGTTATTTCTACGCGATTTTTTTCAGTCACAATAATGGAAGATTCCTCTTTCCTATATTTATCCCACATCTCGTTGAGGCGTGTCTGCGACGCTTTATCTAATGTCCTGTATCCTTTAAGCAGGGCGTTCAAATCCGTTTTCTTCATAAGAACCAAGGTGTTTGTTAATTCCACGGACGATGTACTTCCATTTGACAAATTGTAAAGATCGCTCAGAAAATTCAGAACATTGATTTCTTGTTGGAATATATACGCACGGTTCATTTCACTCTTTTTCCCCAGTCTTTGTTCCAGACTCACAATTGCCTTTGTATCGTTATATTCCATAAACACATATGTCATTCCACACAAGAGGAGAATGATACTGCAAGCGAATCTAATGATTTCCATGCTGAATATATCACTCAAACGATCGAGGAAGGTATTCGTATCAGCATCTGCCACCCATTTCTTTTCGCTAACGATTGCAGCGATAATGGATTCTGTCATTGCTTGCTCATTCCGGATGCGGGGTGTTGCCTCCTTGATTCTGTCAAGGATCCGGTCGGCTTTCGATACTTCTCGAAAGATCGTTTTGCACGTTTCGCAATCAGCAAGATGCTTCTTTAAGAAATTTCTATCAACCGGATCAAAGTCTTCGATTCTTGTTGAGTAAAGAAGCCGCTGTAGTTCTTTGCACGTCATACGCTTGCCTCTAACATTGCTAATTTCTTTCTGATATTTTGTCTTGCGAAAAACAGATTTGTTTTTATCCCCGATTCAGACATGCCGGTAATATCGACAACTTCTTGAATGGTCAGATCTTGAAAATCTCTCAGCAGAAAAATCATTCGTTGCTTTTCAGATAATCCATCGGCTATAGATTTGATTAGTACTGCTATTTCTTTATTCATCAATTCCTGTTCCATATCGGTACTATCGATACAGTCTTCTTTGAGGGAATTATTATTCAATCTCGAAAACACTTTTATTCTTCTCTTGTTGGATTTAGCTTTATCATAACATAGATTGACGACGATCTTGTACATCCATGTTGTAAACTTCATATTCGGATCGAATACATTGAGATGATTCCAAATCCTGATAAAACTTTCCTGGACAACATCTTCGGCATCATCTTCGTCGCATAAGAATCTGAAGGCAATTGCGTATATGTATGATTGATGATATTTGACGATTTTTTCAAAAGCCGTTACATTGCCTTTTTGGGCATCTTCAATAAGTTTCTCAAGTGATTCAGCTGGTTTATTATTCTGCATTCGACGTTGTCTAAGTTCTTGGAATGATACGACACAAGAAGATAAAGGTTAAAGGGGAAGGATGCTATTTATCTATACAGCGCGTATATAGAAAATTACAAAAACTTAATAGGAAAATAAAAAAAGCCACCATCGGAGATAGTGGCTTGTTGTCATTCTGACAAAAGAAATAATTATTTCCCTGACATCCTTAGGATTTCAATATCGCTGTCCGACGTCTCAAGCGTAATCGTCGGGCCACCGCCATTCAATGTATACACTGCATATATCTGATCATCTTCTTCTTTGTTTTCGTACTTATCTGCTTTGAAATCGGAACGGATCGTGCATTTCTTGTGATGCCGCCCCCATCCACGATTGACGTTGATAGTGGCTTCAACAATAGCTTTTGCGTTTTCGGGTAAGGTGAGTTCAATTTCTCCTCCTCCGGTTCTGATCGAACTATTTCCTGTACTGCCCGGGATCAATTCACATTTAATACTTCCTCCGCCTGTTGAGACATTGACAACCCCTGTGATGTCTTCCATCTCCACACTGCCACCGCCGGTTTTGACTTTCGCTCCGTACTTCGCTCCTCGAACATGCACGCCACCGCCGCCTGTTGATATATCAATCCATTCCTTTGCATTTTCCACATTCACACTTCCCCCGCCCGTCGATGCATTCACTTTTCCGCCGGCATCACGAAGGGTAATACTGCCGCCGCCCGTTTTTGCACTCAATGTCCCGGTGACAGTTCCGGTTTCAATGCTTCCTCCGCCGGTTTGCATTTTGGCATCTCCTTCAACCTTGTCTAACTTAATACTACCGCCTCCGGTTTCAACATCCACCTTGCCGATAATGTGATCAATTTTAATACTGCCGCCTTTTGTTTCCGCTGTGAAGCTGCCGGTAAGAACATCATTTTGTTTTATACTTCCACCTGACGTCTGAATATCTACATTAAACTTCGATGGAACTTTCACTGTGAAGACCAGATGGTCAACATTGTGTCTTGAATCTCTGTACTTTACTGTAATATTGTTCCCCGACTGCGATATGACAAGACGCTCAGGGTGGCGTTCATTGACACCTTCTGCTTCAACGAAGACTTCATCCTTCGACCATGATTCGATACGAACGGCGCCCGGTTCTACATCAACTTCAAGCAGCCCGCCTTTTTGAACAACAAAAGATTTTGATTGATAATCAGATGATTCATCCGATTTATTCTGAGCAAACGAGAGCGAGAGCACTACGAAGCTCATTAAAAAGAACGACAGGGTCTTTTTCATTTTTTTCCTCCGTTGAAAAATTGTTGTTTTTTTATTCAATTCTATCAAATATTGGTTTATCATTGACAAATTTAAAAAACATGTACTTATCAAAATCTTCAATATAAAATTTGGTATCCGAAACTGGATGTAGAATAAACCAATCATCGAACAGCAGCCCATACTTGCCATATTCTATTTTTCTGGTTCTCCCCTTCAATTCAATCTGTTGCTGATATTTCTTCAGGTTTGCCGCCGGCATGTCGACAAAATTCATCTGCCGTGAACGTACTTCAAGCGGAATAAGTCTCGGATATGAGATCGGAGCTGAAACATGTGCCTTGATGATCTCTCGAATATACATACCTGTTTTGGTATCGTCGCCATTTCCGCCGTACGTATCGTGGCGTTTGACTAAGACCAAATTATATTTCGGCACAACAACGAGGATATGCCCGCCCCAGCCAAGTGCGGAATACATTGGTATACTGTCATCAAGCATCTGAATCCACCAGAGATATCCGTAGGATTCTTTATAAGTTCGGCGATCCATCGTTGAGTACGGTGTGAAACTTTCCGTAATCCATTCATTTGAGAGGATCCGAGAGTGATCCCAAATACCGTCATTACAATACAAAACTCCAAACCGTGCTAAATCCCTTGCCGACATTTTAATATCGTATTTAGAATATTTCGTTTGAAGAGTTGAATCGTGCCAGAACCTTCCATCAATCAGCCGAAAGTCTTCCATTACCAAGGGTTTCGCAAGAGATTCATTGAATGCCTCAAACAAATTTATCTTAGTTTCATTTTGAAAAATCGATCCAAGAACATTGAAATCCCAATTGTTGTAATAGAAAAAAGTATTGGGCGGATGACTTCCTCTGGCCGGCTTTTCGTCCTTCATACTTTGAGATTCACCCAATGCAGGAAGATACACTCCAGATCGAGCTTTCAATAAATCCTGAATAGTCGCTGACTGTTCCAGTTCAGTCAACTTCACTCTATCATCAATACCAAGTTCCTTTAGAGTTTTATGAATATCGATCCTTCCTCGGACGCTGTAAATACCGTAAAGCGCACTGATCAGACTCTTTCGCATGGAGTGACAATCGTACCTTCGCGTGATGTCTCCTTTCGATAGCAAGACATTACCATTATAAACGACCATCAGGGCTGAGGCGCCGTTCTTCTCGTACAAATCCATGACAGATTTTAATTTTTCAGAAGAAAAACCTGCTTCTTCCGGCGTTGCATATTGCATCCATACTTTTCCCGGATTTTGAGCAACAGTGAGACTCGCAATTGCGAAACTCATGAAGAGAATTATAAATACTTTTTTCATTGACATCATCCATGCATTAATTGTTCGTTAAAAAATTCCGCCGTTTGATTTCGTAATATCCGGGGAAAAAACATCTCCATTACTGCTAATCTAAAATCGGTATTTTATTGCTGCTGACGGATATATCAGCACATTCTCTGAATAGGAATAGATATGATAGTACAGGGTTATTTGCGATCCTATCGAAAAGTTCTTATCCAAATTGAACCATATTTGCGGCTGCCCCCAGAACAGAATCCGCTTCCCGGTCAGGTTCATTGTCAATGCATCGCCCTGGTTCCTGTTCAGCGTAAATAAAACAAAACTGCCTTCGAAAGTAAATTTATTTTCCCAAAAGTGTTTTGACCAATAGAAAGTGACCTGAGCATCATGGTTCGGCCCGTTTAAAATACTGTACCGATAGCTCAATGAGACACTCTGCCAATCATTTCCCCACTGAAACGGATAATCTATTCCAAGCAAGTATGCATTGTTTAAATAATAGCCGTACGACGTGCCTTCGGCGATTCCCAGACCGCCGTTATATTCCAGATGAAGAAAGACCGGTGGTGCCCAAAATTTAAAATCTCTGGATATTTGCATGTAAAACTGGCCAATGTTATTATGTTCCCCGAAAAAGTCAGCTTGCGTTTTTACAAAGAATGAACCTTCATCTAAAAGCTTAAAAAGTTCAAAGGAAAAAGTAGGATAATTGCTTTTATTGTTCTGCGGATCTATGGAATGTCTGAAATCGTATTGTAATTGAAGGCTCTGTGAAAAAACGGGAATCGATGAAATCAAAATTAGTATCGCTATGAACCTTATGCGGTGCATGGTACCAACTCTACCAGAGATAGGTTTTTCCGATGTTTCACGCATGTTCATTGTAAAAATATTATAAGCCAAGCGGTTTTGCCCTTGCTGATAATAAAAAATCAAGAGAGACTGTATCGCCAGAACCGTCAGGAGGATTGCTGTGGTCTCTTTCATAGAGATCCTCCTTTTAATTTACTTGCTGGTATTTCCATCATTTAACCGCATACAGGAATCAGCAGTGTAATATGTAATTTTCAATATTCGAATTTGAAGTGCTCAGTTCTAGCAACTCATCACTGCCGCCGTTGAGAATTGTTTTCAAAGGAATATATCTATTTTGTTTTCTTTTTTAATTCCAGTAGTACGTCATTTTTATCATAAAGATATTATCGGGCACCATACGCCAGAGTTTTTCGGCAGACGGTCCGAACTCAAATTCTCCGAGCTGCTGATCGTTTGAGCGGCTTTGCGTCCATACAAAAAAGAGCACCGAGCCGGGCATATATTCCCACCGGAGGACTGCATTTCCACGGATCGATGTATAATTGTACTGTGGATTGTCGAATGAGAATGAGGCAGCCGGTCCGCTTCCGTCTGGATCGACTGTGTATGTTCCGTTGTTCAATGAAATGGTCGAGCCTCGCGTTCCATAGTCATTAAAATCGTATGAACCGGGGCGCGCAAGCTCTTTGAATTCGAGAAAATCACCTGCAGAAATAAGCGGTTGAACGAATAATTGGAGGCTGAGTTTTGGAGTGAATGTCCAATCAAGCCGTATATTCGCCGATATCGTTGTCTGGTCCATTTTCCCGAAGACATATCGTTTACCGAATGTCGCGGTGGCAGTAGGATCATCGAAGGCATCGACCCACTGCGCATTTTCGATGTACCGTGTGTAGTCCGGCCCGATACTCAACGAAATATTGGCTGCCGGGTGCCACGTCATTGATATATTACTGTATAAATAATTCGCACCGTTGCCGTTGTATCCATTGAAACTTGTGCTGATCACGACCGGTTTCTTCGGATCCGTGTTCCCGTAAAGATTCAATTGAAAAAGAGGCAGATTGAGTGTTATGGGGCCTCCGCGGGTTCTTCGAGTGTTGATAGTTTCAGGATTATACCATCCCCAAATATCGATATAGTAGTAATTAAGAAATTCTGTCCACACTTCGTAATACACTCCCCGCCCCGTGACATCCCCGTCAAAATCATAACTCTGGTATCCTGCTGCAATCGCACCCAACTGCCTGTAAAACGCACTTACTTCGGTCCATTTATATCCTCCACCGATATGCATATTGATCACATCGGCTCGCGAGAGAAAGCCAAGATCGTTTTGATCAAATCTTGGATCGATAACTGCAAAACTGGAATTAAATATAATATTCCCTTTTTGTTTATTGACGAGAAGGCGACCTGCATATCCTGTCATCGATGTTACATTTCGATCGACGCTGTACGACTTCGCATCGGGACGTTGGAAGTAGTGCTGCGAATTTTCCTGCAGCGAGATCATCCGGTCGGTCGATCCGCTTATTTGAGACATCTCAGTCCACCCTGAGAGTACCCATGTCTTGTCTGAATCGAAAAATGTCCAGCCGTCGATTCCAACGACATGTGAACTATTGTTCATATCCGAACGCAACCTATCGTCGGCAAATGAACGGACGGTACTGGTCGTGATGAAACCGATTCCCTGACGCGAATCGTCGAACGTACGTTGTCCCCTGACGATTCCGTAATATGTTGCAGGTTCGATCTCGACGTCATTCGTAACTCCTGAGTTGGATATCTGCCCATATTCCCTTCTGGTTACAGCCTGAATTGTTCCGATGTTCCATGATTCGCCGAGCTTCCCTGTGAGTTTCGCGGCACCGAGAATTCTTGTTCCCGACGGGATATCGGAATAATCGGCATCGGGAATACTGCCCTGCGGGGCGCGGCCGATCCGCCGTGTATAGAAAAACGTCGGAACGGATAAATTGAAACTCCAGAAATTAGTCGCACCTCCATACCCGAAATTAAAAATCGATGCTCCTTCGATGAAGAATGGGCGCTTTTCCTGAAAGTAGGTTTCAACATCGCTCAGATTGATGACCGCAGGATCGACTTCCACTTGTCCGAAATCGGGATTCACTGTCCCGGTCAGCGTAAGATTACTGCCGAGTCCGATTTTCATATCCAGCCCTATTTCCGGCGTATATTTGGATCCGTTATGGAACGGATTCCCTGTCGGATAGTGGATGTATTCTGCGCGGGTTGTAACATAGGGCATAATCTCGATCTGCTGCGACGGTTCAATGTTCTCGATGCCGATGAGATGAACGAATCGCGAAGTGAATCCGCTCCCGTTTTTCGGTTGGAACGTGATATAATCATCTTCACTTTTCCGTCTGATGTCCCGCTTGAAATCTATCCCCCAGATTTGCTGATCGCTTTTATGGTACCTGAGTTGCGAGAACGGGATTCGCATTTCGACACACCATCCGAGCGAATCGATCGTCGCTTTACCTTCCCAGACTCCATCCCATGAATTATCTGTCCATTCATCATTATAGAGAACACCGTCTTGATATGTACCCGCTGCATCGATTCCAAAAAAGAATCCCGTCCGATGATCGTTATACGGATCAAGAGCGATAAAAAAATCGTCCGAGTTTTGATCGGCATCCTTTCGTCCAAGCCGGGCGATAATGGAATCAGCATGTCGGTCATAGAGACGGGCTCCGACATAGAGAGCATCGTCGTCATAAAGGATGCATACGACTGTCTTTTCTGAAGCTGGCGCCCATTCAACCGGATCGCGCTGAATAAAATCCGACGTTTGAGGAGCTTCCCCCCATATCTTCTCGGATAATTTTCCATCAATGACAATCGGTTGTGCCGTTCGTATTGCCCGAACATCGGGATGTGGTATGCGGATTGAATCGCTTGCCGCTGCATATTCAACGGTAGTGAGAAAAGAAAATAGCACAACAATAATCTTCATGAGCAATTCCAAAGTGAAGAATTAATTTGTTTTTCTGAGTAAAAATAACATCAGGTCAAACGATCCATTCCATCATATATGACTTACAGACCAACGTGATGTCACCCCACGTAAAACATAAGACGCACGAATTTTGTTAGCTTTTTCATCAGTTTCATATGATTCTTTGGGGAATTCCGACTCCACGATATTGGGTTACGAAGCATTTACTTATCAAGTTGCACTAACCTGCGAGTGAATTACAGAATTTGAAACACCTACTTCTCCTGTTATTGCTTATAGACGATGTTAGCGGCTGGAATTTTCTAATTTCCCCTTTGTTTCAATCAAAGCCTTTTCAGCAAAACTATTTGTCAAAGCTGCTAATATTTGTCTCGCTTTTTCAGGATTTGATTTATAAATATTTAATATTTCGTTTTCCTTCAGTTTTATTGTATTGAAAACATCCATTTCAAAATTGTCTTTCCACTTTTTTAATGATTCTATTTCTTTCCCATAACAACTATCTACTTTCGTAGCAAAATCATCAAAGACCCAACAAGCATGGTGAGGATACATTGCTTTGTATTCTCTGTTTTTAATGTTATAGTCCCGCAAAGCATTTATATAATTTTCTTGTTCATAGTCTGATAATATTTTGGTAATGCCATAGTACCAAGGAATGAAAGGTTGAATACAAGGATGTCTGGGAGCAATCCACATAATATTTCCGATATCAGCAGGTAGCCAATTGCGCAACTGAGTAATACAGCTATAATCATTAAGACCATTACATATACTCAAAGTATCTATACTATTACTATGAGGACAACCATTGTTGTACGAAGGGTCTTTTGCAAATTGGGTACTCTCATAATGATTCTGCAAGAATCCCATCAGATCTTGAATACTCACTTTTTGCTTTGGCTTAAACGAAAAAGGGAAATCGTCGTATAGATTATATTGTTTTTCAGATAGCTTGTTTAAAATAACCCATTTGCGGGCAATATTAAAAATTGCTTCTTGTCTATCTTTTCGACCATATACTTTTCTAAAATTAAAAGATTTATCTGTTTGAGGATCGTACCAGCCATTACTTATTGCATATTCGATAATATCGGGTGAGGAAAGAAAGTTTAAGGTATCTGAAATATTGAAGTCGTCAATAACATAATAATTAGGTATAATTGCTACTTCATCATCTGGAAGTCGCTTGGCTATCCAATGTTTGCTATATGTCACTTCAAATACCCATGCTTCATTCGGGTCAACTATTAAATAATCTCTTCCCGATTTTGTATAACCATATCGCTCAACCAATGTACCTGCAATTTTTACTGCCTCTCTCGCAGACCTTGCTCTTTCAATAACAAGTCTTCTCAGATTATGCTGAATCTTGGCTTCGCCATTGACAACTTTAGAACGACCTCCATCAGATGTAATGGCAACTCCCCATTCGTTTAAATATTGTTCTTCGTTATAAGTTGAACCTGAAATCCATAAATAGGCATATGTTTCATTGACTTCATCAATGGAATCCAAAGCATCAACAAATATTTGCTTTTCGCCAGGTCTATGGTTTATTCTTGGGACTCTATGCAAATCAACAAAATTCTGACCTTCATCATCTTCGTTATGGGCAAAAAATACCGAACCATCAACGGAAGCATCTTTTCCCACCAAAATGGAAAAGCAGTTTAAATCAAATTCACATTGTCCAAATAAATTTGAATAATGTAATACGACAATCAGTATTGATATAAATAATTCTTTCATATTATTTTTCTTACTTGAGTGATGAGCTTTTTTTTACTTGCCGTTAACATTTTTACTTCCGCAGCTTATGAATCTCGATATTAGAATTTGAAGTGCTCAATTCAATCAACTCACCGCCGCCGTTGGCTACACACGATGTTAGCAAACGATATTATTTATCAATTTTATTTTTTAAATCAATTTTGTTTACCTTGGGATTATCAGGGCTTAAAAAAACTATAAATATGTTGCCACAAAAGATTTTTTGATGTGAACAAGACCACCCATAATACTCTTGTCCATTATATTCATACTTATATTTGAAATATTCTGAATGATTAAAATTATTTCTGACATCAACAACCGTACCGATAGATTCGGCACTATTACTTTTTAGAGTCTCTGTAACTGCCAAATAATCCATTTTTGCATCAATTAATATGTCAAGTAAATTCATATAAGTTTCATAATTTGTCGATCTGCGGTATTCACTTTTTGTTTTTGATGCAATAACTAAATCAACTGATGGTATAATTGTTATATATTGTCCCCATGCGCCAGTTGCTGAATAAGCACCTCTAAGTTCTGGCCTAATATTTGAATTATTATCCCAAACCCGCCACAAATATCCATAACCCCACTTCCACCATGGTTTATTTTTAATACTTGGATCAGATATCTTTAACTCTTCAACAGATGTTACTAAACTTGTAGTTTTCTTTATCCAAGGCTTTGGAATTAATTGTTTGCCATTCCACTCCCCATTTCTTAGCATTAAGTATCCAATTCTTGCCATATCACGCGTTGATAGATACATGTGATATGCAGGGTATTTTGAACTGGGATCGAATTCTTTTTTCTGTTTTTTCCTTTCCCAATCTTCCAATTTTATGGGTAAAGCTATTTGCTCATTTAATGCATCGTAAATATTTTTACCAGTTTCCTTCTCAAAAATAAAACCTGCAACATTAAAATCCCAATTATTGTATAAATAATAGCTACCAGGTTGTTTTGAGCCTCTTTCCGGAAGTCTTTCGTTTGATCCCGATGCAGCACTTGGAAGATATACACCCGATCTCGCTGTTAATAAATTATCAACTTTAGCCTTTTTTTCGATTTCTAATAAATCAACTAATTCATCTATTTCAAGTTCACCAATGGTTTTATTTAAATCAATGATTCCTTTATCCACATATCGACCATAAAGCATGCACAATACACTTTTTCTACATGAAGCTATATAAGACAGTTCTTTGACATCTCCATAGTCATATAAAACTTTGCCCTTATGAATAATCATTAATCCAGTGAAGCTTGTTTTATTTAAGACAAATTCATCTAATTCAATAAGCTTTGCAATATTCCATCCCATCGTATCTGGTTTTTCGATGTACTGCCAAGTACTATCAGGAAAAACACAATCAGAATCTTTTATTGTTTGGGCTTCGGATTGCTTCAGAAGTAATATCAAATAGACAATTATTATGAGCATAATTTTATTCATATGATGTCTCTAATGTGTGCTAACATCTTTACTTCCGCAGCTTATGAATCTCGATATTCGAGTTTGATGTGCTGAGATCGATCATTTCATCGCCCGTCTCACTTTTTCTTGAAACGAAATTCCATAAATTCAAGACTAACAATCTTACCAGAATCATCTGTGCCAAAACGAAACATAGGATTTTTCCCCGGATCGATGGCAAAACAGAACCGATGCAAACCTACTGGAAGGATAGCAGTATTAAATTGAGGTTTCTCTCTCAAAGAAAAATACAATGTGTCATTTTTCACTCGCACATCTGCATGAGCATAATCGCCGGGAACGTTATAGTGACCGGAATATTTTTGAATGTCCCCTTTTTGAAGATCAAACACCGGTTCAGATTTCTTTGTCTCCAAGATCGGAATAAACTTATCAATGATAATCCTTGTCAAATCTTTGTCCGGACCGATATTTCCTTGTGGGTAATTGCAATTCGTCATGATAATAACACCAAGTTTCAAATCGCGCAGCACCTCCGCTTTTGCAGAAAAGCCCCAGTGACCACCAGCATGCGCCATTATAGAATGACCTTCATAATCATATATTGCCCATCCTATCCCGTACGTATCGTACGATTCTGGACTTTGCAATGTTTGTGGAGTGCGCATGAATCTCAATCCATCACCACTTAAAATTTTTCTATCACCATCCGTTTGATCTCGAAACTGAAAAGAAATAAAACGGGCAATGTCTTCGGGCGTCGAATAAAGTCCGCCTGAATACTTGAGGATTGATAGATCCCAATCCGGAGCACGATACCGTTGGAAATCCGGTTCAAGATACGTATATCCGACCGCAAAGCGAGTCTGTTGTTCCTCATTAAGTTTGAAATCTGAATTCCTCATATCAAGCGGATCGAGAATGTTGGATTTGATATATTTCTCAAAAGGCTCATGAGCTGCATTTTCGAGAGCTATGCCAAGAAGTTGAAAACCGAAATTCGAATAGTGAGGATACTTATTGGGCGTGTATTCTATCTCAACCTTATCTAATGTTGAAAGCAGATCGTTTTTCGTAACACCCCAGACGACCTTTTCCTTGCCCTTCGTTACAACCCATTCAAAATTTGAAAAGTAATGCCAGAAGCCCTGAGCCGCATCAACATGCAATCCCGATGTATGTGTTGCAAGCTGACGCAAAGTTGTCGGACCAGTGTTTTTGGGATATTTCGGTTTGTATCCGGGAATATACTTAATCAGGGGATCATTTAAATTCACTTTCCCTCGTTCAGCAAGCTGCATGAGCATAGTCGCGTTAAACAGCTTTGTCATTGAAGCAATCCGATAAATCGTATTAGTCGTCGCCGGTATCTTCTTGTCGACATCGGCATAACCAAATGCCTGAGAATAAATTATCTTTTGATCGAGCACAATGGCAACAGAGAGGCTTGGCCATCCGCGCTGCTGCATGAACGATGTGCAGGTTTCCGGCAATGTTCGAAGTAATGAATCGAGTGAGCGTTGAGCGAAGGTTGGAGAATTGATTGTTATGAGACAAAGAATCGCTTGGATTAGATTTGTGATCCTTTGTCTCATATAATTTCCTTTTTTGATTTTGATTGGGAACAATGCAACAACGCAATGATACAAATTAATATCAGCGTCGCAGCTTATGAATCTCGATATTCGAGTTTGATGTGCTGAGATCGATCATTTCACCGCCGCCATTGAGCTTGTAGACTGCACGAATCTCACCGTCTTCTTCATCTGTCTCGTACGATTCTTTAGGAAATTCTGATTTCACAACGTAATGAGTTTTTTTCCAGCCCCATCCATCGAGACGGATGGTTGCTTCAATCGTTGCTTTAGAATTTTCATCGATATAAAGCCGTATATCCCCGCCTGAAGATGCAAGTTTACTGCCTCCTTTGCCGCTCGGGATCAATTCTGCCTCAACCTCACCGCCTGCAGTCTTTGCATCAATGGAACCAGTAATGCTTTGCAGCTTCACATCGCCACCTGAAGTCCTCGCGCTGACTCTCCCACTGGCGCCTCTTAGTTCGATGTCGCCGCCTGCTGTGCTCAGTGTTGCCTTGCCTGAAACTTTACCCACGTTGACATCTCCGCCAGATGTCGAGACACGAGCCTCTCCGCCAACATCACCGATAATAATGTCGCCGCCAGCCGTTTTTGCGTCAAGAGTTTTCGACACAGTTTCGACTTGAATATTGCCACCCGATGTATTGACATACAGGGAGCCGTTTACAGTACCGACGTGTATATCACCACCTGCGGTTTTAAGATGCCCTTCTCCTTCAAGCTTTCCCGTCGAGATATCTCCTCCCGACGTCGATACATCAACAGGGCCGCCAATTACATTTCCCAGTTTGATATCACCACCAGAGGTCGATCCATCGATCTTCCCATTCAGTCCGCCCTTTACTTCTAAGTCTCCTCCTGATGTATTAAGATCGAGATTGAATTGAGATGGTACATTCACATTGAATCGAATATGCCCGGACCCATCACCCCAGTGGGTTCGATACGATACACGCACAATATTTCCACTTTGCGACATCTTCACCTGACTGATGTCTTCATCATCAAGGCCTTCTACATTCACATATACTTCATTTTTTTCCCATGTTGAAATTCGAATATCTCCAACGCTTGTCGTGATTTCGACTGTGCCCCCTTTGCTTACGTTAAAGGATTTCGATCTCTCTGCTTCCTCCCTTGCCATGGCAAGGGTGATTGCAAATAATGCCGTAATTGCGGCAACGAGTACTCGAGTAAATGTTTTCATTGTTGTACCTCCTGCAAAGCTAACTTTGCTCTGGTTCTGATATAGTTGTTATCGTCCGATTGAGCCTTGTTCTTGAGCATATCAAGAATCTCACGGTTCACCGGCTGGTTTTCATATTTTGACAAGTCCAACGAATTAATTGCTGTAATTTTCAAACCGGTATTTGTTTCCTTTGCTAAGACATTCAGAAATGCACGTACGATGACAGGATCCGGCAAATAATTCTTAAGCACATTGAGAGCTTCCCTCCGCACACCAAGATTTCGATCACCCAGCAATGCAGTGATAAGAGCGGTTTTCACTTCTGTATCAAGCCCCGGAGCGCCGATCTGTTTTTGCTCAGTTTGTGTACCGATCATATTCACAGCGCGGAGCCGGATGCCAGCATTCTGATCGCTGACGAGTGCCCGCGCCAGTACTTTCTGTATATTCTCATCATTGACGTTGCCGCGAAGCCGCACCGGTGTAATGGTTTCAAATGTGAACTCGACATCTCCATTCTGCACGTTACGATCGATAAAGCGGATATTCGTTATCTGAGATTCTCCCGCTTCCATTGCAGACGATGTAAACGCCGTTTGCCGCAGTGCCAAGTTCTTTTCTGCAGGCAATCTGAAAACGAAATAGCCAACAAGAATTCCGATCGCGAGCGTTGCAACTCCACCCAATGCTGCCTGAAGCGGCGGAGCAAGAATTCCATCGAGAGCGGATTGCACTTTCGTCCACAGAGATATCCGCTCAGAATCGGCCTGGATTCGCATGCGTAGGCTTCTTCGCGCATCCTGCAACAACGGCTCCTGAATAACTGCCAGCTGACGATGTGCCAACGTTGCATGGAGTTTTTTCAATTCTTGTAATTCATCTCGACAGCGTTCGCATGCAGCGAGATGAGTATCAAGAACTGTTTGTTCCTGTTCACTTAACTCATCATACAAGGAAAGCTGGAGCCATTCTTCAAACTGTTTGTGTTTCATATACCGTCTCGCTTTCTGTTCAATCCGCAAATTCTTTTAATTGTTTTCTTAAACGCGCCGTCGCTTCAAACAAATACTTTTTTACAGTTCCTTCGCTGCATTTCAGCATGCCGGCAATCTCTTTCAACTTGTAACCATCATAGTGCTTGAGTGAAAAAACCATCCTCTGGCGCGGCGAGAGAGCCTTCAGCGCCTGTTCTACCTTCATCGAAATCTCTGCATCGTGCGCGTACTGATCGGTCGCCGTATTGTCGGACAGCGTATCTTTTAATGCATGCGGCTGGCCGTCTTCATCGTTCACATTCTGATCGAGCGATGTATGTGAATGTCTGCGCCCGCGCATCCGGTGGCTCAAGCAGACATTCGTCGTAATCCGAAAGAGCCAAGTTGAAAACTCACTCTTATATTGGAATTTTGGCAAACCTTTATACACCCGGAGGAAGACCTCCTGATAAATATCTTTTGCATCGTCGGAGCAGTTTACATAACCTGCCGCGATGGTCAGAACCCGCTTATCGTACCGTTGCACAAGCTGTTCGAATGCGTCCATATTTCCTCGCTGGGTTTGCATGATCAGTTCAGTGTCATTGGCTGCCATACGTTCGGAATTCCTTTGTTCGTCAGACATAGAATTAGACCTTTGATCTGTGAAAAGGTTGGGGGGCTTCAATGGAAGATAATAAGTGATGGGGCTTCATTCAAGCCCTCCGAAAGCGGGCGTTTTTGTTATTTGCTTCTAGAATGTCTAATATCTAACTTTTATCGCCATTCATACCACTCACAACGCTAAAGGCAAGCAATATGAAACAGGACAATGAAAGTGACCATTTAATCAAAACTTCTTTGACAATTTATGATATCGATCATTTTATCTATCTTTGGAAAAGGAATGATGGTATGAACAACACGAATCATCGCATCACTAAACTCCAGTCCATTCTTATAGTGGTTTTCATGATCTTCATTGTGCTGATATCTTTTCAAACTCTTCTTCATGCTCAATCCACGGCGGGAAAAAGCCACCAGCTCGTCGAGACCTTTTCGATCGTCGGACGTGATTCTGTAACAAGCGAGCTCGGTGTCGCAGTCGCCTCGCGTTTCTTTGCAGTTGGGAGCGTAGTTCCATGGGCAAAAGCAGATGTAGGCGCGGTTGCCACACAATCTTTCGTGAATACATCATTTGGATGGCGGGGATTGGATTTGCTTGAACAAGGAGCGACAGCTCAACAAGCGATGGATATTCTTTTGAAATCAGATCCCGAAAGTCAGAAGCGTCAATGCGGGATAGTTTCAGCGAATGGAACATCAGCCACACACACCGGCTCTGAATGTTTACAGTGGGCTGGCGGCCGCAGCGGAAGCAATTATGCCATTCAGGGAAATATTCTTGCGGGGGAAGCAGTTGTCATTGCAATGGAATCAGCATTCCTGAATACGAAGGGGACTCTTGCGGAGAGACTTTATGCGGCACTTCTTGCTGGAGACTCTCAAGGTGGAGATTCGAGAGGAAAACAATCCGCGGCATTACTCGTCGTGAAGAAGAACGCAGGTTACGGCGGTTATACAGACCGTGCGATAGATATCCGCGTCGATGATAATACTGAGCCGTTCAGAGAACTCGGCAGACTGTTGAACTATGCTCAGATGAATTATTCGTGGAATGAAGCCTGGACACTTTTCATGCAAAAAGAATTCGCTAAATCACTTCCGCTCATGGAGCGTACCGCACTTCTCGGACCTGAGAATGCCGAAGTGCTCTACGACCTTGCAGTCATCAGGCTTGCTGCCGGAAAGAAAGAAGCTTCTCTACAGGCAGTAGTAAAATCACTCCGTCTTAATCCGAAACTGAAACAGCAAGCCTCGAAGGACCCCGACCTCAAGTCGCTGCAGAATGATTCGACATTCCAAGCAATGGTTAAGTGATAAGAATATATCAGCACGAACAATCACACAGCACCATTCATTGCGGAGGATATTATAGAATTAAAAGACCATTCATAAACGTTGGACACTGCAATCATATGCATCAGATCAACTTGCATCCTTTGATATGCCTTGATATATTCTAAAAGAGATGTTTTTTAAGTCGAATACCGAGTTGTTTTCAACATAACCGAGTTGTTTTCAACATTATCGCGTCACGAAATGGTTCGTGACGCTCCAGCATCAGTACTTTTTGGTCAGCCTCCGCACTAAATTGAGACACTACCGATAAACTTGCATCCTTTGATATGCCTTGATATATTCTAAAAGAAATGTTCTTTAAGTCTAATATCAAAGACATATCAATTCAGAATATCAATGAATATCATCTATAACCTGTTCATTCTGTCCGTCCTCTTTCTTATTCAGGCAACATTTGTACTTCTCGTTGCCGGCCCGCTCATTCTCTTAAAACCTATTCGGCGCAAGAAGGATTGGTATGCACGATTCACGAATCTTTTGGAACCGAAAGATGCCGGACTTCCTCAAGAAAATGTGATTGTCGAGACATTTGATGAATTTAAATTACACTGCTGGTTTGTGCGGCAGAAAAAGAAAGCGCGCGGTACGATCATTTACCTCCATGGTGTCGGTGATTGTAAAACCGCAGGTGTAGCGTTTGCGCAAGCTCTCTACAACAGAGGATTCAATATATTTCTCTATGATTCTCGTGCGCATGGTCAAAGCGAAGGGTATTATTGCACCTACGGCTTTTATGAAAAGCACGATGTCTCGGCAGTGATTTCATACTTGCAGTCAAGAACAGATGTGAAGATTGGCAAGATTGGCATTTTTGGAACATCGATGGGCGGAGCAGTGGCAATTCAAGCCGCCGCACTTGATTCCCGGATTGCTTGCGTTGTTTCAGAGGGAAGCTATACGGCATTGCGGATTGTTTTCGTTGACTACCAAAAACGGATTATCAAACTTCCATGGCATTTCCTGCGGAACATTGCACTGGTGCAATCTCAAAAAATGGCAAACTTCAAAGCAAGACTTGTTGCACCTGTTGAAGACATTAAACGTGTACACATGCCGGTGCTCATCGTTCATGGGAAAAACGATTCGTTCATTAAATCTGACTACTCCAAGCTGCTGTATGAAGCCGCCAACGAACCAAAGCACCTTCTCCTCATCGAAGGCGCCGGCCATAACGATGTGTGGGAAGCCGGCGGTGAGATGTACGAAAATTCCCTTGCCTCGTTTTTTGAAGAACATCTTCCTTGAAGCGAGAATTCATGCAAGACAAACAAACGTGTTTAATAAAAAGTAAGGCAATCATACCAGTCAATTTGATTGAACAACGCATTTTTATAATACGTGGAGTAAAGGTAATGATTGATAGAGACATTGCTGAACTCTATGGAGCAGAGACAAAATATCTCAATCGACAAGTCAGACGTAACCGCGACCGTTTTCCTCATGAGTTTGTCTTTAGATTAACGATAAAAGAAAAAGAAGAACTGGTGACAAATTGGCACCGGTTCGAATTACTTAAACATTCTACTGCTCTACCACATGCTTTTACAGAACATGGTATTGCAATGTTAGCTACTGTTTTAAAAAGTCAACAAGCAGTACACATGAGTATTCTCATCGTTAAAACTTTTGTCCGACTTCGTGAAATTCTAATTTTCCATCGGAAAATTTCTCAGATTCTAATAGAGAAATCATTCCCTCTCCTCGCAGGAAAGGATTAGCCTGTCTGCCGCACAAAGCGTGCTTTGCAAGCGGGGTTATGTCAAAAAATGGCACTATCGAAAAACATATTGCATTGTTTCAGAAATGGAGCTTTTATGAAATTCTTCCTTACTCTTCTATTTATCATTCCATCTCTCTGTGCGCAAACACAATTTTCATCAGATAGTGCTCTTTCCTACCTTAAAACTATTTCTGTGACAATCGGAGCGAGGCCCATGGGCTCGCCGAATGAAAGGCAGGCAATACTCTTTGCCCTTAACAAGTTTCGCGAGTTCGGGTTGAGCGATGTGTCCTTGATGGAAATAGCTTCAGCTGAAAACGATATGACGCGTTCATCAGTCAACACGAAAAGCGGTATCGCAATCGGTGTGCTGCGCGGGAAGACAAATCGCATTATTGTCATTGGTGGGCATATCGATTCCGCAGGGCCGGACATCCCCGGTGCGAACGATGACGGATCAGGCGCAGCATCTGTTATAGAGCTTGCGCGCGTTCTCTCAAAAGAACAGCATCAATCCACACTTGTCTTCTGCCTTTTCGGCGGAGAAGAAGCCGGACTTGTCGGGTCAAAATATTTTGTTCGACATTTTCCGCACCTCGACAGCGTTGCGCTGATGCTGCAATTAGATATGGCAAATGGCACCGGTTGGTTGATTCCGACGTTAGACTGCAAGACAGGCAACACTCCGGTTTGGCTTGTGCAGGCGGCATATGATGAGTTTAATAAACTCGGTTACTCCGGATTATCATATCCCACTCATTTTTTTACGTCGATGAGCTCTTTACCTGGCGGAGGTGTCGGATCTGATCACGAACCTTTTTTAGAAAAGAACATTCCTGCCATCGATTTCACCTCTAGTTTAAACGATCCAATCCACACACAGCAGGATGACTTCGAGCATTTCAAACCCAGCGGTCTAAAACAAAGCGGCGATCTTATAAACGCACTCGTTCACAGGTTTGATAATGGCGTACCAGCAGAAAAAACCAGCAGCTATTATCTTTTGCAAATCGGAAACCACCTGCTCTTTCTTCCGATATGGTTATTAACTGCCTTCATTACTCTTTCAATCATTCTTGCACTCGGTGTTCTCATTGTTGTAAGGAAGCGGCGTACCGAAGCCGAAAGAAGCCAACGTCCTAAAGTACCAGCGCTTAAACTTTTTCTATTCGCAATCATTATTCAGTCCTGCGTATGGCTTTCGGAAAGTGTTGTCGGACTTATCAAAGGCTTGCGTTATCCCTGGATTGCACATCCGGAAGGATATTTCGTTCTTGGATTTTTTGCAGCGCTCATGGGAATTGCAGTCTCACTCAAACTCACTCCGCGCATTCGACTGAGTCACGACCCGTACCGATGGTTTCTCCGTATTGTTGTCTTCCTCTTCATATTTATATTTCTTTTTTCATTAATCGGTGCAAAGGTGGCGTTGTATCCGGCAATTGCGCTTTTCTTCCTCGCACTTGCAATGATTGTCAAACGACCATGGCTCAAGCTTCTCTTCTGGTTTGTCTCGCCGCATTTTATGTTCCGATTGATGTTTTCAGAAGGATTCGTTTTTCTTGGACGAACTATGGCGTTGCATGCCACTCAACTGACTTGGATGTACGTTGCTTTGAACATTTTCTATATTTTGTTCTTTGCGCTTTGGTCGTTTCCCTTTTTGCTTGGTTTTGCTGCAATCTATTTTGATAGCAGCATTAATCTCTTATGGCTGAAACAATGGCGAACTCGAAGGGGACTTTTGGCTTTGTGTGCATCATTCCTGGCCTGCTTAATAATTCTTCTGTTTGTTCCCTCCTATTCCGATGAATGGCGGCAAAGTATCGCCATTAATCAGTCGTTGGATTTGAACACTGAAAAAGGAAAGGTGATGCTGAAAAGCAACGAATATCTCAAAGATCTCCGCGTGCATCTTGCTGATAAAGACACAAATATTTCATCGTGGGATAGAGAAATTCTTTTAAAGGAATTTACGTTCGATCGAGCACCTTGGATTCATCTCGAGCATACGAACATTATTTCTTCAGACTCAAATACGACATTCGATATATTGGCGAAAGTTCACTTCAAATATCGTCCTATTAGTTTTACTCTCACCTACAGCACCGGGAAGAACAAGTTTGAGAACGTATCCTCAATGGATGCTGTAAATATCACCGATCATACTATCTCCTTGCAGTGGAAATCATTGCCGGATACCGTGATGATGATACCAATTCATTTTAGAGTGGCGAAAGCAGACAGCGTTACCGAGACGATTGAGGCAAAGTTTACGGAGATGATAGAGCCCATACGAATCGAGAAAGAGCTTACCAATATTATACCGCAAACGACGGTGCGGCGGACAGAAGTCATCAAACGGTAACGTGCAATTTACATGAAGAACCTTGTCAAGGTTTCAAACCTTGACAAGGTTAACGAACCTCTCAGACCGCTTCCAGCGATCGGATTGGTAAGTTTTTCCTGAGCTCGTGACCGTCACTCTCCAAGTTTGAACGAGATAAGTGACGGTCACGTTCACGAACCTCTCCGACCGCTTTGAGCGAACGGAGAGATTACACGGAAAGATCATCAAAGTTACCTTCTGTGTAACAGCGCTACATTCTCGATGTGGAATGTATGCGGAAACATATCTACCGGTTGAAGTTTGATCAACTGATATTTTTCAGCACAGAGTAATTTCACATCGCGCGCCTGCGTTGCAGGATTACAGCTCACATACACGATACGTTCCGGCGCCAATCCAAGAATTTCCTCTACAACTTTCGGATGCATACCATTCCGGGGCGGATCGATGACGAGCACATCCGGTTTCGGATGAGATGACATCCACAACGTATCTTTGGTCAACCGATCTTTTAAATCTCCAAGCAAGAAATGGCAATTCGTAATACCATTTGACTGTGCATTCTTTTCTGCATCATGAATTGCGCTCTCAACAGATTCAATACCAATAACTTCCTTTACTGAATCCGAAATGAAAATAGCAATGGAACCCGTTCCAGAATAAAGATCGTACACAATATCTGTCAATTTGAACTCACTAAAATCTTTCACCACACTATAGAGTTTCTCTGCTTGCGCTACGTTCGTCTGGAAAAATGAACTTGCTGAGATAGAAAAGTTATGGCTGCCCAACCGCTCATGAATCCACCCATTACCGAAATAGACATTCTCTGTTTCCCCAAATGCAATTTGTGATTTCTTGCTGTTAATCGTGTTCACTACTGTCGTCACTTGCCCAACTTGTGCTGTCAACTCTGCCGCATATTGTTTCATCGTATCCGTTCTGTTTTCAAATGTCACGAGATTTACCATCACTTCTTTTGTCTTCTTGCTCTCGCGAATAACGAGGAAGCGAAGATAGCCGCTGTTGCGATCCGAATCATATACGTTAAGATGATTCTGCCTAGCGAAATCACGCGTTAAGTTCAGAATCTGATTGGAAACAACAGACTGCAAGTGACATTCATCAATATCCAGAACCTTATCATACCGCTGCGGAACGTGCAACCCTAAAAAGATTGGAGATGGGGAATTGTGCACCGAAGACGCATGCGCCTCTGGCGCAGAAATTTGTATTTTGGTTTCTTCAATCGGCAATCGAAAATCGTCATTCGGAGATGGCTTTTCCGTCAGCCATTGTTTTTCAGCAAACGAATATTCCATTTTGCCGCGGTAGAAATAAATTTCATCCGCACCAACGATAGGAAGGACATCGAGGTTGGAAAAACCGCCGATTCGTTCAAATGAATCAACCACCTGCTGCTGTTTAAACCGAAGCTGTGCTTGATAATCCATATGTTGCCATTTGCATCCGCCGCAAACTCCAAAGTACTTACAGCGCGGCTCCACACGCAACGGCGATGGACGTTCAATACGGACAACCTTCGCCTCTGCATAACTTTTCTTGATTTTCAACAGCTTCGCAATGACCACATCGCCGGGGACAGCATTTTCAACGAAGACGACCAATCCTTCATGGCGGGCAACGGCTTTGCCCTCGAATGCGGCATCAGTAATTTCAAGTTGTACCTCATCGCCGCGTTTTAGCATTGTGTCCTCTTAAATAGTTTTGTATCACGCTTTGCGTGATTCATTATTAGGATTCCAGTTCTTCCAAGAATAAAAAACCTCCGAATATTGCCGGAGGTTGTCTCAAATACTCAAAGACTCATAACTCAACTACTTTTATCACACTCCGCGCGCCGCCTTCAACAATGTTTCTACTTTTTCCGGTGTTTCTGCTTCCGCGTAGAACCGAATCAGCGGCTCCGTTCCAGATGCGCGCACCAACACCCAGCCGTTCTCGACAAAGAGCTTGAAGCCATCCTTGGTTTCGATTCGTTGAATTGGAAATCCTGCAATCTGCTTCGGTCCTTTTTTATAGAACGCCATAATGCGATTCTTTTCCTTCTCGGTAAGATGGGCATCATTCCGGTTGAAGTAATACCAGCCAAATTCATCCATGAGCTCGGTGACCAATTCAGATAATTTCTTTTTCCGGGTAGCCATGATTTCCGCAAGCAGCAGGCCGATATAGGTACCGTCACGCTCCGGAAGATGCCCTTTGACAGCGAGTCCACCGCTTTCTTCTGCCGCAATAAGGATGTTGCTTTCGACCATGAGCCGGCAGAGGTATTTGAAACCAACAGGTGTTTCGTGCAGAACCAAACCGTATTTCTTGCACATCTTATCAATGATCTGACTGACAGAGAATGATTTCGCCACTTCACCGGTCATTTTTTTCTCTTCAACAAAATATTTTAAGAGAAGTGCGAAGATACGATGCGAGTCAACGAAGTTTCCTTTCTCATCGAATGCACCAATGCGGTCCGCGTCGCCGTCAGTTGCAATACCGATATCGCAGCTGTTCTTTACAATTGCTTCGATTAATCCAGGTGTGTGCTGCGGCAATGGTTCGGGATGACTTCCGCCAAACGACGGATTGAAATCGCCGCGAATCGAAACCTTCAACGGAAGAATTTGATCCATCACACCTTGACCCGCACCGTGCATAGCGTCATACGCAATCTTGATTCCTGCAGATTTGATCAAATCAACATTAATCTTACTCTTGATGTCTTCGATATACACCGAGGTGAAGTCGATCTTCTTGATAATTCCCTTCTCTACTAACTCTGCAAACGTTTTTTTGCTTTCTACTTTTACCTTTATGACTTTTTTAAGTTCTTTCTCTACTTTCTCAATAGTCTCCGGAAAAGCGGGACCGCCAAAATCACCTTTGATTTTGAAGCCGTTGTACCTTGCCGGATTGTGGCTTGCAGTAATGACAATACCGCCTGCCGCATTCAATTTCTTCGTTAGCAAAGACACCATTGGTGTTGAAGAAATTTTATCGGAAAGAATGACCTTAATGCCGCGATTGCCCAGCACTTCGGCAACTTTTTCGGCAAACTCTCTCGACAAGAAACGCGAATCATAACCGATCACGATGCCATTCTTGATTTTCTTGTGCTTTTTGTAATGGTTCGCTGTCGCAAGCGCAACCTTCGCTATGTTTTCAAATGTAAAGTCGTCGGCAATAACACCGCGCCAGCCGTCTGTTCCGAATTTAATTTTTGGTGTCATGATTCTTCTTCCTCAACTGTAAATAGATTGCCATTCGATCTAATTGTATCGAAAAAACTGGTGTCTTTGGCTGCTCCAAAGGCGTCCTTTTGGACAATGCTGTTGAAAAAGATAAACAAAACGTGAGCGAATTTCAAGCCGATCTATCAAAACCCAAATAGGTAAAATATTTCCGTTTGCTTGCTTGATTTGTTAAATTGCATCAGCCGTTCGAATCTTTAGATTTCATAATAAGGATTTTGTATATACTCAGTGGCTCAAAACTTATTTACTCTGCGCCAAAGGCGCATCCGCCTTTGGCGGAAAGGACTCAATTACTCAACGACTTAATACTCTTAACTCACAAATATTTTTAGCGTAGCTTCGGCTGCTGTCTTCCTGTAAAATACCACATTACAAAGAGACCAGACACGGAACGAGGATGCGCCCCGAAAGGGGTGCACTTCGTTTCATCTTTGTCTCAGGGAGTGGTATCCCGACAGGAAGGGTGAATCGCAAGATGCACCCTTTTTTGTTGTGGACCCGTAGAGTCCCTGCCTGCGGCAGGCAGGCGATCATCAGATCGGACAACATGAAGGCAACAGAAAATGTCCAGTCGGTGACTGGACTCTACACTGTTTGCCTAAACTCCCTGAACCAAAGAAGCCGAAAAAAGATAGTAGAGTCCGACTCGCAGTCGGACAACATAGAAGTCCAGTTACGAACTGGACTCTACACCAATCTTAAGACACACCGAAGCTCTCGTGTCCGCCTCCCGCTAAAATAATAGCGGGCAAGCTGGCGGAAAAGATTATTCTACGGAGCGAGATGTCACAACCACGAAATGACCAACAACTAAGAAACCATCAAAAGGTTTCTCGGAATCATTATGTTGACCTTCCGAATGTTACCACGCTTAAAAAGAAGGCAATTGAAGAAGCAAAGAGAGGAACGAATTGACTATGTCAACAATTATTGTCTCTCTCTCCGATATTATCATTGACCCAAAGAATAAAATTGATTAAGCCGCACTCCCAATTGGTGAAGCTTGCAAGCTGATCAAACGTTCATATGGATTTATTGCTTCTCTTGTCGAAGTTAAAATCGAAAATGGTTATGCCATAATAAATTTTCGAGCAGAAGAAGATAGTAAAATCAAAAGAGCTATTGAATTCTATCAAGAAGGTATTAAAAAAGGTGAAAAGGGTAATTATAAAAAGGCGATAGAATTATTTAAAAAGGTCTTAGAAATAATTCCTGAACATATAGATGCCCGGAGAAACCTTGGGTTGGCTTATCTGGAAATAGGGAATATTGAAGAAGCAAAGGACAATTTAATAGATGTGCTCAGAATTGATCCCAAAGATACTTGGAGTTATGTATTAAATGTCGCAACACTCGCACCGAGAAGCCGGGTAAATTGTTCCTGCGAAGGTCCAATGTGTTTGCGAATTTCCGGAACATCCGGATCATCCAATTGAAATACGCGATTTGGCTTTGTTTTCCCGCGGACAATTTTGCCACCTTGCTGAAGGCTCTCTAATAATTCGGTAAATATTTCTTTTTTCATTTCAATTCCTTTTCAACGAAAACCATAGTACATTATATGTCATTGGCGTATTTCAATCAAACCCTATTATCTTTTCCAAAGAAGTTCCCGGAATCTAATCAAGATCAATCGAAGTGAGACATTGTGAAAGGTTTACAGAAATCCGACGTCATCCGCCCCGCAAGACGGCGGACAAGTCGTTGGATAAAGAGAAATCCTCGTAGGGATTTGATTTATCAAATCTCTGTGGAACAGGACGTGATAAATCACGTCCCTACAAAAGAAAAATGATTTTGTAGCCACGATCAGCGATCGCGGGTTGCAGAAATCCGATGCCATCCGCCCAGCCCGCCATAAAGCATGGCAGGTAAACAAGATGGCGGACAGGACGACATCTGCTACAAGGACTGAAACAATCCCAAAACAGTTAATTGCCAATTTTCGAATAAATTATAGAGTTTTTTCGGCGATTTCTATGCAATTAAGGGTATAACCTAATAATTCACTTGCATAAACAAGGGTATAACCTTATATTAAATTGTCGAATATAAGGGTATAACCTAATGGTAGATCTCAATAAAAAACTTTTATTAGAGCATCTTGATAAAAAGCTTGAAAAATTTTCTGTGTTAAAAGAAGCAGACATGCCGCCGCGTGGTTGGATCAACGCGGTTAGAACAGCTATGAATATGTCGTTAGTCCAGCTTGCAAAACGGCTCAAGAAAACTTCGGTCAGCGTTAAAGAGATTGAAGAGCGAGAACAGAACAAAACTATCACGCTGAATAAATTAATGGAAGTCGCTGAGAAACTCGATCTTCAATTTGTGTATGCGCTTCTTCCCAAAGAATCATCCGTCGAAAAAATAATTGAAAAACGTGCTCTGGATGTTGCCCATGAAATTGTAATGAGAACCTCGCACTCTATGAAACTTGAAGAACAGGGAAATAGAGAAGAAAGACTGCAAAAGGCAATCAAAGATCGCGCAGAACAGATTAAACAAGAAATGCCGAAATATTTATGGGATTAGATCTCGATTACACAGATGGGCAAACTCCAATTGATGAATATGAGAAAGAAGGTTTACTCATACCGACGATTACTACTCGCGGCGAACTTGATGAGTTTGAACAGCTTGGTGTGGAAAAAGCAATTGCATGGACGATGAAAAGAAAACCCGCACTCAAACAAATACTGACTGAGGATTACATAAAGGAACTCCACAGGCAAATGTTTGCTGATGTTTGGAAGTGGGCTGGCGAGTTTAGAACAACAAACAAAAATATTGGTGTTGATAAATTTCAGACCAGTATTGAATTAAGAAATCTTCTTCATGATTGCAACTATTGGATCGATAACAAAATCTTTTCTGAAGATGAAATCGCAGTCAGGTTCAGTCATCGGATTGTCACGATTCATCCTTTTGCTAATGGCAATGGCAGGCATTCCCGCTTACTTGCAGATATTCTCGTCAACAGCGGGTTTGGCAAGCCGGTATTTTCTTGGGGAAGATTAAACCTTACAAACAAGGGAGAAGCTCGTGCTAGATACTTGTCTGCACTTCAAGAGGCAGACAATCAGAATTACGCGCCTTTGCTTCAGTTTGCACGCGAGTAATGGTGGACAAAGTGGTATTTGATGATTGAGGTGCTGCACGTATCAAATTAAGAAGGCTGGTCGGGAGTTGGAACTCCCTCCCAGCCAAGTTGTAACATTTTACAGTTTTGCGTTCACTGCCGACTTGCCGGCGTAGATTGCATTTGTTCCAAGTTCTTCTTCAATGCGCATCAATTGATTATACTTGGCAATACGGTCCGTGCGGCTCGCAGAACCGGTCTTGATCATTCCGCAATTTGTTGCAACAGCGATATCGGCAATAGTCGTATCTTCTGTCTCACCGGAACGATGGCTCAGTACCGCGGTGTAATGAGCACACTTTGCCATCTCAACCGCATCAAGCGTTTCGGTGAGCGTTCCAATTTGATTTACTTTCACGAGAATGGAATTCGCAACACCCATCTTGATTCCTTTAGAGAGATACTCGACGTTCGTGACAAACACGTCATCACCAACAAGCTGAATTTTCTTGCCGACGGTATCAGTCAGTAACTTCCAACCGTCCCAATCGCCTTCCGACATACCATCTTCAAGCGATACGATCGGATATTGTTTCACCCAATTCTCCCAGAATTTTACCATTTCTTCTGACGATTTTTCAGATTTATCCGATTTGCCGAACACATATTTTTTCTTAGCCGTATCATAAAATTCACTCGCCGCCGGATCAAGTGCAATGTAAATCTGTTTTCCCGGCTTGTATCCGGCCTTTGTGATTGCTTCAAGAATCACTTCGATGGCTTCGTCATTCGATTTCAAATTTGGCGCAAATCCTCCTTCATCACCAACAGCGGTGTTGTATCCTCTTTTCTTCAACACACCTTTGAGTGTGTGAAAAACTTCTGCTCCACTGCGCAACGCCTCGGCAAACGTAGGAAGTCCGACCGGGAAAATCATGAATTCCTGAAAGTCCACATTGTTGTCGGCGTGCGAACCGCCGTTGATGATATTCATCATGGGCGCAGGAAGAACTTTTGCATTCGTCCCGCCGATGTACCGGTAGAGGGGCATTTTCAAAGATAGAGCCGCCGCTTTTGCAACTGCCAATGACACACCAAGGATAGCGTTTGCACCAAGCTTCCCTTTGGTCGGTGTGCCATCGAGCGCAATCATCATCTTGTCGATACCGACCTGATCAAGAGCATCGAAGCCAACGACTTCTTTGCAAATGATGTTATTCACATTCTTGACTGCCTTCAGAACGCCTTTGCCAAGATAGCGCGTCTTATCACCATCACGCAGTTCGACTGCTTCGTTTTCGCCGGTGGAAGCGCCGCTGGGAATTGCTGCGCGGCCAATCGTGCCGTTTTCCAATTCAACTTCAACTTCAATTGTAGGATTGCCGCGGGAATCAAGAATCTCGCGCGCCCAAACATCTGTAATTGTTTGTGACATTGTTTTGCTCCAGGTAATAAGTGATTTTCAGTTGTATTCAGATAGATTCCCAAAATATTTCAGCGATAACTAACTGGAGATTTTGGGAATCTTGCTACTGCTTTAATTAAGCCAAAATTTGTAGGAAAAGCAATTTCAGGTAAGATGAAATGTATATAAGAAATCAAGACATTTGTTAAGCGTTATCGTATTTTCCCGTTCATCACCGCTTGGGCGAAAGTGCGAAAACTGCGGTCATATGTTTGTTCGATACTGTCCGGGAAACAGCAGGCGGGTAATTCCTGCATGCGTAAATGGTACTGAATGCATTCACAACACGTTCCCTTGCGTGAGCATGGCTCATAACTGCAATTACAATTTTTCAGGTTTTTCGGTTTATTGCATTCCATTGTATGTCCTCGTTTACTATTTCCTCTGTGTGTAATCTTCTGAGTAACCTTCGGAAGGGCTGGAAGCTTAATAATGTTGCCCCGCAACGCGGGGCATCTTCTCCTTTTCCTTCCTACATCGGCTTTGATTCAAACTCACATCGCTCAATCCATTCAGTTGTTTCCAATTGAAGAAAAATATTCGATGCGATCGGAAACGACTGTACAAATGCGGTCTTGGCTTTTTCAAATTCCTGCAGCTCGAACCACACTTTCCCTAATCGGAGTAAGCGGAAATATTCGAGCGTCTTTGATTCCGGAGATCCGACCGATTCCAAGATTCGCGCGCTTTCTGCAAAACGTTCTTTCGCGGCATACTCGCGCGCAATGAGGTAACGCGCTATCGGACTTTTCAATCGTTCCAGCCGCGCAATGCGTGTGGTGTCTTCCATAGAATATGAGAAATAGATTTGAAGCTCGCTGCGCTCCAGTGGATTTTTCAGTGCTTCCAACCGAAGCATGCATGCTTCTTCGTTTGAAGCGTTCAAACGAATACGTGACAATGCCTCGTACTCTCGTCTCGCTTCAGCAAGAGAATCCAACGCCCAGTAAGCATCACCAAGACGAAGATGAAGCGGTAAAAGAGCATAGCCAAAAGCTGTGTCGCGGAGCTGTACGTCAACAAACTCGATGACATCTTTAAATCGCCGCATCTCAAATAAAGCAGTCGCTTTTAGAGTGACGGCTTCTGATGTCTTGCTCAATCTCAAAGATTGTTCTGCAGAGAGCAATGCACTTTCAAAATCATGATGGTTAAGATCTCCTCTTGTTTCGGTGTTCAAGTTCGCAATGACACGTGCACATTCTTTTCCAAAAATGGACGGACGCCGGAAGAAATATAAAGCTTTTATGCTGTCAGCATTATCGAGATGAATGTTTTTAATGGAAGTGTGCCACGTCATGAGCAATGATTTCAAATCTCTTTGGTAGATATTTTTAAAATCGCCGCTTGCGTACAATTGCTTGAACTGATCTATACCGAACGAATCGATGAGAAAACGGCAAAATGATCCGGCAAGCGTGTAACTCACGGAAGGATTGGCTTGAAGAAAGCCTTGGGACGTGAAAAGTGACTCAAGGTTCGGGTGAACACCGGCAGCGAATACCAATGCCGCCGCCCGATCCAGCGGTTCTTCTATCATAGAAGTCCGCCCTATTGCCATTGCACAGCCTTCAATTAATCCGGAATTCGGTGCAATTTTCAAAGGCGACCATCCGAATTCCGTCGCAAGCACGTGCACCATTTCATGTTTCAATGACGTTTCAAAACCTGAAAGATTGATGTGCGTCTGCCTCAACCACGGTTTCGCGATTTCAGTGTACACTGCACCGATAAGTCGTCCTTTCTGTTCAGGCGAAGCATACAGAAAAGAAACGATGCGCTCCTGCGAATGTAGGTTCATTTCATGCGTGAGCTTATCATAATAAAACTCGTGCAGCTTACCGATCTGTTCGATGCGCTCGCGCTTGATACTTCCTGCTGAATAAATAATTTCAAAATGCGTTGTCTTATAATTGCCCGCAAGTTTCTGTCTAATAAAATCTTCAGAGGATGAAAATCCAAGACGATCGCTCAACGTGAAGACGATGACAACAACGGGGGCAAGCACGGCAATAACAATGAGTTCAACAATAGGAAGTGCAGATCGTGCCGCGTGAGATGTTTCTTTTTTATTCTGAAATATCTGCCATAACCAAACAGATCCAGCCGCGAAACACCCAGCGGCGGCAAGCGTTGTCAAACGGTATGTCAGTAACCGCTGAGTCACCTGAAGCGTTTCGTCGTACGTGAATCCGGGAAAGAACCCTATAATCGGATTGAATGCAAATACTTGCGGACGAATGAGAGTAACAATCAGAATGTGAAACAAAATGAGAATGTAGATTGCTGCAAAAATAGTTTTGCGCCATCTTCCGAACACGACTCCAATGAACGAAGCGAATGAGATGGAAAAGAACACACCGGGAATGACAGTGAGAACATACAGCTTTGCGCCGTCGCTGACAGAACAATTCTTCACAAACACGATATTTGCCAGTGAAATGATAAACGGAATCGTAAGTAGAATAGATGAAGCGGCGGCACTCCTTCCGATAAAACGCCAGACATCCAATTTGCATTCAGGATTGGTCTGTTTCCAAAGTGCAAGTGTAAAAATTCCAGAGATATATCCGGCAAGCAGAACTGTGAGCACAGAAAACTCAAATCCGAGATAATTAAAAAGCGGGATGCGTGCGCAGACGATGGCGAAGAGAACAAGGACGAGCGCAGAAATTTGGAATGTACGGGTTTGCATGGTCTCGGTTACCTTCCGAAAATTATCTTCGTTCAAGAAGGAAACCTTCGGAAGGTTTCAAAGCTTAAGCAGAGTAACCTTCCGAAGGTTAATTAGAACTCCTCGCCTTGTTCACGGCGGATGTCGGCACCAAGCGCTTGGAGTTTCTTTTCCATCGATTCGTATCCGCGATCAATGTGGTACACGCGGAGAACTTCTGTTGTTCCTTCCGCAACAAGTCCAGCAAGAACGAGCGAAGCACTCGCGCGTAAATCTGTGGACATTACTTTTGCTCCAGTCAATTTCTGTACACCGACAACCGTGGCAATATTTTCTTTCACAGTGATGTTAGCGCCAAGCCGAACAAGTTCCGGCACGTGCATGAAGCGGTCGAAATACACCGTGTCTGTTATGATACTCGTGCCGCCTGCCATCGACATCAATGCGATCCATTGTGCTTGCATATCGGTTGGAAAACCGGGAAAAATCGCAGTCGTCGCATTAATAGGAGCAATTTTTTCCGGCGGTGAGAGTTCTATCCAATCGACACCAGTTTTAACTTTTGCCCCAGCATCTTCCAACTTAATTAATAGAGCACCGATATGGTGCGGGTTGCATTTCTCTAACCGCACAACATTGCCGGGTTTCCCAGCCATCGCACCGGCAACGAGAAAAGTTCCGGCTTCGATGCGGTCTGGAATTGTCGCAATGTCTGCAGGATGCAATTCATCAACACCTTCAATTTCTAATCGCCCTGTAGCAATACCATGAATCTTCGCGCCCATTTTTAATAAAAATTCTGCAAGCTGAACAATCTCCGGTTCTTGAGCCGCATTCTCAATGAGTGTTGTCCCTTTCGCAAGCACCGCGGCCATCATGATGTTGCCAGTTGCACCGACGCTGGAAATATCAAAAAGAATCCGTGCTCCATGCAGACGTTTTGCCTTCGCAATAATGTACCCTGCTTCAAGATCAATCTCGGCTCCAAGTCTGCGGAGTCCTTCGACGTGCAAATTCACCGGACGCGGTCCCCATGCGCAGCCGCCGGGAAGTGAAACTTTCGCCTGGCCGAATCTAGCCACCAGAGGACCTAATACATAAATGGATGCACGCATTTTCTTCACGTGTTCGTAAGGTGCTTCATAGCTGTTGATCGACGTTGTATCAATCGTCATTGTCTGATTGACTGACGAGATCTGAATGCCCATGGTCTCAAGCAGACGGCTCATCGTCATCACGTCGCGCAGGTCTGGCGTGTTGGAAAGATGAGAAATACCACTCGCAAGAATTGTCGCAGGCATGAGAGCCAACGAAGCATTCTTCGCACCGCCAATAGTCACTGTCCCGCTAAGAAATTTTCCGCCGTTGATGACAAATTTATCCACAGCTTGCTCCTTTAATCTAAAAGGATTATGTTCATTCGTGAAATAAATATATGCGTTAATGGACTGAAAGGCAAAGTAACATTATATCACTATTGATTTGCTTAAAGATATTACCAGGTTTCTATGAGGATTCAAATGAAACAGACAAAATATCCTGATACACTCTTTGTCATTCACAATCGCAAAAGCGTACGGCATTTCACCGGTGAATCCATAACACAGAATGCAATTGACATCCTCTTGAAAGCAGCCATGGCAGCACCGAGCGCGGTCAATTGTCAGCCCTGGGAATTTATTATTGTGACCGATCGGAAGACACTTGATGCACTTGGCGATGCACTGCCGTACGCAAAGATGATTTTCAAAGCTGGAGCAGCCATCATCGTGTGCGGAGTACCTGCAAAAGCGCACAAGCAGATGGACGAGTACGCCGTGATCGATTCCGCTCTCGCCAGCCAAAATATTTTACTTGCCGCAGAAGCAATTGGACTCGGTGCAATATGGACGGCAGCATATCCGTATCCCGACAGAATGCAATCCGTAAAAACCATTTTGAATATCCCGGAAAATATCATTCCGCTCAATGTTATTCCCATTGGTCATCCGACAGGCGAAGATACACCAAAGGAAAAGTTCAATCCCGAAAAAATACATCAAGAAAGCTGGTAAATGGAGTTTTTTTCGAAGAAAACAAAAATATTCTTGATAGAGATAAAATTGTGATCACCATCGCTTTGATTATTCTGTAATAATTTTAATATTAAATTATAATTAATGTCGGATGTTTCTTCGAATTATTTTACCCACAAAATACGATGGAGGACATTATGAAACGCTTGGGGACAATGTTTTTGTTCGTCATTCTGGTTTCAACGGGGGCGTTGAGCCAAAATTACCAAGTAACAAACATTCAAGGGATCCAATTGTTAGATCCACCAGTTCTGGATATTCAAAATAATACCGCCCGGATCATTCATAATACGAATTTCTGGTTCTATTCATTTCCTGCATCAGGCCCGTCAGCACCAATCGCTACTTCATCGGCAGTTCATCCGCGTCCGATTGATTCAGGACCAATAAATGTTGCAATGAAAAGCAGCGGAAACAATATCGTCATTTGCTACATCATTTCTAAGTCATCGCCAACGCCAGGGTGGTTTGTAGAATCCGTTTCAAGTCCTGATGGCGGAATGACCTGGACTATACCAACACAAATAGAACAAATTGCTCCTTATGAAGCGTTGTCTATACCTTACGATAATATCGTTTTGGAAAAAAGTGCAGGGATGGGGGGTACAGCTCTCTTGTATTATCGTGTACCATCAGATTCCAATCGCTTTCATATGGCGAATAATCATGGATTTGGCGCAATGTATAGTTTTTCTATGATTTTTCCTGCCGGCGACGCAACCCATGAAGCAAAAAATTTATCTTGTTTTGCAATACCGAATGGACCGATGAATGATATTATTTATTCGGCGTATAGCGTTGACACATCGCTCTATCTCATTACGCATAACACGCAGGCAGGGCCTCCTGGTTCACCTTCGAAGATACTCAGCATCGCGGGAGGCGGGAGTTATTTCACACGAACCCGGTTGGTTGGTAATTCCAATGGAACGCTCTATTTAGCATTTGGATTCTGGCAGCTTATTATGGGTCAGGAAATGATGCATTCAATGAAAGAAGGGACAGTGCTGTACAAATCAACGAATTCTGGAAGCACATGGGCATTTGCTGATACCTTAAGTCAATCGCTGAATACAATCAACGATCTTCAAATAACAAGTACCGGTACGTTAGTCCATACCAAAGTGGAAAACGCAAATATCTATATCAGATCCAGTCTCAATGGCTCGCAGTGGTCATCATTCTATCAAGTGAATCCAACAACAGGTACGGCGGCTAAAAAGGACGCTTTTTATTTTGGCATCTCTACGGCATTGGTCGACGACGCAAATATCGGTGTTGCATGGATTGATACATCAACCGGATACGACGAAATATTTTATCGAAAATTCGCTATACCGGCACCAGCGACTGTTGGTGTCTTGGAGAACGAAAGATCCACTCCGGATCAATTTGCACTCAATCAAAATTTTCCTAATCCGTTTAACCCGACGACCGTCATTAGTTATCAATTGCCCGAAGCCAGTCACGTCGCAATTAAAGTGTTCGATATGTTAGGACGCGAAGTGGCAACACTTGTGGATGGTGTGAAGAGCGCCGGACAACATACGGTAGAATTGAACGCATCCAAACTGCGGAGCGGTATTTATTTCTACCGTTTATCCGTCGTGCCTTCGGCACGACGAGACCTCGTTCCGACTGAAGGTCGGAACGGGCAAGCTGGCTCATTTATGGAAACAAAAAAACTTGTTTTGTTAAAATGATACCGTTGGGAATTTCATCCGAACCGGCTTTCTGGAGCATTGGACTGCCGGTTTTTGTTGTACTTGTCTTTCGTGTGAAAAATCGGTAAATAGCTATCGGTAATCATTTTTCTGTTCCGGAGGTGCATGCGCCTTCGGCGCAAATAGTCTGTTATCAACCCGGGAAAACATAGTTATTCATTTAATTCACTATTCTTTCAGTTTCTAAACTCATAATACCATGCCCGTTCAAATCATACTCGGTGCCCAATGGGGCGATGAAGGAAAAGGAAAAATTGTTGATCACTTGAGCGAAAATGTCGACATCGTCGCTCGCTATCAAGGTGGAGCGAATGCCGGGCACACCGTTGTCCTGCCGCCATCCAAGGGGAAACCGGAAAAGGAATATGTTCTTCATCTTATTCCATCCGGCATCTTCCATTCACATGTAACTTGTGTGATTGGAAACGGTGTCGTGCTTGACCCTGTGGCGCTCATGACTGAAATCAAACAGTTGAAAGACGCCGGCATTAAAATCGCCGGCCGGCTCCTTATCAGTCATAATGCCCATTTGATTATGCCGTACCATAAAATGCTTGATGCGGCACGTGAACGAGGCGAAGAAAAAATCGGTACGACCGGACGCGGCATCGGTCCAGCATACAATGACAAGTATATGCGCACCGGCATCCGCGTTGTGGACTTGCTGAACCGCGATGTGCTATGCAAAAAATTGAAACGCAATATTGAAGCGAACAACGAACTTCTCAACAAATTGTATCATTCGCAATCTCTCAATGTCGACGAGATCATCAATGAGTATCAGGAATTTGACAGGAAGTTGGACACCTATATTACCGACACTTCCGAATTTTTGAATAACGCTCTGAAACACAAAAAACAAATTCTTGCCGAAGGTGCGCAAGGCGCATTGCTGGATGTTGATCATGGAACGTATCCGTTCGTGACTTCTTCAAATCCAACAAGCGGCGGTGCCTGTACGGGACTTGGTATTCCACCGACTGCTATAAATTCCATTGTCGGAATTGTGAAAGCGTACAGCACGCGCGTTGGCAACGGTCCATTCCCGACAGAACTTGCAAATGATATTGGCGAGCGTTTGCGTAAAACCGGCGGAGAATTTGGCGCTACAACAGGCAGACCTCGGCGATGCGGATGGTTGGATGCGGTGAGTCTCAGGTATTCCATTCGTGTCAATGGCATTCAAAAAATAGCCATTACAAAGCTCGATGTCTTGGATGAGTTTAAAGAGATCAGAGTGTGCACCGATTTCAAAATTGGCGGAAAAAAGTTAATTCATTACCCGACAGATTCTCAGACGCTCGATGCGGTGGAACCTGTGTATCAAACATTTAAAGGATGGCAGGCAAAAACTTCAGCTATCCAGAGCTACGGAAAACTTCCGAAAGAGGCAAAACAGTATATCGAAGCTCTGAGCAAAATGCTCGATACAAAAATCTGGATGGTCTCCGTCGGTGCACGCCGCGACCAGACGCTCATCATTCGATAACAGCATTCATTCGATATGAAGACAGTATCGCTTATCAAATCTACTGCGACCGGCTCTGTTTCTCTCTCCGGCCGATTGAAGATTATTTTGATGGTGATTGCCTTTATCATTATTGCCGGTACCTTGTGGTACACACACAATCTTGTTCAGGCATTGAGCCAGAAGGAAAAAGAAGTCGCGGACATTTACGCGAAGTCGTATGTGTATATCGCAAATAATAAAACGGGAGAAGGCGACTATAATTTTCTCTTCAACGAAATTATCAACACAGTTGATTTCCCAGTCGTATTGACGGATCGGAACAATGAACCCGAACTTCCCTACGATAAAAACATTAAGAACATCTCGCTGAATTCTAATTTACCAGGTGAAGAACAACGTCAGTTCTTGAAAAATATCGCCGCTGATTTGGACCGCTCTCACGCCCCCATTAAAGTTACATATCAGGACACGATCATATTAAGTTATCTCCACTACGGTGAATCGACGCTCATAGTCCAGCTCCGCTGGCTTCCGTATGTTGAACTTGCCGTCGCTGCACTTTTTATTCTTATCGGTTACATCAGCTTCAGTTATATCAAGCGCAGCGAGCAAAGCAACATTTGGGTCGGGATGGCGAGAGAGACCGCACATCAACTGGGCACACCGATATCCAGTATGCTCGGCTGGGTAGAACTGTTGAAAGAACAATCCGAAGGCGACAAGAAAACGACGGAGACGCTACTGGATATGGAAAGCGATCTTCACCGCCTCCAGAAAATCGCGGACCGATTTTCAAAAATCGGATCCAAACCAGACTTGCATGAAGAGGACCTGAGCGAAGTCATTGGTAAAGTAACCGAATACTTCCAACGGCGTATTCCACAAACCGGCAAGAAAGTTCATCTTGTCATCGAATCGAGCAAAGCGGTTCGTGCACATATCAACCGAGAGTTATTCGAATGGGTACTTGAGAATCTTACCAAGAATGCGCTCGATGCCATTGAGAACGGCGAAGGAACGATCGCTTTTTCTCTATCAGAACATGGCAACCATGCATTCGTTGATATCTCCGATACCGGTAAAGGTATCACATCGAAACACCGGAACGATGTATTTCGCCCCGGCTTTTCGACAAAGAAGCGCGGGTGGGGCTTAGGATTAAGTTTATCAAAACGCATTATTGAAACATACCATAGCGGCAGGCTTTTCCTTAAAGAGAACAATGCAGGATTCAAAACTACATTCCGTATCAAATTGAACAAGTGAGAAATATATGAAGCGTCTCGGAATTTTTCTGATTATATCTCTATTCGCGTTTTCGTTTGTCCGGGCACAGATGCCCATAGAAGACGAACTGTACGCCTCCGTTCTTGGCATCGAAGGCAGAACACACATCGAACGCGGCGAGTTCATTAAGGCACAATTGCATAAGATGGGTGTTGGATATGTCTCGGCACCATTCCAAGATATTTCCCGCGTGAAGGGAGACACGGTGGTGATTGCAGGCGAGAATATTATTGTGCGCCTTGGGCAGGGAACCAAGCGTCTTGTTGTCGGCGCGCATTACGATGCGTTCACAGAATCACCCGGCGCGAACGATAATGGCAGCGGCGTTGCCGTCGTACTTGCTCTTATCCAGCACATGCAGAATATAGAATGGAATTACTCTGTTGATTTTTGTTTCTTTGATCAGGAAGAAACGAATGTGACGGGATCACGGTATTACGTCAATCAGTTTATCATGCCCAAAAAACATCTTGCAATGATCAATCTGGACGTTGAAGGCACAGGCGAGGAAGTGTATGTGGGACCGGTTGGAAGCGGCAATCGATTTTTGATGCGGTACGTGCATGAAGCGGAGCAAAAGACTGGATTTCCGCTGGTTGAGCATTCAGAATATCCCGGTTCAGATTATGAATCGTTCGCAAAATATAACCTTGAAAATATTTCCATTTCTATCGTGCCGAAAGGCGACGGAGATCGATTGAGCAAGTTCGTGCACAACGGTTATAAAGTAGATTCTCTCGACGCGCCTAAAGTTCTTGGCGTTATGCACACAGGAGACGACCGATCGAATCTTGTTGCTCCAGCATCTTTAAAAATGTCATACGAATTCACGAGAACTCTGCTCATGCTGTTGAATGGATCACGGAAGTAGGTCTAATAATATTGATAGCGGGACTTGTTGAGCGCTTGGTTAGGCGGCAATAATGATTTTTACTTTATTCGTATCCTCGTTCCGACAGAAAAACCATATTCAGGAATACCACTAGATTCTCCATATCGGCCATTAAAAAAAAGAAATTGATTGTTCGTTATTGGAAAATCAAATTGTCCGGCGAAAGCACTTTTATTATAAGGAAACGTATTAACTCCTAACCAGAGCCGAGTATACTCACTTGTATTCATACCGACTCCAATGCGGAAACATCCTTTACCTGAGAAAAAGGGAACTTGATCTAATACTGCTAGTTCGCCATAAGGACCGCCCTCCGCCCCAACTCGAATACCAGTTGTACCAAGTGAAAAATATTTGAAATCGAATGCAAGGTCTGGATAAGGGACAACGCCTGCCTTTCCGTTGATCGAAATAACTGAGGCACCGAGGCCAATTCTGAATGGTGTCTCAAATTTGTGTGTCACTTTTACTCCAGCATCAACAATGGAATTCGGATGAGCATGACCTGAGCAGTCATAAGTGGCATATTGTCCGCCTCCGATGCCACAAGCGTATTCATCGAATGAACTGTCAGCAGGTGAAACTCCGACAACGTATGGTGCCAGAATCAGAAAAGATAACATCGTAAGATTTTTCGGTTCCATGATGCTTCTGATTTTTTATTATTGTCGCCTAATCATATAAACACTCGACAGCGTGTTACTACTCCAATAATCCTATGTATTATATTTTTGTGCTAGAGGCGCATGTGCTTCCGGTTCATAATCCTGTACTAAAACTCTGCGCGCCCTGCCTATGTGCCGTAGGCACTAAGGCAGGCATGAATTTTGTAGTGCGCTCCTTGATAAACATTGTATCGTGTTATGCACGATTCATTCCTCTGGACAGGCCAAGCTTTCGTTGTTGGTTAGCTGGCACAAATCTCCAATCAGTGAAAATATTGCACGATGATATGGTTGATAAGATTTCTTTTTGCTTTTAAAGAATGATTTGCCATTTCATAAACATCGTCTTGTGACTTCGCAATATCTATGAGAGTACCTATTAATCCGCCGATAATTCCTCCAATGGTGGCTGAAGCCATAACTGCGACGAGTCCAAAAATAAATTTCGTCCCACTGGTGTTATCCCGTTTTGCTTCATACGAATTTGAATCATCTTTATTATTCAGAAGGAATTCAAGTATCATCCCTAATCCCATTATTCCTGCGCCAATTTCGGCTCCATGTAACATACGTTCATAAAGAAACGATTTACGATAAAATCGAATCGTAGAAATTGAGTTAATAGCAAACGCTGATAGAGAATCATTCCGGTTCATCAGTAGTGAATCATCACGAAGACAAAAGCTGTTAAATCCCTCATACTTCAAACCATTTTCTAATTCAATTTGCCACGTATTATTTTGAGCATGGAGTGTCAATAAAGGTGTTGTGATAAATAGAAAACAAAGAGCAATTCTGTAATGATGAAATGTTTTCATTGTTCATTCCAATCTGTGCCACTTAACAGACAGGCTCCCGATAAATCGGGATGCGGCACTGCTTTCCGCGCTGTTTTTCAAGTGGGATTGCGGAGAGCGCATGGTTACGTGCAATTGCCTTACCGCAACACAACTAGTTTCTTCGTCTCTATAAAAGATCCCATTTGTATACAATAAAAGTAAATTCCGCTCGACATATTTGCCGCATTCCATCGTCGTGTGTAGGTTCCTGCTGTTAACTTTTCGGAGACAATGGTTGACACTTCTCTTCCAATCAAATCAAATATTTTTAATGAAACAAACGAGTTAGATGGAAGACTAAAAGAAATGCTTGTCGAAGGATTAAATGGGTTCGGATAATTTTGTTGAAGTGCAAATTGAGCCGGAGCCAATTTAGTATTATCAACGCCTTGAGTCGTGATCATCTCCGATAGTGATCGGCGCCATATGCCGTAGCCAGAAGTCCCAGCGATACCGCCCTGAGTTCCGACAAAAAGATCCGCGCCGCTAACGATAAGAGCATAGACATCAGCGTTCGGCAAACCGGTATTGACCACTGGCCAACTTATGCCGTTGTTGGTGGAACGAAAGACACCGCCAGAAGTCCCAGCATTATGGCCCTGAGTCCCGACAAAAAGATCCGCGCCGCTGACGATAAGAGCATAGACATCAGCGTTCGGCAAACCGGTATTGACCTCTGTCCAACTTATGCCTTTGTTGGTGGAAAGAAAGACGCCGCCAGAAGTCCCAGCAAAGATATTCGTACCAGAGACGGCAAGAGCACGGACATCTGTGTTCGTTAAGCCAGTACTTGCGGGAGTCCAGTTGGTACCGTCGTTGGTAGAAAGAAAAATGCCGCCATTAGTTCCGGCAAAAAGATTTTTGTCGGAGACGGCAAGAGCACGGACATAAGTACCAGTCAAGCCGGTACTCGCTGCAGTCCAGCTTGTGCCGTTGTTGTTAGAAAGAAAGACGCCATCGCCATAAGTCCCGGCAAAGAGATTCGTATCGGAGACAGCAAGAGCATAGACATAGGGGTTCGTCACACCAGTACTCGCCTCAGTCCAGCTTGTACCATTGTCGGTAGAAAGAAAGACGCCGCCAGAAGTCCCGGCAAAGAGATTGGTGCCGGAGACAGCAAGAGACATGACATCAGTGTTCGTCAAGCCGGTACTCACCGCAGTCCAACTTGTGCCGTTGTTGGTAGAAAGAAAGATGCCGCTCCAAGTCCCGGCAAAGAGATTCGTACCGGAGATGGCAAAAGCGTTCACATTAGAATTCGCCAAACCGTTATTGACAGCAGACCAGTTTGTGCCGTTGTCGGTGGAAAGAAAGATGCCTTGCGCCCAAGTCCCCGCAAAGAGATTTGAGCCGGTGACGGTAAGAGCATAGATAGATGTGGCCGTCATGCCTGTATTGGCCTCTGTCCAACTTGCGCCGTTGTTGGTGGAAAGAAACACACCGCCCCAAGTCCCGGTAAAGAGATTCGTGCCAGAGACAGCAAGAGCGCGGACATCAGTGTTTGCTAAGCCGGTATTGACCTCTGTCCAGCTTGCGCCATTGTTGGTCGAAAGAAAAACGCCGCCCGTATAAGTCCCGGCAAAGAGATTCGTACCGGAGACGGCAAGACTAATGACACCATTGTTCGTCAAGCCGTCATTGACCGCAGTCCAGCTTGTGCCATTGTTGGTAGAAATAAAAACACCAGCGCCAGCAATTCCGACAAAGACATTCGTGCCTGAGACAGCAAGACTCATGGCTAAGGTGTTCGTTAAGCCGGTATTGACTTCTGTCCAGTTTGTGCCGTTGTTGGTAGAAAGAAAAACGCCGCCATTAGTTCCGGCAAAAAGATTTTTGTCGGAGACGGCAAGAGCATAGACATAAGTGTCCGGCAAACCGGTATTGACCTCTGTCCAGCTTGTGCCATTGTTGGTAGAAAGAAAGACACCATTGGCACCAAATGCATCGACAGCAGCGGCAAAAAGATTTGTGCCGGAGACGGTTAGAGCACTGATTTGCATGCTCGACGAACTAATATTGACCGAAGTCCAGTTTGTACCATTGTTGGTTGAAAGAAAGACCCCGCAGTAACCACCAGCATTAGTGCCGACAAAAATATTCGTGCCGGAGACGGTAAGAGCGCTGACATAAGAGGCCGTCAGGCCGGTATTGACCGCAGTCCAACTTGTGCCGTTGTTGGTAGAAAGAAAAAGTCCTCCGCCATTAGTTCCAGCAAAAAGATTCGAGCCTGAGAAGGCGAGGGCGGAAACGGAACCGCCGTAAGGTCCATTGGTTTGGTTCCATTGGGCATGCAATGGATTTGTGCTGGTGAAAAGGCAAAACACCACAAAGAGAAATTGGAAAGTGTTATTCATCTGTTTCCCCTTTCGTGAAATATTGAAGGGCAATTGCAACATGTGATTAGACAGACTTAGTCTGTTTTTTGTGCGTAATAGCGAGAAGGGCCAATGGAGTTCATTTGCCCTCCACAATGTCTTTTCTCTTTAAGGTTTTTAGAATTGAAGCCTCTTATCGTATCACCAACAGCCCCACGAGTGAAACAATTGTAAACAAAGTACGTGAGAGATTAATCAAACGCAACTCTGTCGAATCATCGGACACAAAAGATTCCCGAAGTTTTCCTATAGGTTCTCATGAGAAACTTCGGGAATCTGTTTCGGATAGATATATTCGATAGCTTGAAAACTCCCACTCTTCCGCCTTACAAACTAACTTCGCAAAGAAAGGATTCAAATGGATATAGCGAGAAAGATGAAGAAGATATTCGTCCGAATCAACATGCTTTATTTTGAATCTTCCCTCGAAAAGATGTCCCGTCCTTTCATATTGATTATTTATTGCCTTCGCATAAGAAATTCCAAAATATTTCATTCGAGTAGATATGTCAATTTCTTTGATGAATCGAACGAGAAAATGATAATGGTTCGGCATCAAACAGAAAGCATGTATTTCTGCAATAGCCAAAGGAAAAAATTTAAGGAATTGTCGCAGAAAGAAAAGATAGTTTTCACGTTCAAAGAAAATCTGCTCTTTGTTATTTCCACGATTGTAAATATGGTAGAATTCGTGTACGTCGGGACTTTCCTTTCTATATGGCATGTTTTCCCCTCCCTATGAAGAGAAATTTTGGAAAACTATTGCTGCATCGGCGGCTCTTGAGGAAGTGTTGGTTTCTTCTTCCCAAAAATTCCAAAGCCGATAAGTCCGCCAAGCATGGAAAAGATCGGATAGAGAATTAACGCGTAGACGAGAGAACGAAGGATTCCGCCGATGGTGCCTGCTTCTTTCAGCGACTGTTCAAATTGATCGCGCATATTGTCCAATGTGCCCTGCGGAACAGATCCGCGGTCTTCCAGCTTTTGTGTCAACTTCTCCATAAAGTTACGCATCATTTCCGTTTCTACCGGCCCAAGAATCAGAGTAATCATCGCACTGAGGGTTGTCGTTATCAATGCACCGATAATACCGGCGATGATTCCCAAAATCAGCGCATCGGATGATTCCATCGGCGGCATTTCATTTGTGAATTCCCGCCTATACAGATACACCGACATCGCACCGCCCACGAGAATTCCGGCGCAACAGCAGCAATTAAGCAGGTTGAGACCCGGAATGCCCGAGATCGCGCCGATGATAAGCCCGCCAAGAAGGGCTGAACGTAGTTTACTGGGTTTTTCGATCATACGTATATACTCCGGAATCTAGTGAATGAATTTTCTTTTTATGCCTATTAATGAGCTGCGAATACGCCTCAATGAGAAGTGGAACAATACACCACGGCATCACGCCGCCAAATAATAAACCGGTTGCTACTCGCGTCATTGTTGTACTGGCATAAAGGCCGGTATCGTTCAGCACCACATCAAGAGCCATAGGAATCAAAACAGCAATGATCATCATCGGTTTTGGCATTTGCATCCTCTTCAGCACACCTGACAATGGCATGAATAGCAATCCTGCAAGGAATCCAAAATAAATTGCACTGCATCGGATGCATACACCGAGCTTTTCTCCTTCAGCATGAAATGAACGCGCATCGCTCTGATGACAGACTCGTAAGAAGACGGAGTATGCAATGTCTGCACTGCCGTTCAAACCGGCATGCTTCAGCACGGGTGCGGCAAAAATTCCCGAACACCAAACCGCAACAAGGACAGTGAAGACGATGTAAATTCTGATTTTGATTGATGTATTCATAATGTTGTGGTGTTATTATCGGAACAAAAGTCCACTTTATCAAGCATCGGTCAAGCTTGCTTTTCCGTCTGGTTTGAGATATATTGAAGCACAATTTTGGAGAAGGCACTATGGTAAAGGCACTCGATCTCAAACGGAATTTTCTCGGTATTGAAAAACAATATTCTGCATTTGAAACCTCAAAAGTCGTCATTTTACCGGCGCCGTATGAACACACCGTGAGCTACGGTACCGGAACGAAGAACGGGCCTGAAGCAATTCTGAAAGCATCACGGCAAGTTGAGTTTTTTGATGAAGAGACAAAACGCGAAATCTACAAGGAACATGGTATTGCAACTCTCCCTCCTCTGGCCTTCGAAAAGAAGACAGATGAATCTGCTTTGCAGCTCATATACGACACCGTGTTTGAAATGGTCGAACGGCAAAAGTTTGTCGTGACATTTGGCGGTGAACATACAATTTCTTCTTCCACGATTGCCGCTCACGCGAAATTGTATCCCGATCTTTCTGTCCTTCAGTTCGATGCACACTCTGATCTCCGTGCCGAGTACTTAGGAAATAAGTACAGCCACGCATCAGTCATGGCGAGAGTGTGTGAATTTCTCGATCCACGCCGGCTGGTGCAGGTCGGCATTCGCGCGCAATGTAAAGAAGAAGCGGAATTTATACGCGATCATGGAATCCATACATTTTATGCGCACGAGATTCGCCGCGGCCATTATACAAGAGTGCTGAAGTACTGGGATGATTTCGTTGTGGAAAAACTTTCTGAGAACGTTTATATCTCATTCGATGTTGATGCATTCGATCCATCCATCATGCCGGCGACAGGAACACCGGAGCCCAACGGATTATTGTGGGATGAAGTGATGCGATGCCTGCGGAAGGTTGCACGTAAAAAGCACATTGTCGGTTTTGACGTTGTTGAACTTGCGCCAATTAAGGGATTGCACTATGCCGATGTGACGGCGGCAAAATTAGTATCAAAGATGCTCAACTACGCGCTGTAATATTGTGGTTTCACATATCTTCAACATTTCTTTCACAGGAAACGATGGAACAGACTTTTGAAAAACTTGAACGCACAAGCGTCCCGGATTTAGATAACATCCTGGGAGTTCCCTTTAACGTGCTGGATGATGGGTTTGTACGCGTCATCGACTATATGGGATCTGATTATTCCATCGTTCAAGCCGCACGCGTCTCGTATGGAAAAGGAACAAAGAAGCTCCGGGAAGATGAAGGGCTCATCCGCTATTTGATACGCCATCATCACACATCACCGCTGGAAATGTGCGAGATCAAACTGCACGTCCGCGTACCAATGGATTGCTGGCGGCAATGGATTCGGCACCGCACAGCAAGCGTTAACGAATACTCAACCCGTTACTCGCTCGCTATCGACGCAGCACAAAATACGACACCGGATGCATGGCGTCTGCAGGCAGCAAGTAACCGGCAAGGAAGCGAAGGATTTCTTGAGCTTGATAAAGGAAAAATATTTTCTGCACGTGAACATGAATTACACGAACTTGCCCGTGCAGTGTACAACGAACGCATCGAAGCCGGACTTGCTCGCGAGCAGGCACGCAAGGATTTACCGCTGAGCACATATACCGAAGCGTATTGGAAAACAAATCTGCACAACCTTCTCCATTTTCTTGCGCTTCGGATGGAAAAGCATGCACAATTAGAAATCCGCACGTATGCATCGACCATCGGCAGCGAAATTGTCAGCAGGTGGTGTCCGATGGTGTGGGAAGCATTCAAAGACTATCAATTCGGTGCAATGGAATTATCGAAACAAGAGATTGAAATTATTGCACGCTTGCAGGCCGGCGACCCGGATGGTGCATGGGCACTGGCAGAGAAATTTGGGTTCCTTCCACCGAAGGGAGAAAAAATTAAATTCAATCTTGAACGCAGCGAGATAGAACAAAAGCTCGCGCTGCTTGGCATTCACCCGCCCTGGCTGGAACCATAAATATCGCGAAATATAACGCTCTTGCGTTCCGATTGGATTTATCAATCGGGAGAGAAATGACAGCCGAATTCCATGAAACTCATTATCATTGCCGCCATTGCCAATAATCGAGTTATTGGTAAGAACGGGGCCGTACCGTGGCACATTCCCGAAGACCTTGCCCGATTCAAACAGCTTACTACCGGACATACCGTTATCATGGGACGCAAAACATATGCTTCTCTTGACGGACCGCTATCCAACCGAGTAAATATAGTCATCTCTTCAAAAGTCATCAACGGTGTAACGAGCTATCCTTCATTAGATTTCGCCTTGCAAGCGTTAAGTAATAAGAAGGAGGTATTCGTCATCGGTGGAGGCCGATTATTTGCAGAGGCTCTGAAGTTGGCTGACGAATTGCGTTTAACGTTGGTAAACAGAGAGGTTGATGGAGATACCTTCTTTCCGCCATACGAAGATTACGTACGGAAAAATTTCAAACTCGTACGTGAAGAATACAATACTGGATTCTCTTTCGTCGATTACGAACGCATACAATAGTATATCGTGAGAAATTTATCTCTTCAATGAAGGACTCTAGATGCTTTTGTTCAATAAATTCCTTTTGCCGCGCTGCCATCGACCAAAAGATTCACACCATTGATGTAGCTCGCCTGCTCGGAAGCGAGGAACGCAACTGTATTGCCAATCTCTTCAGGTCTTCCCAGGCGACCAGCTGGAATTGCGCTCGCTGTCTCTTTAAGATATTCATCTAATGTGATATTCTTTTGTTTTGCACGAGAAATGCTGAGTTCTTCCTGCCGCTTTGTAAGAATGTTTCCGGGGCAAACTGTATTGATTGTGATGTTGTCTTTTGCATGAAGATTTGCCAGCACTTTTGTGAGTCCAAGAATTCCCGGACGAATCGCAGAAGAAAGAAGCAGTTCATTGATCGGTTGTTTTGCTGCAATCGATGTGATAGTGATAATCCTTCCCCATTTCTGTTGAATCATCATCGGTAGAATTTCCCGCGTCAATCGTACCATGCTCATCAATGTCAACTCATGACCTTTGTGCCAATCATCATCGGTGAGCGATGAAATTGTCCCGGTCGGCGGTCCGCCGGCATTATTGACGAGAACATGGATCGTGCCGAACTGCTGTTTCGTTTCCATTATTAATCGTTTAATGTCTTCCAACTTCAAAACATCAACCACCATGGGCACAACCGTTGCGCCGGTTGTCTCATGAATTTCTTTTGCAGCTTCAGCAATTTCTTTCTGACGGCGCGAGCCAATAACAACAGTCGCTCCTTCCTGAGCAAGCGCCATTGCTGATGCTTTGCCAAGCCCCTGACTTGCCGCCGTCACAATTGCTATTTTATTATTCAGTCCGAAATTCATTTTATTTCACCGTAGATGTATGGTTAGATATAGTGCGCTTTAAATTTTCTTCTTCAGGGGGAGCGTAAACGAGAACGTGCTCCCTTTTCCTAATTCACTTTCCGCCCAGACACGACCTTCGTGTATGACAATGCATTTCTTAACGATTGCGAGCCCAAGACCTGAGGTTGTTTCTCCATTCGTTGGACGAGCAGAGAGGCGCTGAAATCGCTCGAATAAATTCAATTTATCAATTTCCGTCAAACCCGGTCCCTGATCTTGAACATCGAACCGAGCTTCATTGTCCATCACTCGAACAGATACTGAAATATCAGTCCCTCGAGGTGAGAATTTGTGAGCGTTACTCAGAAGATTATATATCGCTTCTTTCAACCAATGTTCATCCCCCTCGACAATACACTCTCCCTTAGGAGCAAAATTCACTAAAAGTTTTTGTTCTTTCTTATCGAGTTGAGGTTTGATGTGCAGGATGACCTGTTCAGCGATACGCGTAAGATCCTCCGGTTTCTTCTTCAATTCCATAATACCGGTTTCAAGAGCAGCCGAATCGAGAAGGTCTTTGATGAGCTCTAACGTTTGGCCAGAAGAAATTTGAATGAGGTCAGATTTTTCCTTCACTATATTCTGCTCAGCCGCATTACTGATAATGATGCTTGCCAGACTATTGATTGTGACAAGCCGGTTTTTGAGGTCGTGTGCAACAATATTTAATAAATCGGTTTTATCTTTGTTCACTAGTGCAAGAGCCTTGTTGGATTCCGCAAGCAAATCTCTCGCTTGCCTGGTATCTTCTAGAACGTGCTCAATCTGCTCTTTCGTTTCCTGTAATTCTTTTGTTCGATCATCCACAAGTTTGCTTAACGCTTCGGCTTTATGACGCAAATATCGGACGCGCATCCAATGCATCACAAATACAGACACTACAATGACGAGTAGAATAACCAGATAGAATGAAACCGTTTGGTAAAAAAACGGTTTAAGACGAAGTTGGAGTGAAGCACCCGCCGTATTCCATATACCATCGTTATTACAGGCGATGACCCGAAAAACATACTTCCCCGGTGGAATATTTGTATAGTATGCGCTACGACGATTACCGGCCGATACCCAATCTTTATCAAATCCCTCCAATCTGTATCGGAACTGGACTTTTTCTGGTGCAACATAGCTCAATCCTGCATAGTGGATTTCAAACTTCTGACGTCCCGGAGAGATTTCCATTTTCTCTTTTATAGGGATATTCTCTTCATCTGCGATAAACTGTTCAATCACCAGCGATGGTGGGAGTCGGTTCATACGAATATCCGCAGGATTGATAATGACAACACCACCGAGCGTAGGAAAAAACAATCTGCCATCATGCAGTTTCCACGCTGCGGGTTGGGAAGCCCCGCTGCATTCCGCACTCCTCATTCCATCTCGACGTCCGTACGATTCGCAAGTAATCTTATTCACTTTGCCATCGGCAAAACTGTTTAAGTCGTTCTTCCTCACACGGAAAATTCCGCGATCGGTGCCAATCCAAAAATTTCCAAGATTATCTTCTACAATTTCGAGGATCACATCATCATATAATCCATGCCGTTTCAGAATTTGGGTAATTTTACCATCCTTCACAGAATACCGGTTTAATCCACCGCCATTTGTTCCTATCCACAACACGCCATCAGAATCCTCATAGATACAAAAAATAAAGTCGCTCGATAAGCCGTCTTTCGTGGTATACGCTTTGAAGGAACCATCGTGATAGAAGTTTACTCCACCACCATTGGTACCGATCCAGAGACCTCCTGTGTTATCTTTGAGAAGAGAAAAAACAAAATTGTTCGACAGGCCATTGCCTGTGGTAAACTTTGTATACTTCCCGTCTTCAAATCGTACCAATCCACCTCCGTATGTTCCTATCCACAATCCCTTTTCATCACCGCAGATGGCGCGTACAAAATTTTCATCTAATTCTTGCTTCGATGAATAGAGCGTGAATTGTTTTCCGCTTGGTGCTTGAGCGTCTAATCGATTCAATCCACCACCATCAGTACCAATCCAGATAATTCCTTGAGAATCCTGAAATAAGGATCGAATATAATTATTTGACAATCCGTCTTTGACAGTATATTGACGAATAATACCATTTCTCATCATATTGAGTCCGCCGCCATTTGTACCAATCCAAATATTTCCGTCGCGATCCTCAAGAACAGAACGTGCAAAGTTATCGGAGAGGCCATTGGTTGTATTGATATTCGTAAACTTCCCCTGACTGAGGCGATTGATACCGCCTCTTGTACCGACCCAAATACTGCCCTCTCTGTCATAATGCATTGTTCGAATAAAATTATTCGATAATCCTTGCTGCACAGAATAGATCGAAAATTGAATTGCTTGACTCTCAGGCCGAAACCTATTAATTCCTCCCCCATCAGTTCCGATCCAGAGCGTATGTTGGGCATCTGCAACAAGACTGCGAATGACATTACTCGAGAGGCCATCTCGGGTAGTGAAGTTTGTAAATTTGTTATCACGGAATCGGCTCAAACCATTGCCTGTGCCAATCCATAATGAACCGGAAGTATCCTGGTACAAGGAGAAGATCGTGTTATCAGCAAGTCCATCGTGCTTGGTATACGTTGTGAAGTGTCCTTTATTCCATCTGCATAATCCTCCACCGCCTGTCCCTATCCACATAGAACCATCACTCCCCAGACAAAACGTTCGGATGATGTCATCGGAGAGTCCGGTCTTCATTGTATAGTGAGTGTATTTCCAATCCCTCGTTTGTTCACTACGGAAATCGATAATCGTTACTCCCCCTCCTTCTGTTCCTACCCAAAGCCGTTTCTCTTTATCAACAGCTAAACTCCGAATGAAATCGCTGGAAAGTCCATTGGCAGTCGTAAAACTTTCAAATACACCGTTACAATATCTGTTTAAACCGCCGCCATTCGTACCAATCCAAAGATTTCCATCGACATCTTCGCAGAATGTAGAAATATGATTATGCTTGATCCCGTCTGTGTTTCCTTTATCGTAGACGGTAAAATGTACGCCATCAAAAAGTGCTAACCCGCCAAATGTACCGACCCAGATATATCCCTCGCGTGTCTGATAAATCGCATCGACTGTATTATGAGGTAGTCCATTTTCAATTGTCCATACATCTAAAACGTATTGAGAAATATCGATGGATGGATCAAGACCGCGGACACTGGTTTGGCAGAAGCTTGTACTGTAGTTGAGCGGGATTCCTACAAGAATGAAAATTATACTCAAGATAATTTTCATTACCTTCTTTTCCATAGCGAAACCCTGAGTGTATCTCAATGAATGACCTTTAAATTTTCTTTTCCCGATCGACCCGTCACTGTTTGATCAAATCTCTCAGTTCGAAATTCATATTACTCTTTCACTGTAGATGTCCGGCAAGATATATCGCATCGTTTCCATGAAATTCAGAATGGGAGTAAAGATTTACTTCGCTGCAATCATAGCAGTCAGTCCAATACGGATCATCATAATCGCGATTGCTGCCATAAAGAGTGCGGCAACTTTTGCAAACGCCTTCGATCCTGCTTCTCCCATAACACGAATAATGTAATCGGATTTCCGGAATATCACCCAGACAAGAAATAAATTCGCCAACAGCCCAACCACAGCTGCAAGATATCCATAGGAATCTACCACAATCAGCAGTGTCGTGAGTACGGCAGGGCCAATGATAAGCGGAATACCAATAGGAACGACACCGACGGATGTCTGGGGCTCCCGACTTTTCTCACCGGTAACGGTAAGGTCGACAACGGCAAGCACCAAAAGGACAATCCCACCGCCGACACGAAAATCATTTTCTGTGATTCCGAGAAAATTAAAAATCATTCTGCCACCAAAAAGAAACACCAGAGAAACAGCAAGTGCAGTAAATGTCGCCTCGGTGATCAATTTCTTTTTCTCGGGAAGTTTCATATTACTCGTGAGTGAAAGAAAAATAGGAACCAACCCAAGCACATCAATTGCAACAAAGATCGGGATAAATGAAAGGATAAATATTTTAAATTCGTATGCCATAATCCCGCAATTCTTAACTCATCTTATTCGAAGAAAAAGGAGGTGTGATACTATTCCAGAACCAAATCACAAAGAACAAACAAATTTCAAGTTACAATTATCGAAATCCATCTTTTTAAATATAATTTGGAATTTGGAGCTTATCGTTTGTTTGTGTTTTGTCTTTTGTTATTTGGAATTTTAGTTAAAATATTTTTCCGTATAATTTAAACACTTAGGACACTTTGATTCCTTTTTCCTGAAGCCGCTTCTGAATAATATCGTACATTTCTTCTGGTGTAAGCGAGCTGCGTGTACCTGCTGCACAAATAGTCTGCAGAAGTGTTCCGCGCCGCTCACTCAACCAGCCCCAGAGACAATATCCAAGGCGGTTGCGGTCGTTCGGTTCTTCCGTGGGAATTTCTGCAACAACATTGTAAGCGAGTTTCTCCAGCGATTCCGCTGGATATTCGGCAACTGATGCTGGAGGTTTAGTTGACATAGTCAAAGCTTCATTCGTTTGTGAGAAATATATTGATATGAGAATATAGAAAGTTTTTCGGAGAAAAGACAAAAAAGGAACGACAGGATAGTGACTCAATTTTGTGCGGTCAGGACTTACGTCCTGACCGATATTATTGAATGTCAGGAAGAAATTCCTGACATCACCATCAATTGTAATAAACTGAGTCACTACCAACGACAGAATATAGATAACGTTGAATAGTCAACTATATCTATGATTTATGCGAACAGGTTAGTACCTTGCAACAGCCTTAACTAAAATATTCATACATCAATAGAGTGCACATGGCTTCTCTTTATCTCCATATTCCATTCTGCGAACATAAATGTATCTACTGTGATTTCTATTCTATAGTTCCGGCAGAATCGGGGGAGGCGCACACTTCGCTTGTCAGCAGATTCCTTTCTGCCTTGGGAACGGAGATCCACCTGCGTGCAGAAGACAAGCGCTTCCACGAATCAGTCGAGACCATTTTCTTCGGAGGCGGGACACCGTCTCTCCTTCATCCATCTGACATAGAAAAGATTCTGAACCTTCTTTCATCGCGTTTCTTGATTCAAAAGAACGCGGAAATCACGTTAGAAACGAACCCAGGAACTGTCAATAAGCAAAAGCTCAAAGCGTTCCAATCCGCCGGTATTAACCGAATCAGCATGGGCATTCAATCATTTTATGATGATGACCTGAGATTTCTGACACGCATCCATACCGCGTCTGAAGCCAAACAATGCGTAATCGACGCGTACGCAGCAGGATTTAAGAATGTCAGCTTTGATCTCATTTTCTCTTTACCTCATCAATCTTTGCAGAGGTGGAAATCGAATCTGGAACAAGCAATGGAACTCCAACCAACTCACATTTCATGCTACAGTCTCATTGTTGAATCCGGAACACCGCTCTTCAATATGGTTCAATCGAAACAAGTGACACTGCTCGATACCGATAGTGACGCCGAATTATATGAAATGACAATTGATTTTCTCACCTCTCATGGTTTCGAGCAATATGAAGTATCAAATTTTGCAAAACCAAATTTCAAATGCCGGCACAACATCAACTATTGGAACCATTCAAATTATCTCAGCTTTGGTCCGTCGGCGCATTCATTTTGGGAACATGAGCGCTGGTGGAATGTTTCAAATATTGCCGCATACATCGAACAATTGAGCACACGCACATTACCATTATCGGGTGGCGAACATCTTTCTGAATCAAAATTGATGGAAGAGTCAATCTTTCTCGGTTTGCGGAGCGAAGGAATTGACTTCAAAAAATTTCACCGGCGTTTTGCACGCGACCTTCAAGCAGAAAATTCATCCATCATCTCTGAATTGATTCAGCAAGGACGAGCACGGATGGAAGACGGATTATTCCGGCTCACCGCAAAAGGGTATCTTGTGTGCGATGAAATTTGTCAGTCATTTTCATTCCTCAACCCGCCTGAAACTCCTTGAAGTTCAACGCTTTTCCTTATACATTAACTGTGAATTTTTCCATTGTAAAGCCTATGAAGAATTTGAATTAAAAGAAAAATAGAATGAAACAAAAAACAGCGCTCATTATTGGCATTGCAGGACAAGATGGTTCTTATCTTGCCGAGTTCCTCCTTTCCAAGAATTACCATGTAGTTGGATTAATGCTCAATTCCATTGTCCTGTCAAGTTCACTCATTGCACACCTCTCCGATAAAATAACTATTGCCTATGGAGATTTGTTGGACATGGTTTCTATCATGGATACCATTCGCTTATACCAGCCCGATGAAATTTACAACCTTGCCGCTCAATCATCCCCCGGTGATTCATGGCGGCTTGCTATCGAAACAGCGGAAATAACTGGCGTTGGCGCTCAACGGGTATATGAAGCTGTTCGATGTGTAAAACCGGATTGCCGAATTTACCAAGCTTCTTCATCCGAAATGTTTGGCACGCCGACGATTGTGCCGCAGAATGAGCACACTCCGTTTGAGCCGGTTAATCCATACGGTGCTGCCAAGCTCTATGCGCATTCAATGGCGCAAATCTACAACAAGAGTTATAAACTTTTTATCTCATGCGGTATTCTCTTTAACCATGAAAGTCCGCGGCGCGGAATACATTTCCTCACACAAAAGGTGGCATACGGCGCGGCGTGCATCAAACTGGGAATTCTGAACTCTCCGGAGTTGAATGAACAAGGTGAACCTATTGTCAAAAACGGAATGATTGCGCTCGGTAACTTAGATGCAAAACGCGACTGGGGATTTGCCGGCGATTATGTGGAAGCAATGTGGATGATGTTACAGCACAAAACACCGGAGACGTATGTGATTGGCACAGGAGATGTAAGAACCGTACGGCAATTGTGCGAAGAAGCATTTGGAAGTGTCGGTTTGGATTGGCGGAAACATATTGTTGTTGATCCACGATTTATCCGGCTGACCGAAACCGGTACCACGGTCGCCGACGCAACAAAAGCAAAGACAGAATTGGGATGGTCGCCCCACACATCGTTTTCCGATCTCGTGAGGATGATGGTCGAACACCAGATGAAACAGCTAAAGAATCAGTCAAATTAAAAAGCACTCCTCCCCACGTCCCCTTCGCGTTGATGAAGTGAGAAAAGGGTGGTTGAAAAATTGAATACAGTATTCGGCACCATAAATAAATGAACATACTTCTTCTGAATTGGCAGGACATTAAGAATCCGGCAGGCGGCGGTGCGGAGGTCTATCTTCACCAAATTTTCCAACGGCTTGCCGCTCAAGGGCATAACATCACGCTTCTGTGTACACAATTTTCAGATGCCCAAAGAGAAGAAATGATAGATGGTATTCACATAGTGCGCAGAGGAAATCGTAATTTATTTAATTATATCGTCCCGATTGAATACGAAAGGCGTTTCCGCCGCGAACACTATGACATTGTTATCGACGACATCAATAAAATTCCGTTCTATACGCCGATGTATGTGCGGGAACCGCTCCTGGGAATGGTGATGCACTTGTTTGATACGAGCATTTTTAAGGAAGCTTCCATTCCGGCCGCATCGTACGTCTACTGTGCAGAGCGGCTTGCCCTATCGGTCTATCGGAATACTCCGTTAGTTGCAATCTCCGAAAGTACACGCACGGAATTGCTTTCGCATGGATGCAAGCAGGAGAACATTTTTCTTGTTCCCTGCGCCGTCAATCATACGGCATATCGCCAGCTTCCTGGCGTAACAAGATCTAAACCGATCATCGGATATGTAGGAAGAATAAAAAAGTATAAAAGCGTCGATCACTTACTGCGCGCTTTTGCCATCGTTTTAAAAGTTTTACCGGAAGCAAAGCTTGTTATTATTGGCGACGGGGACGGCAAGCCGGCGTTTGAACGGCTCTCGCATGAACTTCAGATTAACCACGCCGCAACATTCACCGGATTTCTCCCGTTGGAAGAAAAAGTCCGGCTTCTTAACCAAATGCAAATAGTCGTTAATACCTCTGCAAAAGAAGGATGGGGTTTAACGGTAACGGAAGCAAACGCATGCGGTGCACCTGCGGTTGCGAGCGATGTCCCCGGATTGTGTGATGCTGTAAAAGATGGCGAAACCGGATTGCTTTATGAGTACGGAAATATCGAACAGCTTGCGGAAAAAATTCTGCTCCTTCTTCGCGACGAAAACCTCCGCACGCGTCTCACGAACGGCGCGTTGGAATACGCTCATTCTCTCACCTGGGATAAGTCGGCAGAAATTATGCTCGATGTAATTGAACGGGTGCTGCAGCGCCATTTGTAGCTGTGACTGCTGATTGCGATCTATAAAAAATTTCGCAAGTTAGGTCGAGGTCGTCAACCTCGGCTACAAAACTGACGGGCTCATAGAATCATTGGCTTATTGGCTTTCTGATGCTGTTGCAAAGCAGTTTTGCAACCGTGCGGAGGTGTTTTGCATTGTAGTAATTTCAAAATCCAGGCGAGAAATGTACTTTGACGTTGACGGAAAGACATCTGACGATGACACGGAGCAATTGGACAACGACGCGGAGACATCTGACAACTGCATGAAGTAATCTGACGATTGCACGAAGCAGTTTGACGATCACACGAAGCACTTTGATGAAGTCGCGAAGCAGTTCGGCGGAAAAGAAATGCGGGATGCAGCAAGAAAATCGATGTTTGATTAAATGACTCCTTCAGCAAGCAACGGCTTATTAGGCCAATAACAAATAAAGACGCTAGTCACTGCTTGTGCTTAAATAGAAAAAATAGTAACATTTTCGCAGACACCTGCTACAGTTGGAGGCTTTCAGGACAGGTGGAAGCAACAACTATTCACACCATAGAAAAAACTAAGAAAAAGACAGCAATATCCTGATAACAAATATATTACGGACATTATTATTAGACGAGAGGATGGAATAACTGAAAACATCTTTGAACGATAAATATCCTGGATATTATCTTCATCAAATAGGGCCGTATATTGGGAAGATTCGCCCATCTCTAGCGCGTAATTTGGTTCTTGCATATTCGGAGGAAGGAGATTGGGTTTGGGATCCATTTTGTGGATCAGGAACCGTTGCTTTGGAATGTAGACTCCTTTCTCGAAATGTGTTGGCATCAGATACAAATCCATATGCTTGCACTCTTACTAGAGCAAAATTACATGCCCCAACATCAATTCAACAAGGGCTTAGGTCTTTAGAATCTCTCTTGCCGCATTTTAACATGGTTGATAAGAAAGATAGAAGCATTGCCCCAAAATGGGTAAAAAGCTTTTTTAATCCACAAACGCTACAAGAATCAATCATCTTAATGGAACTTTTCAAAAAACATCGGATGTATTTCCTCGCAGGATGTCTTCTTCACATACTTCATCATCAACGTCCAGGTTTTTTATCTTATCCTGCAAGCCATCTTGTTCCATATCTTCGGGATAGGGCATTTCCTCGTGAAGAATTCCCTGAAATGTATTATTATCGTGATCCAATTCCACGCTTACAAGCTAAAATAAAAAGGGTATTAAACAATCCTCCGCCACAAAGTAATGTGAGTTTCAAGGTAATCGAACAATCCGTACTTAAATCAGATCCACCAAAACGAATCATTGATGCTGTTATAACTAGTCCACCTTATCTAAATAACCTAGATTATGCAAGAGACAATCGCCTTCGGTTATGGTTCCTCGGGATTTCTGATCATAAAACGATTAAGGTCAATGAAATTGGTAGATTTTCATCTTTTAAAGATGATATTTTAAATTCCCTAAATACCATAGCACAATCATTGAAGATTGGAGGATATTGTGTTCTTGTCCTAGGTGATGTGCGAGAGAAAAACAAAGTACACGATTTACCAAAAATAATAATAAACCTCGTACAAGAAAAAATTGAATCCCTCGTGATAAAGGAAGCTTGGAAAGACAAAATACCATCTCACAAACGCGCTCGACGAAATGGCAGAGCTACGCGTACTGAAACTATCGTCGTATTTCAACGAAGAAAGGGAATATTCGATGGCTGAACAAATTTACATGCCAAAGGCACTACGTACTCACTTAGAAAACAACATGCTAGGAGAAAAAATAAGTAATCTACGATTAAAGAGACTACTTGGTTCTGGCAACACTGCTGTAACGTATGAAGCTGAGGATAAATACGATATTAATTGGGCACTTAAGATTGTAACCCGTGAATCATATGGAGAAAGAGCTCCCTTTAGAGAGATCGGTAGATTTGCACAGGTTGAGGATGAAAGATATTTGGTTTTTCCTAAAGAAGTTGGGGAAACTACTCTAAAGCTCCGTGGTAAGGAACATGAATTCATTTGGTTTAAAAGTAGATGTGTAAGAGGAAAAACGCTGCATGGTTTTCTCAAAGACAATTCTAACTTTTCTGCCCGTGTTGAGATTCTCAGATACATGGAAAATCTCACAGCCGCGCTTGAGGAACTTCAAAGATTAGGTTTTGATCATGGGGATCTCCACGACCGTAATATTATGCGTGAAGTTATTGGTGAGGGAGGACCAATCCCCGAAGTACGATATGTGATCATTGACTTCAGCGAAGCTCATCATTCTGAAGCTGTCGAGGAAGGACTTTCTCCTGATCTCGCAAACTTTGGACGCCATCTTCGAAGCTTTTATGATTCCATCTATAGAAGAGATATCGTTTCGAGAGAGGATGAGAAACTCTTGAGTGCAATTTCTCATATTCCAGGACTTTTGGAAGGGGATAGTCTGCAAACACATGGTTTCACAAAGGCTTCAATAATTCTTGACAATTTTAAAGACGCACTCAAATCCGCCGAAGACACTCCTCGAAAGCTACTTGACCCTTTCTATCCTCTCAGTGCTGAGTACATTGCAAATGATGCACTATTAGCGGACTTGTGCTACACAAATATGTGGTGGACTAACGAACTCCAAAAGAATAATAATGTACTTCTCATTGGACCTCGAGGATGCGGTAAAACAATGATCTTTCGACGACTGCGACTTAAGACAAAGATACTTGCATCAAAGCAAAACGAGATATTATCAGATAATTATATTGGATTTTACATTCCTTGTGAATCTTTATTCTATATGAGATTCTCTGATCTTTCTGAAGTTAATATTGAAGATTACAAAGAGGCATTGATACTCTATTTCAACATGGCTATCCTCCATGAGGTTTCTTCAACGATTGGTATTATCCCCAAGTCACTTGGTCCAATTTCTGGTAATCTCGCACATTCAATTGGTACACTTCTTAAAGATGAGATAGGCAGTCTTGACGATGCATACAAATCACTTGATTCTTTTACTGTCTTAGCAGAAATTGCAAACTGTGCAGAGCATATAATGCGACAAATAAGAAAATCTATTGCATTTGGCAATCATATTCTACCGAAGGGATCTGGGGATTTCATCTTAAGATTGGTTCAAATAGTTAAACATGAGGTTCCATCGCTTTCTTCACGTCACTTTGTGTTCTTCCTCGATGATTATACAGAGGAACGTGTTCCAATATCACTTCAGAAAGCTTTACATCCGATTGTCTGTCAAAGATCACCTGAACTTAGCTTCAAGATATCTGCGCATATGTTCGGATCAATATACAGTTTTCCTCAACCTCTTGTACTTGATGAGGGTAGGAATATTATTGTATCTAACTTGGGTTCTGTTTACTTGAGCCTAAATCGAAAACGAAGAGAAAGCAAATTATTACTCGAAATTCTAAATGGTCGATTCAAGAACTCTGAAGGTTATGGAGGAACAATTGAGAAGTGGCTAGGGAAGACCTCTTACCCTGGAGGTAGAACATTAAGCCACGCCTTGCATGATAAAATGACACGACCAAAGGTTTTGTACCACGGAATTGAATGTCTAATGAATCTATGTACAGGTGACTACAGTGAAATGATACGGATGGTTGGAGAGATTTTCAGAGAAGCAAACATACATCCTAGTTCACCAGTACAAAGGATACCATCACATATTCAAGATAGGGCGATCGTGAGAGTATCGCGGGAATACTTAGGCAGAATACGTCATATTAGACCAGATGGACAAAAACTCTTTGATGTCGTCAATTCATTTGGAAAACTTTCGCAGAAGCTATTATATGATCGGAATTTGGTTGGCCAAGGCAAACTTAAGAGTGGTAAAGCCAGAAAGGATCCTTATGACTTGCTTATTGTTTATGTGGATAACCTCACAAAGGCGTCTAGATCTGCAAGAACAATATGGGAACGACTTCAGAAAGCCTCGGTATTTGTAGATATTGGACTTGCTCCTTCCCAAAGAAGTGTAGTAGCTGATCGGGCCACATTACGTAGAATCTATTGCCCTGCTTTCCGAACCACTTTAACTAGTAGCGAACATCTTCAGACCACCAAAGATCAATTTGAGTGGCTCATGGATAAACCGGAAGAATTCTGCAATGATTATTATCGGAAAGAAATAAACGCTTCCGATCAAACTAGCTTTTGGTCAGATGAACAACCATCTACAATCCAAGAAGATGAATTTACAATCTCAGCATCATTACCCGAGGAACGAAATAAAGTTGATTTCGAAGCATTTGTTCCAAAGAGTTCTCTGCAGGCGGTAGAAACTCTTCCAGATATAACGCATATCGCGGATTCGATTCACGAAAATGATCATTTTGATATCCTTATAGGTGCTATCGGTTTCGAAGACAGAACCACTGAAGCATTGAAACAACTTGTTGCCAGAAATGTCACTGTAGATCATTCGCTATTGTTTGAATTTGATATCTATTACGAAGCGAACGAGAAAAGAAGGCAAGAGTATGAAGATTTATTAAAACAACTTGCTTCAGGAAAGCCACATCGACCGATCAACGCTCCAGTTGGTGTTCCTGATCCAGTTTTTTCAGAAAGATTCAGATCGTTATTGAAGACTCTATCCAAAGGAAAATCCCCAAAAATTGTCTTTGACTGTACTAGTTGTCCCTCATTGATTCTGTCGAAAACACTCTCTGTATTGTTTGGTTTTCAATGCGATCTCACTATTTTATATACGGAGGCTGCAGAATACTTCCCGTCACGTGACGAGTGGGAATCTGGAAAACTTGTCCCTCCAAGTAAAAGAGTACAAGGACCCTTTGCGGGAGTTCGATTTGTTGCAAAACCCACTGAATTACAATCTGATGACATTGGTGAACATCCCGTACTGTTAATTCTCTTCCCAACATTTAACACCGAACGAACCGATGGTGTACTGGCGGAGCTTGAGCCAGATGCAAGAATGTGGTTTTTCGGAGAACCTCATGAACTATCTTCTAACTCATACAGAATTGATATGGCAAAATCATTTGCATCACCAATTATTCATCCCGGTGACAAGTGGTCACTAGTAAGTACCTTTGATTACAAGAAGGCTTTCCTCAACCTTTCTGGTATTTATAGTCAGTATCGATTCACTCACAGAATTGTTGTTATGCCACACGGTAGCAAAATGCAAACATTAGGTGTAAGCATATTTGCCACAATACATCAAGTATCTATGGTTTTCGCTATGCCGAAAAGTTATAACACCGAAAGATATTCAAAAGGATATATCGATGTTTGGTGCATTAGATTTGGTGATGTGAAATTAATGAATGAACGTTTAAAAACAGCGCGGTTTATTCAGAGACTTGGAGCCAATGGAGGTTAGAGCTTTGTACACCCAAAAGGATTAAACAAAGAACGAGGTGGATAACATTTTTCCTCATTCCCAATCTTCGATCGGGAACACAAAGCTTTGAAGCTCCGCTTCGAAATAATATTAAGAAAACATAAGTATATGGAAGCAAAGCTTCCGGTAGCCGGAGGTCTAAAAATGGAACACGCGTATGCGTGATGCATTTATTAACATTACCCGCAAGCGGGGTTTGTGAGCGTGAATAATTCCGGCACAACAAAGTATTAGAATCCGATCGGTGATCGGATTCTACGAGGTAAGCTGTCGTTTCAAAAATGAGGCGCATTCTATCGGCGATGAAACGCAATGAATAAATTTTGTGCAATCGCCGACACCTTCCCACAACAATTCTTCGCGTAATGTCTCCACAACTCCGCTCCAGAAGTCCCCGATAATCACAATCGGTTTCTCGGCAAGGAGACCTTTGTTAATAAATTCCCACACGGCAGCAAGTTCCAGCAATGTCCCCGTTCCACCTTTCAAGACAACATATGCATCACCAAGTTCCACAAGCTTCATCATCCGATCGATTAACGCAGGGACATGAATGTTTTCATCAATCCATGAATTTGCCGCACGTCCTTTGATATTAAAAGTAACTCCAATGGTCTTGCCACCTGCCTCTTTCGCCCCACGGGCTGACGCTTCCATAATACCGCCAAAACCGCCATTGCATACGGTAAAACCGGCAAGTGAAAGTTGTTTTCCAACTTCGTACGCTAATTGATATTCTTCATCGCCCTCTATAGGACGTGAGCTGCCAAAAACCGTTATTACTTTGTTCATTGGAATTCCAATGTTTTTATTTTATCTGAATGAAAGGGATTGCGTAAGAGTTAAGAATTGATCAACCTTGAATACACATTCTTCATTGATCACTGATCAATGTGCGCCTTCACCGCGTGTATCACGAAGCATTAGATCGAGTGTTGCCTGACGTGGATTTTTATCTTCAAAAAGTACTTTATAGACTTCTTCCGCCATAGGCATTTCGATGCGATGTTTTTGCGCAAGTTGATGAACAGATTTTGCCGTCGCAACGCCTTCTGCAACCATCGTCATGTCGCTGAGGACTTCAGCAACGTTTCTGCCTTTCCCAATTTCCTCGCCGACAAAACGGTTACGACTGTGCCGGCTCATACACGTGACTATCAAATCTCCCATGCCGGAAAGGCCTGCGAATGTAATTGGTTGCGCTCCCATTTTAGCGCCAAGCCGCGTAATCTCATAGATGCCGCGCGTCATAATTGCCGCCTTCGTATTATCCCCAAAACCAGCGCCATCACTTAGGCCGGCGCCGATGGCAATGACATTTTTTATAGCGCCGCCCAATTCAACGCCACGAATGTCTTCGTTGACATAGACGCGGAAGTAGTCATTCACAAACGCTTCCTGTACACTCTTTGCTGTCTTCAATTTAAAAGAAGCTGACACAACCATTGTCGGTATTTTCAAGCTGACTTCTTCCGCATGGCTGGGTCCGGAAAGGATCGCTATATTCTCGCGGCGTTCATGCATGAGCACATCCAATAAAACTTCGGACATGGTCATCAACGAGCCGTTCTCGATTCCCTTGGCGACATTGCAGATAATCGTATGCTGTAAATCAAGATGAGCAATGCGTTGGAGAACAGAACGAAGAAATTGAGACGGCACGGCCGCGACAATCATATCGCGTTCGTGACACGAAGCTTCTATGTCGGTAACAATTTTAATTTCAGAAGGAAGAATAACACCGGGAAGAAACTGAAGGTTCTCATGCTTTTCGCGGATAAGATCCGCTTGCTCAGTATCGAACGTCCAAAGATTAACGTCGTGATGGTTGTCGTACAACACAAGAGCAAGCGTCGTTCCCCAACTGCCTGCACCAAGAACAGTAATCTTCATATCATTGACGGCACGCGAGATAAGAACATGAGTGCCTTCCTTGGAATTGCGCGTGATTTAGGATTCGACTGAGTCAGTTTTCCTTTTTAAACCTGTAATTTTCCGTTCAGTTCCTTCGATCAGCCGCTTGATATTGGCGCGGTGCGAATAGATAAGGAAGAGTGCGATACCGGTACTGAAGAACACCAATGTTTTATAGCTGTGAATTTCATCCGAGAGAATATTGTATCGAATGATGAGCGATAGCGGAAACGATGCCGCCGCCATAATGGAACCGAGCGAGACATATTTGAATGCATATAAAAAGATTAAGAACACTGCAATTGAAATTGCAAATTCTGTCGGTGCGATGCCAATGAGCATGCCTGAACCCGTCGCAATACCTTTTCCACCTTTGAATCCGGCAAACATTGTCCAAACATGCCCTATAACCGCAGCGCCGCCGCAAATCATTTGGATAATGGTGAAATCATCAAATGGTGTGTGATTGTAAAATGGCAATGTTGGATCCCAGAATAAACGAGCAACAACCGTGGTTGCAATGACGCCTTTCAATGCATCCACAATGATAACGAACATACCCGATTTCCAGCCAAGGACTCGGAATACATTTGTGCCGCCTGCATTGCCGCTTCCTTTGCTGCGAATATCAAAACCATGCCGCCACTTGGAAAGCATGACGCTTGTCGGAATCGATCCCACGATATAACTCAAAAGCACAACAATAACCATATTTATCATACATCATTCCTTCTTCATACTTCAACAGTACAACTATAAGATATTCATTTTGGCGCCAAGAAGCAACTTACAGCCATCCTTTCATATGCCAACGCTCAAAGATCATCAAACCTAACTCTAAATCTTCCGGAGTTGTGATCTTAATATTATCATAAGTTCCCTCTACAATCCGAATTTTTACTCCTAATCGCTCAACAAGCGCAGCTTCATCGGTTGAATAAAACTTGTCCTTTTTCGCTTTTTCGAATGCCTGCACCAATAATTTCGCGCGAAATGCCTGCGGTGTTTGAATCAGCCATAGCGCTGTACGATCCAATGTCTGGTCGAAAAAACCGCCTCCTGTTGAACGCCGAATCGTATCTTTCGGCTGAACCGCCAGCACCGCCGCATCATATTCTTTGCAAACTTTTAAAAGATGCGCAATGCGTTTTGTTTCAATAAACGGTCTCACACCATCGTGCACAAGAACAATGTCCGATTCTTTTAGTGTCAACCTGTTGAGTACATTGCGAACCGAATCCTGCCGCTTCACGCCGCCCAGTACCATTTTGCTGACTTTGTGCAGCCGGTACCGTTCGACGATGGCTACCATTTCAGACATTGCCGATTCCGGAAGAGCCAGTGCGACTTCATCAACATCCGAACAATGTTCGAATTGCTGAAGCGTATGCACGATGATCGGTTTCCCCTTCAACGGGAGAAACTGTTTTTTAATATCTCCACCAATTCGCGTGCCTGAGCCTGCCGCTGGAACAATTGCAAATACTTTGGGCCTTGATCTCGACATTTCTACACTATTCCTTAAAAGCAAAAAGTTCATGCAACAAAAAATCAGGAGGGGATTTCATTCCCAATGACAAATTCTTCAGAAATAAAACCCCCTTCTTAAAAACGAAAATACAGAATAACTTAGACAATCAACATTGCATCGCCATAACTGTAAAATCGGTATCCTTCCTTGATGGCTTTCTTGTATCCGTGCATCAAGAATTCGTGTCCGGCAAATGCACCTGCCAGCATCAGCAATGTTGATTCAGGCAAATGGAAATTCGTAATCAGCTTATCCGTCACCTTGAAACTGTACGGCGGGAAAATGAATTTATCTGTCCATCCTCTCGCCGGCTTCACGTGACCGTCAACGGTGACGCTGGATTCCACTGCACGGCACGTACTCGTGCCGACAACAAAAACATTATGTTTCGAATCGATTGTCTTGTTGATGATATTTGCGGTTTCGCTGGAAATCTCGAAATATTCCGAATCCATTTTATGTTTCGTAAGATCTTCCACTTCTACAGTACGAAATGTGCCAAGACCAATATGCAAGACAACCGGCGCAAACTTCACACCTTTCGCTTCTAGCTTTTTCAGCAGTGCTTTCGTAAAATGCAGTCCCGCAGTCGGTGCAGCAACAGCACCTACCACGCGGGCATAGACAGTCTGATAACTGTCTTTGTCCTTATTCGTTGCATCACGCTTGATATAATGAGGCAGCGGTGTCAGTCCAATACGATCGATGATCTTGAAAAAATCACCTTTATGATTGAAACGAACCGTGCGCCCGCGCGAAGTTGTATTGTCGATTACTTCGCACCACAGTTTGCCGTCATCAAAATAAATTTTATTGCCGATACGGACTTTACGAGCCGGATCGACGATAACGTCCCAGATATTTTCTTCAGCGTTCAGTTCGCGCAGCAGAAAGACTTCAATTTTTGCATTCGTTTTTTCTTTCTTCCCATAGAGCCGCGCCTGAAATACACGCGTCTCGTTGATTGCGAGACAATCACCCTTTTGAAAATAATCTGCGATTTCATAGAACTTTCGTTCATCAATAGTTTCATCAACGCGGTTCATCACCATTAACCTTGAGTGGTCACGCGGATTTGCCGGTTGCTTCGCTATCAAGTTACGAGGAAGCGGATATTTGAAATCGGAGAGCTTCATTGCTCATATCCCTTCTAATTTATTTAAGTTGAAGGAGGCGGTGGATCCATATTCCGCCTCCTGTGAATTAATGAACTCTATGCCGGTTTATTTCTTGCGCGACGTCTTTGCTTTTTTGCCCGCTGTTTTCGCAGGCGCTATCGGATTCAACAGCGCTGAACGTGCGGCAGCCAAACGCGCGATTGGTACGCGGAATGGCGAGCAACTGACATAGTTCAAACCGATAAGATGACAGAATTCAATACTCGATGGTTCACCACCGTGTTCACCGCAGATGCCGAGTTTAATACCGGGTCGCGTTGCGCGGCCTTTCTCAACGGCAATCTTCATCAACTTGCCGACTCCGCCGCGATCGAGAACTTCGAACGGATCCTTCGCGTACATTTCTTTTTCAACGTAAGGAACAAGGAACCGTGCCGCATCATCGCGGCTGACACCGAGTGTCGTCTGTGTCAGGTCATTGGTTCCGAAGCTGAAGAACTCGGCAACCTCTGCGATCTCATCCGCCGTTACAGCGCCTCGCGGAATTTCGATCATGGTACCGACCATATACTTGAACTTCACGCCTTGCTCCTTCATCACTGCTTCCGCAGTTGCGCGAACGAGTTTTTCCTGATGCCGTAATTCTTTCACATTGCCCACAAGAGGAATCATGACTTCCGGTGCGACAGGTATGCCTTTCTTTTGCGTTTCGGCAGCTGCTTCAAAAATAGCGCGCGCCTGCATCTCGGTAATCTCCGGGAAGATAATGCCAAGTCTGCATCCGCGGAAACCAAGCATCGGATTGAACTCGTGCAATCCTTCTACACGCTCTTTCACCTTCTCATAACTGATGCCCATCGATTGTGCCAGCGCACGTTGTTCCTTTTCTTCGTGCGGTACAAATTCATGCAATGGCGGATCAATGGTTCGGATCGTGACCGGTCTTCCATTCATCGCCTCAAAGATGCCGGCAAAGTCTTTCCGCTGCAAGGGAAGAAGTTTTGCAAGCGCCAGTTTTCGCTGGTCGACAGTATCAGCGAGAATCATTTCGCGCATCGGTCCAATCTTTCCTTCGCCGAAGAACATATGTTCTGTGCGGCAGAGGCCAATACCTTCGGCGCCAAACGCGATTGCATTCGCAGCTTGATCCGGTTGATCGGCATTTGTGCGAATATTCAACGTCCGATATTTATCAGCCCATAGCATAACTTTTGCGAATGTCTGATAGACCGGTGCATCTTTCGGATCGAGAGTCTTTTCAACAAGCACTTGCAGTACTTCGGACGGCTTCGTCTGAATTTTGCCTTCTATTACCTGGCCGGTTGAGCCATCCAGCGAAATCCAATCGCCTTCTTTCAACACTTTGCCCTTCACCGTCATCGTATGCTTGGCATAATCGATATTCAGCTCATCGCATCCTGCGACGCAGACCTTGCCCATTTGGCGGGCAACGAGCGCCGCGTGTGAAGTCATACCGCCGCGCGCCGTGAGAATGCCTTCCGACGCATCCATCCCTTTGATGTCTTCCGGTGATGTTTCGATACGGGTAAGAATAACTTTCTCGCCGCGATTCTTCCACGCTTCTGCATCAACAGCGTTGAACACGATGCGTCCGGTGGCCGCTCCTGGCCCCGCATTCAAACCTTTCGCGAGCAAACGTCCAGATTTGACCGCTGCTTCTTTTTCCTTGAGATCAAAAATCGGTCGGAGCAATTGATTCAATTGATCCGGCTCGATGCGCATCAGTGCTTCTTTTTCTGAAATAAGTTTCTCAACAACCATATCTACCGCAATCTTGATAGCGGCAAATGCAGTCCGCTTTCCAACACGGCATTGAAGCATGAACAACTTGCCTTGCTGGATGGTGAACTCGACATCCATCATATCATGATAATGCTTCTCCAGCGTCTTGCGAATTTTGTCTAACTGTCCATACAGTTTCGCATCCTGTTCTTTCAGTTTGAGTATTGGCAGCGGTGTGCGCGTACCGGCAACAACATCCTCTCCTTGCGCGTTCATGAGATATTCGCCGTAAAAATAATTTTCGCCGGTTGCTGCATCACGAGTAAACGCAACGCCCGTTCCGGAATCCTCACCCATATTACCAAATACCATCGTTTGCACGCTTACTGCGGTTCCCCATGACTCTGGGATATCGTACATTTTACGATACGCAATTGCACGATCGTTCATCCAGGAACTAAACACTGCACCTATAGCACCCCACATCTGTTCAAGCGGATCTTCGGGGAAGTCGTGTCCGGTCTTTTCTTTGATCGCCGCTTTAAACTTCACAACGAGTTCCTTGAGATCTTCGGCTGTGAGTTCGGTATCGAGCTTTACATTTTTCTGATGCTTCTTCGCTTCGATGATTTCTTCAAACGGATCGATGTCGTCCTTATTTACGGGTTTCAATCCGAGCACGACGTCGCCGTACATTTGCACAAACCGCCGGTATGAATCATACACGAAACGTTCGTTCTTCGTCTTCGCAATAAGGCCTGCAACCGTTTTATCATTGAGACCAAGATTGAGGATCGTGTCCATCATGCCGGGCATCGACGCACGCGCTCCTGACCGTACGGAAACGAGCAGTGGATTTTTTGCATCGCCAAGTTTCGCATTCATCGCTTTTTCTACTTTTGCAAGCGCGGCAAGAACTTCCTTCTGCAACGACTTCGGATACTGTTTTTTATTCTGGTAATAGGCTGTGCATACTTCCGTTGTGATAGAGAAACCCGGCGGAACCGGCAGCCCGATATTCACCATTTCGGCAAGGTTTGCACCTTTGCCGCCGAGAAGATTTTTCATCTCGGCTTTACCCTCGGCTTTTCCGTTGCCGAAGAAATACACATATTTTGTTACTTTTGCCATTTTGACTTTTATCCTTTCAGTTGAATATTATTTCTTGTTTGTTTAATGAAATTAAAGAAATTCTTGCAGGAGTATTCCTACAAGTTTTGTAAATAAGATTTTCTATCCATAATATTTTAATTGAGACGATTGAACAATTCGTCTAAAGTTTGTTCTCCAGATAATATTCCCATCTGAATCTCAGCAACGATCACCGATTCCATTTCCAGAAATTGTGTAAATCGTTCTCTCAGCCGCGTAGCGTCTTTTTCTGTCGTGATAATGAATTCGGCTTGTGTTTGTTTTCTTGCATCAATAATCACCTTAAGATCGTTATCCTTGTACCAGTGATGATCTGAGAAAGAAAGATGTTTCACAATGTTTATGTCCGCTTTCAACAGTAGATCTTCAAACGATTTCGGATTACCGATTCCAGAAAACGCAATGACATTTTTATTTTTAAATTCTTGAGCTTGTACGATATCATTGGATGAAATACGCTTCAATGCTTTGAGTGTTGTTGTCAATCCAATCGTCGGCGTATTAGTCGGAAACAAGCTACAATCCCGTCCAACTGTGCAAACGTGTTCATACTCTTTAGTATCCGCGCATCGTGTCACTGCAATCACATCTGCGCGCTTCAACGAGGTCAATGGCTCGCGTCTATTTCCAGAAGGCAGTAATACATCTCCCTTGAGAATTTCTTCCGCTGTGAGAATAACGATATTAAGATCCCGATGTACATACCGGTGTTGAAATCCATCATCGAGCAGAATCATTTTTGCACCAAGTGCGACGGCTTTCTGGGCTCCTCGAACACGCTGTTCATCTACAACAACTATCAACTCGGGATATTTGAGCGCAAGCTGGATCGGTTCATCTCCAGAATTTTCAACCGACGCTAATTTTCCGCGTCCATCGCTGACAACAACCGTTCCAATAGATTTTCGTCCATATCCTCTACTGACAACTGATAACTGGCCATTGATTGCTAATTTTTCTATCAGCAGTTCCACAAACGGTGTTTTGCCAACCCCGCCCGCAGAAATATTACCGACAGAAATCACCGGTACGCTTACCTTTTTCGTTTTTAAAATGCCTATGTCAAAGAACCAATTGCGAACAGTAACTCCCAGCCAATAAAACAGAGAGAACGGCAAGAGAAAAAGTCTTGCGCGCTTCATTTACGCCATCTTCATAATTTGTTCTGCAACTCGCCGCGAGGCACCAACTGTGCCCAGCATAACCTTCACCTTGGAAAGCTCTGCTTTCATATCTGCAAGTTGTCTCTCATCATGCAACAATCTCAACGCCGACGTTGCCATTTTCTTCGCAGTTGCCTTATACTGAATAAACTCCGGCGCAATCATCTTCCCCGCTACAATATTGACGAGTCCGATATTCTTCACATGCACAAGCGCACGACCTATCAAGTACGTCAACCAAGAAGTTTTGTACACTACAAACATCGGTGTTCCAAAACATGCCGTTTCCAACGTCGCGGTGCCGGAAGTGACAAATGCAAAATCAGCATTTGCCATCAATTCGTACGTTAATCCTTTAATAAAATGAATTCCTTTTAAATTGTAGAGTGTTCTGAAATATTCTTCGTCCAAGGTCGGTGCAAGACCAATAACAATTTCTGCATTATTCTGGGCAGAAAGCATGCGCGCGGCAGAAAGCATTTCAGGAAAGATTGAATCGATCTCCTGCTTGCGGCTTCCGGGGAGCAATGCCACTATTGGTTTCTGCTCATCCAATGAAAAACGTTTACAGAAATTCTTCCGGTCGAGTTTCGACTCCAACACTTCCAATAAAGGATGACCGACGAACTCTACATCGACTCCTTCCGCTCGATAGAAATCCGCTTCAAATGGAAAAATGACCAGCATCTTATCAACAAGTGAGCGAATCTTTTTCACACGCGACCTATGCCACGCCCACACCTGCGGACTAATATAATAGGCGATCTTGACGTCATAGCGTTTCGCAATGCGTGCAAACCGGAGATTGAATCCGGGATAATCGATCAGCAGCAGCACATCCGGCTTTTTGAACCTCACGATTTGCTCAAGAGTGCGTTCCATTGTCTTGATGAACGGAAGATGTTGCAGCACTTCCTTAAATCCCATAAACCCGAGCTCGTTGATGTGATAAATAAGATCCATGCCTTCATGCTTCATCTTGTCGCCGCCAACGCCATACACATCGACACGAGGAGAAAGGCGTTTCAACTCCCGCACGACACCGGAGCCATGCAAATCACCCGATGCTTCACCAGCAATGATCATCACACGCTGATCCACGCACTACCTCACATACCAAAGAACAATGAGAATAACAAATACCAAACTCAATGCTTGAAACGTTCGCCGCTCGGAGTGTATCGCTTCTTTCCAGTTCGCCAATTGTTTTGACTGAATCGGATTAACGTACGCCGACACGCGCGGAATAAAACGCGGAACGTTTCGTTTGAATTCTACATATGCTGTACCAAATTCTTTTTCTAAAAATTCTTCTTCCGCCATCACAATTTGATAATACTGAAAGCTGAACCATATTGCCGCGACTAGTACGAGCCACGGTACGAGTGCATTTGACATAATGCCGATACCGACATACGTGAGTAAATTGCCAACGTACAGCGGATTGCGAACACGTGCGAATGGTCCTGCCATAATTACTTCCGGCGCACCAACACTGCCGGTGACGCGTGTAAGACTTCCGGCGTATGCAACACCCCAAAAACGAATATATTCACCAATCGCCACCACGACAAATCCAATCGCCATTGTCACTGCTGTTGGTTGAGCGAAGATAACCATCGCCAACAGGAATGGAATAGGCGTATAGCTGCGCAATGAAAACAATCTTTCTCGAAAAGACTTCAACTTTTATCCTTGCATAAAGACTTCGCGGCGCGACATAGCGGCTTCCTGCCGGCGATGAATACGCTTGCGTTGAACAATTTCTTCCATCTTTGTCTGCACATCGCCAAAGTGATTGAATTCAAAATATGTAATGTTCTGTTCCTGACAATGCTTGATGAGCTGCTGCTTGGCAAAAACAAAGTCTGCATACCTCACCGGGCACCGATCAGAATATCCGTCGCCGACGTACACAATGATATCTTCATCGGCTGATGCATTGAGTATGTGATTGCGCTTGCAATTGCCGCACGAGTGACATTCTGCATCCGTGTATGGAAAAGAAACGTTTAGTCTCTCTCCGACAAACTCCGCGTGATTTGCAAAGAACGGTACGTGACTTAATCCAGCATTTGAAAGAACATGTTCTACATACGCATCCAACCCGTCGCTGAGAATCATGAGCGGGATTTCTTTTTCTTTACAGAAACGAACAAATTCTGCAAAGTGCGGATCAGTGACAAACTGATCTATGAAATCCCAAAAATCCTTTTGACGGATTGAAGGGATCGCTTCGCACAATTCCGTCAACCATTCCTGCATGGTGATTTCGCCGCTGAGCAAACGCTGAATGTTTTGTTCCGCTTTTTCACCTGCATATCTTAGAAAGAACTGCTCACCAACATCTTCCGAACATACAGTGCCATCAAAATCACAAAAAACACGAATCATATAAACTTCTGTAAAATTTCAAGTTCCAAACATCTGCCAAAGGCATCCCTTCGGAATAATTTCAGACAATGATCTGCCAAAGGCATCCCTTTGGGAAAATCTCAATTGCTCATTGACAAAAAAAAGATCTTTTTATGTTTGGTTTTTATTATTGGAATTTGTTTGTTATTTGTTGTCTGTAATTTTGAGTTTTTAGATTTTAATTCTTTTCTACTTCATTAAAGCGCACTGAAACAAGTTTCGATACGCCCTCTTCTTCCATCGTGACGCCGTACATTGCGTTTGTCGCTTCCATAGTTCGTTTATTATGTGTGACAACGACAAATTGTGTATTATCTGAAAACTTGCGCAGAATGCGCGCAAACCGATCAATATTGGAATCATCCAGCGGTGCATCTACTTCATCGAGAATACAAAATGGACTCGGTTTCACCAGATAAATAGCGAACAATAATGCAATTGCAGTCAGAGTTTTCTCGCCGCCAGAGAGCAGATCAATCGAAGTCGGGCGCTTGCCACGCGGCTTTGCGGTTATTTCTATGCGTGCTTCGAGGGGGTCCAATTCTTCTGGATCGAGCCGGAGATCGCATTCATCGCCTTCATCAAACAAACTCTTAAATGTTGTGATGAAATTTTCGCGGATCAATTCAAACGTTTGCAGAAATTGTTTCTGCGCTGTGGCGTTAATTTCATTGATCGTCTCCAGCACCGTCTTTTCGGATTGCTCCAGGTCGTCCCGCTGGGCAGACATAAAATCAAGCCGTTCCTTCTCGCTCTTGTATTCGTCGAACGCAGCAAAGTTCACCGCGCCGAGTACATTGACTTTTTCTTTGAGCTTGTGGACTTCTTCGCGTGCTGCTGTAAAATCATACGGGTTCGCATCGGAAAACTCCTGCGGCTGAATATCGATTTCAAAATCTTCCTTGGCACGTGCTTTGAGATTTTCTGCTTTCATTGTCAGTTCTTGAATCTTGATCTCAAGATCGTGCGCCGATTTCAAAGACCCTTCCTGCTTGAGCCGTTCATCTTTTAACTTCAATTCAATTTCATGAATCTGACTGCGCTTAATAGAAAATTCCTGATCAACGGTTTTTTTCTGTTCAAGTATATTGTTATATTCCTGTCGTGCTTCGCGAAGCGTAACGGCAATCGCTTCCAGATCGGCTGCGATCGTTCCGATATCTTCTTTCGCCTTAAATATTTCTTCTGTCCGCTGGTCGAATGTCGTTGCGACGGTCTGCACTGTTGCAATGGTGTATTCTTTTTCCTGAAGAACGCTGCGTTCTTCACTTTTCAGCGCAAGTACCGATAGGTTCGCTTCATTTGCAACGCCGGAATATTCATTCCAAAGCGCATCCATGGTCTCTACTTCACTCATTGCCGCGCCCACCTGCTGTTCCGCTTCCGCCTGCCTGCGTTCCAATGCAGCAACGGACGGCGTGAGTGTCTGAATTTCCTTATTCAACAACTCAATTTCCTGCCCAAGTTTTTTCGCTTCCGTGTTGTTGCGATCAATATTATCCTGTGCACGCTTCTTTTCAAATTCAATTTGTGCAATGCGGATTTCCACAGAAGTTTTTTGTTGTTCGATGGCGCGCGCTTCTTCCGCAAGTTTCTTCAAATTGACATTTTCCAAATCCTCTATTTTCTTTTGAAGATCATGCATAATGCGTTCGTGCCGATCACGCAGCTTACTGACATCGGCGGTAAATTCTTCCAGTTGTGACTTCTTGCTTATATGCCCGCCTTCATCCTGCCGGACACTGCCGCCGCGAACAACACCCTTCCCCGTGACAATTTCACCTTCTAGTGTAATGCAACGGACATTAGGATGATCGTTGACAATAGTGAGCGCAGCGGGAACATCGTTCACGAGAAGCGTTTCATCAAAAAGAAAATTAAATAATCTCTCATGCTGACTTTCAAACTGCACCAGACTGCTCGCCCACCCGATCACTCCCACGCTTTGAATGGGAACACGATGATTGGAAAGACTTGGCAACCGGTCAAGACAGATGAACGTTGCCTTTCCCTTGTTGTTCTTTTTCAGGAAATCGATTGCTGCATATGCTTCCTGTACATTATCGACGACAACAAATCCGGCCGTTTCACCAAGAGCTGTCTCAATGGCAATGCGATATTGTGGTTCTGTTTGGACAGCTTCGCCCACCGTCGTCTGAATTTTTGCGCTCCACTCATTGCTCGTGATGAGATACTTTGCACCTTCAGAATACCCATCGAAACTCTCGACTAATCCTTTCAGAAAATCTATGCGGGCCTGCTTGCGTTCGACATCACCCAGCACTTCGTGATCCTGCCTGCGCAGTTGTTCAATTTCATCCTGAAGCTTTTGCTTGTAATCTTCCATCTTATGCGTTCGCACTTCTGCTTCCGCAAATGAGAGACGAAGCTGTTTGTTCTCCGCTGTGAGCGCGGCGATGAGACTTGAATTTTTCTCGATGTCGCGGTGATATCCTGTATTCTCTTCAGCTGTGTAGCTCACGCGGCCGCGGATATTTTCAATGCGCGCTTTTACCTGGTTCTCGCGATTACGCAGTTCTGCAAGTTCATGCATGAGCGCAATCACTTGTTCTTGATTTGCTTTCAGTTCGGCACGCTGAGCGTTTAACTGGATTTCAAATTCATCGAGTTGAGTTTTCTTAAGACGATATATCTCTTCTGCGGCAGTAATTTTTGCCTGAAGGTGTTCCGACACATGCGCCAATTCAGCTTGTTTTTTTTCTAACTCCACGCGCTGCTGGCTCAGTTCAATTTTTTCCCTATTGAATCGTTCTATGTTTTCCTGGAGTGACCGCCTGCGTTCTACCGAAGTGGCACGGTGCTGTTCCAGTTCGTGAATTGCCGTCTGTCGTGTTATGAGGTCTTCTTGGGTTGCAGTCAGTTGTCGCTCTAATTCTTCCGATTCCTGTCGCAGCACATCTAACAGTGTTTCTTCCTGCTTCACTTCTACTTCTAACCGGTTTTTTTCATCTACTGCAACGGAAAGCTGCTGTGTCAGCGGTTCAATTTTCAAAACCACATTTGAGAATTCGCGAACAAGTAAACCCAATTCTAGTGTTTGCAATTGTTTAACAAGTTCGTTGTACTTTTCCGCTTTCTGCGCTTGACGTTCGAGCGAATTCACTGCCTTCTCCACGCCGCGAATGATATCATTCACGCGTGTCAGATCCTGACGAACAACATCAAGGCGGCGGAATGCCTCTTTACGCCGATATTTGTACTTCGTGACGCCAGCGGACTCTTCGAACAAACGGCGCCGCTCGTCAGAGTTGTCGCTCAGGATACTTTCCACCATTTTCAACTCGATGACGGAGTACGCATCCGAACCCATCCCCGTATCCATAAACAAATCTCGGATATCTTTCAATCGGCAGAGTGTCTTATTTAAATAATATTCACTCTCTCCTGAGCGAAACACACGGCGTGTGATTGTTACTTCACTGTAATCAGACGGGAGGATCCCTTTTGTGTTCTCTATGGTGATGGAAACTTCTGCAACATTCAGCGGCTTGCGTGATTTTGTTCCGTTGAAAATAACATCTTCCATTTTGTCGGACCGTAGCGTCGTAGGTTTCTGTTCACCCAAAGCCCAGCGGATTGCATCTACCACATTTGTTTTACCGCAGCCATTGGGCCCGACGATTGCAGTAAGCCCTTCGTCAAACGACATGCTTACTTTCTGGGCAAACGACTTGAACCCAAATATTTCTAATTTGGAGAGGTACATTACCCAAGGTTCTGCGCGAGATGAATGATGAATTTTAGATACGAACTCAGTGCAAAGATTGAATCGTAGTAGAGGAACAATCCGCCCAAAAGAATAATGCACATGAGAAATCCGCCGACATACGTTTTCACCGGACTCAGATCGTACATCACAGAAACTCCCTTCAACACGCGCAACAATGTCCAGAAGAGAAAGAGACCAATAAGCACGAGCGACGGAAGCACATACGAAGGATTCTCCATAATTTTAAAGAGACTCATTGCAAGTGGGCTTAAGAAAATAATAGGTGCTGCGCCCCAAACAGAAACCGAATAAACATGAACCCAAGAAACTTGGATTCTTATGAATAATGCAAGCACCCACATCAACAAGGCAAGAATTGCTCCAGCAAGAAAGAATAAACAGGTCAACACGACTATGCCTGCAAACGGGTGCCAAGTTGCGCGAATGAATTGTTCTTTCACGTAATCCATAGTGCAAAGATACGTAATGATATAATCTGCAAATCTATCCGCGCGATAATGATACATAATACCAGAAAGCAAGCATGCAAGTGTAGTTGAAATAGCGCCAGACAGAATAAGAGTATGCCCGATGGAAACCGTATGCAAGTCGCGTAAATCTACAAAAAAATTATACGATCGGATCAACGAACGCTGTAGACTTTCACCAAACCTTCGGTTCGTGTATTCATATCCAATAAGAACAATTACCAAAAATCCGATGAGTACATGCACCCACGGAAAATTCATGCGATGGTTTCCTGCCGGAATAGCAGTAATGCGTTCTTCGTTATAAAGCACACGAACAACTTCGTATGCCAATCGCTTCTCCCGCGACTGACTGAGCAAACCGACGGGATGAAGATAACGATCGCCAAGTCCAAAATTGAGCAGAGGGCGATCACCGCGCCAGTCCGTGAGAGCCAGCACAAAGCTGCCTGCGGTGTTTGCCTCCTTGAGTGCAGCATAGTATTGAATAAAGAACCTCGCTTGTGCTTCCTGCGACATCGGATCGCTGTAACCGTTCCGGTTATTTTGCTCGACTTCTTTTCCGTAACTGAGTACGACGAGCGGTTGGCTCGGATGATTTCTTTCCCATTCCGATAACAACCGTCGGAAAGTTTTTAAATCGCACTGGGGCAAGGTGATACCGACAAAATCCACACCAGATGTGCAAACATCATTCTTCAGCATAGGGGAGCCGTAATACACAGGACGATCATCAAGCTGGTGAATTACTTCGGAGATCTTCTTCACAAAGCCAAGAGCCTGTTCATCTGCAGAATCAAACTGATTTCCGATACCCCACGCAAGCACACACGGATACCCGCCATCTCGTTCCACCATTTCCCGTGTCTGGATTTCTGCCATTGATTGGAAAGCTTCTTCATTTAATATTTCCGCCGGCACATTCCACACAGGCATTTCTTCAATGACGAGTAATCCATAGCGGCTGCAAAGGTTCAGCATATAAGGATGCGGCGGATGAAACGCAAATCGAACTGCGTTGGCGCCAAGTGCTTTGATGAGAACAACATCCTTCTCCATCTGTTCATACGAAAGAGACGCCCCCCATCTCGGCGAATCTTCCATCCACACGACACCTTTCAGTTTTATTTTGTTGCTATTTAGTATGAATGCGTTTTCTTGCACTTGTACGGATGTAAATCCCATATTCAAATTATATTGGTCAACCGCTACTCTTTGCTTTCCTTCAATAGCGACGACACTTGTTTTCAGAATATAGAGTTCTGGATTTTCGGGACTCCAAAGCTTCGGTCCGTTCACAGTGAGCGCAAGCTGGACATTTGCATTTTTATTTGATTCGAGTGTTATAGGTGCTGACGTCCCTTGCGCAATGAGTAGATCTGAGAACCGTTCATGTAACTCGACGTTGAGGAAGTAGGAAGATTGTTTTGATCTTGATGAAAGCGAATCCCGATTCAACGGACCGAATTGTTTATTGCTCAAAACACATTCAAGCCGAACAGTTGCTTGATTCATTTGAATGTTAGAGCTTGTTTGAAAACGGACATGGTCCACCCAAAGCCGTGGTGTTGCTAGTATATAGACATCACGTAAAATACCACCGTAATTTTTCCATCCCCAAATTTGTTTCCATACAGGGAGAGTTTTACGGGCACTCAACCGGTTACTCACCATCACCTTGATTGTGTTTTCCTGGCCAATCTGCAATACATCATCCGGGACGTCAAACTCAAAACTTGTATATCCGCCAACATGTTTTCCGATGAATACATCATTGATAAAAATTTCGCATTCGTAATTAATTCCAAGCGCCACAAACTTGAATGCAGACTTTTTAAGAAGTTCTTCGCTCACAGCGAAGGTGCGGTGTAATGTTACCTGTCCTTCATAGGCAATTGAACTTGGAACTTTAATATCCCGCCATATGTCGCCGCTGATGGAATATTGCCAGGTCCCTGCCAAGTCAATTTTCTTGCGTGTGGGCGAATCGATATGCATTCCTGCGTCTAACCCCTCGAGTGTTGGTTGGCCATTTGTAAGAATAAGTGGTTGAGACACTACAATTGAGCACAAACTCGAAACGATGGAAAGGACGAGGAACGCAGAAAAGACACAGTAAATATGAGGTTTTTTTGCCAATTTAATGAACTTGATGTGCGAGGAAGTCGACTTCATCGAACCTCGACAAAGCCAGGTTGCCGCTTTCAATAACGGCATCGCCCAAAATCATCTTAATATAATACATAAAACCAGCGAAAGCAATGGAATTTCGAATGTATTTAGTGGTTTTTATGCCGAATGTTTACTATGATTTTACAAAATGTTGTCGTTGAACGAGTTTTATTTCTCTTATTTATACATCTGCTGAACGCTGACCGATATTATTCAGCACATAGAAAGTGAGTTATTTTTATGACTCGACCCATCCTTTCTTACACCGTTGCCCCATCAATTCCAAAAGAACTTCAATGCCTTCAATCCATCGCATATAATCTGCTTTGGGTGTGGGATCACGAACTGATGGAACTCTTTATGCGGATTGATCTGGATTTATGGGAACAAACAAATCACAATCCAGTACAGATGCTGGGAATGATTAAACAGGAACGTCTCATCACACTAACACGGGACGATGCGTTTCTCGCCCAAGCGGAACGTGCATGCAGGCGTTTTGCTGAATATCAGGAAAACGGATCGAGTTGGTTTCTCAAAACTCATCCGGCAGAAAAAGATAGCTGCTTTGCGTATTTCTCCGCGGAGTTTGGATTAACCGAGTGTTTGCAAAATTATTCCGGCGGATTGGGAGTTCTTTCCGGCGACCACTTAAAAGCTGCCAGCGATTTGGGACTGCCACTTGTCGGTGTCGGATTATTATATCAGCAAGGATATTTTCGTCAATACCTGAACGCTGATGGATGGCAGCAAGAACGAAATCCGGAAAATGATTTTTACGCGCTTCCACTGAAACAAGCGCTTGACTCTGATGGAAAGCCAAAGACTGTTTCTGTGGATTTACCTGGTCGGCAAGTATTTGCCCAAATTTGGTTAGTCCAGGTTGGACGTGTGAAGCTTTATCTTCTCGATACAAACATTCCTCAAAATTCTCCGGAAGACCAGAATATTACCGATCAGTTGTATGGCGGCGATCGGGAACTGCGCATCAAACAAGAAATTCTCCTTGGCATCGGCGGCTGCCGTGCATTGACAGCAGTCGGTTTAAAACCATCGGTCTTTCATTTAAACGAGGGGCATTCATCATTCCTTACACTGGAACATTGCCGCAATTTGATGCAGGAGTATAAAATAAGTTTTGCTGAAGCACGTGAAGGAACAATCGCAAGTACAGTTTTTACGACGCACACACCTGTGCCTGCCGGCAACGATTATTTTGATCCAAAGCTGATGGAACAATATTTCAACCAGTACTATCGGGACTTGGGATTAACACAAGCAGAATTTCTCGGACTCGGACGTGAGAATCCAAACAACGCCGCCGAAAGTTTTTGCATGACCATTCTTGCACTTAAAATGTCCGGACATAGCAATGGCGTAAGCAAACTGCACGGCAAAGTATCGCGAGAAATGTGGAAAAATGTCTGGCCCGGTATCCCCGTACAGGACATCCCAATTATCTCAATCACCAATGGCGTACACGCACCATCGTGGATCAGCCGCGATATGGTTGGGTTGTTCGATCGCTATCTTGGTCCCGGTTGGCGCGAAGATGCTGCACAACAATATGGACTGTGGGGACGTGTGCATCATATTCCTGATGAAGAACTATGGCGCACACACGAACGCCGGCGCGAACGGCTAGTTGCTTTTGCACGCAACCGTCTGCGATCACAGCTTGAAGCCCGCGGTGCAACTCCTTCCGAAATATCGCAATCCGACGAGATTCTCAATCCGGAAGCGCTCACCATCGGTTTCTCGCGGCGTTTTGCAACATACAAGCGCTCGACTCTTCTTCTCCGAAATCCCGAGCGTCTCATCAATATCTTGAACAATAAAGAACGGCCTGTGCAAATCATCTTCGCTGGTAAAGCACATCCGAATGACAATCCAGGCAAGGAACTTATTCGCCAAATAATTCACTTCGAGCGCCGTCCTGAAGCGCGCAGGCGAATGGTCTTTATCGAAGATTATGATATGGTTGTTGCACGCTACCTCGTACAGGGTGTTGATGTGTGGCTCAATACACCGCTCCGTCCTATGGAAGCCAGCGGAACAAGCGGTATGAAAGCGACGCTCAACGGAGCAATAAACGTGAGCATTCTCGATGGCTGGTGGGCTGAGGCATGCTGCGCGAACACCGGCTGGGCGATCGGCCGCGGAGAAGAATATCGCGATGAAGAATACCAGAACGAAGTGGAATCGAATGCACTTTTCGATCTTCTTGAAAAAGAAATCATTCCATTGTTCTATTCCCGAACAGCAGATAACCTGCCCCGCCCGTGGATTAGCAAGATGAAAAGCGCTATGCGCGTCATTGGACCGGAGTACAACACCAACCGGATGGTGCGCCAGTATACAGAGGAAATGTACCTGCCGGCTCTTCAGCGTGCCGAAGCTCTTTCTCAAAATAAACTAGAACGGGCGAAGCAACTCGCTGCTTGGAAACAAAATCTCCGTAATAATTGGAACACACTCAAAATTCTCGATATCAAGATAGATAAACACGACGGCTTCAAAGTCGGCGATGAATGTATTGTTCACACCTGGCTGGATTTGGGTAAACTCAATCCGGAAGATGTATCGGTAGAAATGTTTTTTGGACCGCTCGACGCAAAAGGCGACATCGATGCAGCAAAAACATTGCCAATGCAGTTCCATAAAAAAATAAATGATGATACGTTTGAGTTTATCGGGAACATCAAACTTGAATCCAGCGGACGAATGGGGCATACTGTTCGCGTGCTGCCAAAACACCCGGACATTGACAGCCCATTCCGCGAAGGATTAATTTTGTGGGCGTGAAGAGGAATAAAAGTAAAAAATTCAAATGAGTTTCGAGATTCGATAGAGAAAGAAAATTTCTCATGAATTCATTAAAAAATTTATTCCTCTGCATTTCCTGCCTTATTGGAATTATTCTCATACAACCAGCAAAGGCCCAATCCAGCGAAGCGATCGTGGGCAACATTCGAATTCAAGCCCTATCTGAAAATCTTATGAGGATTGAACAAAAAGGACCGAAGGGCTTTGAAGACCGAAACACTTTTACTGTGGTCGATCGGAACTGGACCGGAGAATCGATAAAGACTCAAGAGCTGGGAAGTCAAGCAATTCTCACAACTTCAAAATGCCAGATCGAGCTGCCCAAGAATTGCCATTCACTCGAAGGAATCTTCATTCAGTTGAAGAACGGTAAAAATCAATATCGATTTAAAGGAATGCCACCCGCGGGATTTTTTCCGGATCCTGTCAGTAATGATCAGATATGGATTCTCTCCGACAATCCACGATTGGTACCGCCTGAATGGGGCGCGACGACGCCGCCTGAAAAATTCAAGGATCATCCCGCTTCCGGCTGGGATACAACAAATAATGCAGATGATGTCTATATATTCATTATTGAATCAGGGCATTATAATGACTTTAGAAAAGATTTCCTGAAACTCACCGGACCGACTCCTTTGCCTCCGCTTTTTGCTTTTGGTTTATGGGACAGCCGTTACCATCCTTACACCGAAGAGACGGCGCTTCAAACCATCGACATATATCGAAAAAAACAGATACCGTTAGATATGTTCGTTGTGGATACCGACTGGCGGCTTGGAGCTTCCCACGGTTATACGACGAATGATTCATTGTTCCCCGATATGAAAAGATTTATTAGCAGAGCACATGGAAAACATGTGCGTCTCATGTACAATGACCACCCTGAAGCACAAACCAAGACAGCATTGGATCCTGCAGAAATTCAATATCGATGGAACGGATTGACGAGCCTTTTCGATAAGGGTATTGATATCTGGTGGTACGACCGCAACTGGTACACCGGACTCCAAGAACCTATGCCGGGTATTAGTAAAGAGGTCTGGGGTATGCGTTTGTACCATGACATAACAGAAAAATTTCATCCTGAGAGACGACCTCTCATAATGTCAAATGTTGATGGCATCGATAACGGTGTATGGAACACTCCTTCACATCCGGCCTCCCACAGATTTCCAATTTGGTGGACCGGTGATCAAAAATCACGATGGGAGTATCTGGAAACCGGTATCGCCAATGGTGTCAACAGCGGTATTTATAGAATGCTGCCTTATGTAAATGAAGACCTTGGAGGGCATACGGGCGGCAATCCGGAACCGGATCAATACGTACGGTGGGTGCAATACGGAGTTTTTTCACCCATTACACGGCTGCACTGTACACGTGGATTAACACGCTACCCCTGGGAATATGGAGAACAAGCCGAACGAATTACGACCGATTACATCCGGCTGCGGTATCGGCTTCTGCCGACACTCTATGCAGCAGCTCGCCGAGCGTATGATGATGGAACACCCATTATGCGCCGCTGTGATCTTGAATGGCCCAATGAACCTGATGCCAAACGGGATCTGCAGTTTCTCTTCGGAGAAGATTTACTTATCGCACCCTTCGCTCTCAGCAAAACAAAAGACGTTGCAGTGCCGATTCGTAACTTACAAACTCCCGACGGAAAGCCGGGACTTCGTGGTGAATACTTTGATAACCAAGACGTAAAAGGTGATCCGGTATTTGTCCGTATGGATTCCACTTTAAATTTTATCTGGAGAACAGTGAGTCCAGATCCGAGAATCCCTGCCGATCACTTCTCTATTCGCTGGACTGGAAAAATTTTTCCATTGAAAGATAATGGAGTATTCAGGATTAAGGTTGTCTCGGATGATGGAGTTCGAGTTTGGATTGACGACAGCTTGATTGTCGATGCCTGGCACGATCAGGCTGCTACTGACTATCCCATTGCAGTGAATTTGGAACCAGGTCATTCCTATTCAATACGAATTGAATATTTTGAAAATGCAGGCGGTGCACAATTTCAACTTATACGAACTATCGATACCGAGCAGGTTTTTAGAGCATGGATTCCACCCGGAAGTTGGCAGGATATTTGGACGGGAAAAGAACTGAAAGGTCCAAAAATGATCATTTTGCAACCGGAGTTATGGAAGTGCCCTGTCTATGTCCGTACCGGCGGTATTGTTTTTTCTTTGCCGCAAATGCAATACACCACGGAACAGGCGTGGAATAAAATAATAGTCGATGCTTTTGTCTCTTCAGAAAACACTATCAGTACATCACGCATCCTCTACGAAGACGATGGTTTATCGCCTGATTATCAGAAAGATGCTTTCTGTAAAACGCCGGTCACTCTGGCAAAGAACAAGGACGAGATACAGTTTGTCATCGACAGGAAACAAGGAAACTATAACGGCGCAATTTCTTTACGAGATTGGGTCATCAGGTTGAATTTGCCGGAGAACAGCAACCCAAAAAACATTAAGGTCAATGAAAAAAAACTGGAACTCAATTCCTCGGATGAAGCAGTTCTGATCACACAGTCTGAACTTCAAGAAGAAACCATGCCCTTCAAGGGTGCCGGCAGCAAACCTCGACCGATGGCGGGCCCTATTCTCGAATTGACCATCCATCAACAAGATGTTTTGAAACCTATTCAGATTTCGTTCAAATTAAAATAGATGAGAAGCGAACACTGCAGTATTTGATGATCACAGGTCCACTCGTCCACCGTTTTCAAGAACACGTATCTTGCTGGCCACGCCATATCGCTTTGCTTGTTCAAGAAGGAGAACAGGCGGTTCATTGAGCGGTTCATCGCTTATTTTGAATGTACCCCAATGAATGGGGATAAGAACCTCAGCTTTAAGATCAAGAAACGCCTTGACCGCTGTTTGCGGATTGAGGTGGATTTCACGAAACCATTCATACGGTTTATAGGCGCCAATAGGAAGAAGAGCGGCTTTGATGCAAAAGCGTAAAGAGATTTCTTTGAAATGTTCGCCATACCCTGTATCGCCCGCGAAATATGTCACGCTATCATTTTTCTCGATAACATAACCGCAGCATAGTTGTTTGATCCGCTGAAGAGGCATACGGTTGCTTTTATGTTTTGCCGGAACACAGGTTATTCGTATTTGATTGTAGTCAATCGTCTGCCACAAGTTCATTTCTACAACTGTTGTAAAGCCGGCATTGCAGGCATACTTGGCATCACCGAAAGGGACAAGAACCGTCGATTGGTTTCGCCGATATAACCTGCGGAGTGTTCTCATGCTCAGATGATCATAATCGTTGTGTGAGATCAGTATATAATCGATACGCGGGAGGTCGTCAAATGGTATGCCCGGTTTCTGTAAGCGGGGCGCAATCCATCCGACAGATCTGGTGTAGATTGGATCAGTGATGATATGCACATCATCGATCCGGATAAGTACCGTTGCATGGTTTATTAGAGTGATGCTCGTGCTCATATTCGACTCAAATGTTTCTCTGACAACTTAGCAAAACGGGCAGGCAGAATCAATCTTTTGGCAGCTATACCGTCTTGAACAGAGGTGATTCATTGAAATCGGAAATTTCATCGCTCAGTGTCGAGAGGATATACCAAAACATTTTCAAAATATTGAATGAGACGAATTCAAAAAAAGTTGTACCACAAAGCGGGACGACATTTTCATGCCTCCGGCCGCCAAGCCATGTGCATGGAATAATAATTTTGAATGAATCCATCGGGGATGAATATATTCAACCCCTACAATAGATGCTTCCGAATATGATTACGCCGTTTATTTTTCAATAATAAAGGCGGCGTCGATTTCAAATAATAATTCATCTCTGCAAACATCTGCTACGACATGTACGGAAGGAGCGCTTGAAATACCGGTTTCCTCAGCTATTTTTTGATAAATAGAAAAATCCTGCTTGCGTTTTAAAAACACGGTCGCCTCACAGAGATCCTGCAGTGTTGCTCCTTCAGGAGCGATTAAAGCAGAAACCACTTTCAACGTTTGTTTCATTTGGGCAGCAGGATCTCCGATAAAAACGCTTCTTCCCTCTTCATCGATTGAAGCTGTGCCGGAAACAAGTATCAATTTACTTTGGGCTTCTTCAATGACAACAGCGCGTGAAAACGCAGATCCATATCGATACGGGGATCTCTGTTTTGTGCCATAGATAGGACGTACCTTGATCGTACTCTTTGGAGAACTGTGGACGGCAAGTACATCCATCACAGCCGCACGTCCCGATGGATTTCTTCCCTCGATCCCCGTGCTCGCGGGAAGATAGATCTCTTCTGCCTGTACTTGTTCGGTCTTACCGATAAAACCGTACTCAGAATAACAATGATTTCGTACAACATTGAAATCATCGTACCAATCAAGAATATCCGATATGTAAATCCATGTTCTCACTACATCTTGGTATGCAGATCCTTGAGCACGAAGAAGTCTTTCTGCTTGATGAAACATTGCTTCTGATTGAACTTTCTTATTTGAATGTCCGACTCCGTTGGTATTACCGCCGTCAATACTCTGGAGCATATAAAATGTTGAGCCATTGATATTCCATGTTCGTCCTTTCGGAATACCATCATCGCTAATGGTCCGGATATCTGTACCCGAGGCAGGGTTTAAAGCTCTTATTTGGAAACCGGCTATTGTATTCTCAAAGCATGATTCCCCTTCAATAAAAGTGACAGGAGTATTACTTTGTATGTGATGCTTCTCCAATGCGCGAACTCGAGCTTGTTGGATTTGTCGCTGCAGTTCCACGCTGGCGAAGCATCGTTCATGAATAATCTGGCTCGAAGAAGCTGTCAATATCTCGGCTATTCTGCTGTAGATTTCCTCTATTGTTTTTTCCGGATTTGCATCTTTTTCTGTGATAGAGATACTAAGAAACAACTGATTATGCAATGATGTACTATAAAGTTTATATGTGGGATGTAACTCGAAAGAACGTTGAATCATCTCATTTGCTCGCTTTGCGGTTTGTCGTATTCTTTTTGCCCGATAGATCATCGGGGGCAACAGATTTTAACTTGTTCTCATTACTATTTAAAAGCACATTCGGATCTAATTTCGCTGTCAGAGCATCCTTTTCTGAAAAAGCCGCCTTTGCAAGAATTTGTGGACTAACACGAATTGGTTCCTTAGTGAATTCCGGAACGTTATAAAGTTCTAAACAGGTTTCGTAAAACAAAGGATTCTCCTGTGGGAGAACAAACGGCTTGGATACATTTCCCATTGAATCAATGTGACTGAAATATGGCATGGTGATTAAATTATCGTATCGTTTGCTCGAGAATACAAACCATCGACTGTTACTTGACCATGAATGAAACGAATCAGCCTTATCGCTGTTTATATCTAACTTCTTCCATGTACCACTTGCTACATCCAACAAATATAAATCGGCGCTCGGAAGATAGATCGGGAACTGACTATATTGAGCTGCCGTGAAGAGAACAAAGCGGCCGTCTGGTGATACCCTTGGTTCAGTGATGCTTAATCCAATATCATTGGAAGAAATTACGGTTTCGAGTTTTCCCCAGCCGCGACTTACGGGATCGTATGCAATCCGCATTAAATCGTATTTGATTTTATTGTATACGAAATCATCGGGTTGATGAAGGTTTTCAAATGTTTCTAATTTCGGAGCGCTGCAGAAATACAGGAATTTACCATCAGGGGACCACGCAGGCCAATTTTCCATGCGTTCAGGGCTGGAAATCTCCGGTGTCGTTGTAATGGTGTTTGTTGGAATATCGTACAGAACAATGTCCGAATATGTGTCAAGCACATCGCGGCATTCACCTATCTGATGGAAGAACAATTGCAATTTGCTGACTGAAAACGCAATTAATTTACCGGACGGATGCCACGCTGGATAAGCGGTTGCTCCGTTGAACTTGGTTTTCGTATCGATTCTTTGGACTTTGCCGTCCACGATCAATAGCATTGAAGTACTAGGTGCTCCTCGTAAATGGAGAAGCCATCGATCGGTTCCGTTCTGCCAGAAATTGTGACAGTTCATACAATTGTTCGACGTCATCTGGTTGAGAAGAATCGGTTTTTCGTCAAAGGTTTCGAGGCTGCGCTGAAAAATACCCATTTTTCTATAATGGTTATACAGGGGACCGAATCTTCGGTACGTAAGATAGCCATCCATAGATTCCTGTGCGATCCGGTTCACTACGGAATCGAAACGAATCCATTGATTAGCCTGATTCTTAATAAAGATATCTAAGATGAGTTGTTGTCCAAGGTTTTCTGCAAGCAAGTTATTCCATGACTCCTTGGGGATATGGATGTTCCCAGAATTGTTTTGAATTCGAATCGATTCCCCATGATGGGAATGTATCCGGACGAAATACTCTTGGCCAGATTCTTTAATAGAAAAATTAAGAGGTGTGATGTTAGGGGGAATTTCTATGCCGGAATAATCAGGCTCAATGACCGCGCGTCGGCCTATGGATTGAACGTCTGTTCTTCCCTCAGGTGTTGTTGAGCAACCAACACACAGAAAGAGAATCCCAATAAATGTTATCCAGCGGACAGTCGTTTTGATATTACTATTGATATTCATTTTGATTTTCCGATTGCCTTGAAGAAGGTTTGACAAACATCAAATAATACCAATAGGTATCGCCAAATTGTATTTTCAGATATTGCTGTGCGCTGTTTTTGTTTCCTCCATATTTGCGAAAAATTTGTTCGTATTCAACAAATCGATTGAAGTTGAGCGGATGAACTATTTTTTTCAACTGACTCAGATCGAATTTTGGAGTTAATGCTGCGTTAACCATCAGCGCTTCTTGAACATGGCGAGGGATTTTGAAAGATGTCATTGCAGCTATATAAGGAATAAGATTCCAAATTTCCTTTACATTGCCATTCAATAAATAACATGCGATTAAATATTCAAATGCCATTTTATTTTTAGGATTCTGCTTTAGCAATAACTCGAGTTCAGGTAAAGTCGGTCCCGCGACCGAGATTAAATCCTCGACGAGCATGCATGACCGGATGTATTTGTACTCGCTGTTGAGATCAAGTTCTAATGGATTTTCATTGAGCCGTATGAGGTCCTCTGCGATTTTTTCCTTGAAAGGAACTTTCTTTAGATTCAGGAAAAACCGGTTAGCTGCCTTATGATCACCCTTCACCATATAAACCATCCCAAGCCGTTTTAAAAGATCAGGAGTGTGCCCCTTATGCTCAAGAGCTTCGGATGCCCAATGTTGGGATTCATTCACCAACCCTAGTTTCCAGCTCACATTGCTCGCTTCTTCCGACCATGCGAGACACCATGTTTGATTCATCAAAAGACCGGCCATTCCTTTAGATTGAGGAAAGGCAAACATACTATCAAGAAGCTTGTCTGTTTGAAAGAGAGCAAGGTTGGTTTGACATAAAAGGAGAGGAGTCTCGATCGTACTATGACGAGTCAACTCGAGCACGTCCGTCCAATGTTCCTCACTTACAGCCCGGTTGACTTGGATAACAAGCTTTTTTATGTCATTGGTAGAATCCTTCGCCAACAGAATTGTTCCACTTAACAAGAAGATTGTTCCAGCCGCCAATTTCCAACCATAGGCAATTCTGGTCAATTTTGAGAATTGTTTCCGAATTCCGGGTAACGTTACAATAAATGTGATCAAAAGTGTTAGTAGAAAAAAAGCAGGGATACTGTATGCGATGATCCAGAAATCGATCGAATTCTCAAAAGTCAAGTTATGCAAATATGCCTGTTTCAGATTGATGAGAAAAACAGACCTCGATGCCGCGAAGGGCAGAAGGGCAGAGATCAACAAAAATAAAAAGCCGTTGACAAAATTTCTTTTAAAAAGAAGATTCTCCAATCCATAGAGAACTGCAAACAAGAGAAAAGCACCACCAGTGAACCAATATAATAAAACGATAATAACCAAGCCCAATCCTAAACGAATCACCTGCTGTTTTGGTGACCAACGAATGTATAAAACCAGAATGAATAAATTAATAATTATTGCTAATGTAACACTCAGATCAAAATCGTAATTGCTGTAAAGAACGATTAAAAGACAAGCCGGAATCAGATGGAATGTATGAAGTGTATGATTTTCTGTCAGGGTTTCTATCCATTTTCTGGTTAAGAACCCAACGATCCAAAAACAAACAGCTAAAAATAAGGAACTTAAAAAATCGGAAAACCAGAATTGCATTAGAAATGCCGAGAGCCAATTGACTAACCCACCTGGGGTTTTAAAAAAATCATATAGAAAATCAGATCCGCTTAAGAAGACAGGTGCGTGTACTTCGAGAATGAAAATGGGATGAATTCGAAGTAAAAGGTAAAAGAAACATGCCAGAAGAAAAATGCCTTCTTGAACCCAGACACTTATTTGCGCAAGTCGATATTTTTCACTTAACAGGTTCATTCTTTTTAACCGTATTATGGATAAATGCATCATTGAAAATATACAAAATTGTCTCTAACTCCAAATGGAACATGGTCGGACTTACACGTTTCTCGAAATATGGAAGGGTTTGAGGAATATATTTCAACCGTAATGCAGAACGCACTTCATAGAGAGTTTGCAGGATGAATGAATACAAAAAATTGTTTCGTTTGAAGAATGGATAGCAATTGAGGGAGTTACTAAATCACGAGAATGCCCTCCGCTTGTTAGTAAAATTCGGTGGATTAATATATACCTTACCACATCAGATCGTTCATGATCTCCTGGAAATGACCAGTAATTTCTCACTACAAACAGTACGCCCCATATTCATCTGGATAAAATACAGACTTGGCGGCAGCCGCTGTAAGTGGAGCGTGTATGCAAATTGATTATTTACTTTTGATGCTGATGTTCGAAAAATCTCTTGACCAAGAAGATTGAAGAGCTGGATCGAAACCTCGCCGCGATAAATATTTTCTACTTCTACCCGAGAAGAGGATGAAGGTGGGTTAAGAGAGAGTTTCAGAACGTTGGCAGATATCGGTTGCTTGTTTTCAATGCTGGTTGCGTTCCCAGCAACCAATCTCACATGGCCAAAATAATCAGCGTTTTGCCAATGCAAGTTTCCTGGTGATGGTTCCCAAACAGAACCGAACAGGTTGGCAATAAGTCATTGCCTCATATTAAATGCTCCCGGAGCGAAGAAGTTGCCATAAAATTCTACGCACATAACTATCAGACTCTCCTCCTGACCAACAGCGACCAAACCGGATATGACCGACCGCCGATTTCTGATGACCAAATTCTCAGTACTTCTGCAGACTGGTGGAGGTTGAAGAAATTTCTTCGTATTATTTTTATATTCGTGATAATGATTTTATGATTCAGTTCGAAGGGTACAATGCACATGAAACTTTCTCTTCAAAATAGAATTTTCATCATCGTTGGGATTTTTACAGTTCTTGCGCTTCTCGCTGTGTGGACAGTCCTGCGCTCAAAGTACGAAGCATCGGTAATCACCGAGCGCATGAATACAATCCGGCATGTGCAATCCTATGCCATTGAAGATCTGGATCACATCATCGCAAGTTGGTCGGATGTTACACGCTTCATCGCCTTGCAGGTCATGGAACGCCCTAAAGAAGGGGAAATCGTTCTCCGTTCTATGGTCACGCTGCATCCGGAAATTATCCAAATAAAAATTCGATCACTGAAGCTCTCTGATGAACTGACGAGTCAGAACACAGCGTATCCACCGCCGAATCCGCAGGTCAAAGACAGCAATTGGGTTCACTCGAAGATGGATTCCGCGCTTCAAATAGCTTGGCTGAACGACACATCAGCGCACCAGCAATTTTTCGTAACCCAGACACGATTTCAGCTGGGAAATATTCCATTCATTTTAACTGTTGTGTGGGATGCAAAAAAGTTGAATACTATATTTGCCGAATTACCGCTCGGTGAAGGATATTCCGCAAGCATTCAAAGTGCATCATCGATACTGCTGCAAAATACATCCTCTTTCAAAACGAGTGAAGTACATGGTATGCCGGAAAGTGCGATATCGCTGCAAAGCGTACGACAGAATGAATCTCACTGGCAAGTGTTAACAAGTGCATTTCAAACTGTTCAGCTGTGGATGATCATTGCAGTTCCAGAAAAAAAGATACTCAAACCAGTGGAAGACTTATTGCTTTACTCCACTATTTCCATAACCGGTCTAGCGTTTATCATGTGTCTTGTTGGCTGGATACTTTGCCTCCAAATTAAACGTCCGATTGCTCGTCTTATCAAGGATGTGCAGCAGATCAACAATTTGGATTTCACGCAGACAATTCAGATTCCTGCAATGAAAGATTTACATGGTTTGGGTGAAGCGATTGAGTCGATGCGTCAGAAGCTGGAACAGCGCTATCAATCAAATAATGAATCACGTTTTGTGGACACCAACAAAGAACAAGACGGGAGTCCTGAAGGTACCGCGTAAAGTAACTTTCCGGATGAATTTATCTCTCCGATCGCTGTAAGCGGTCGGAGAGATTCATAAATCAATTCCTCTTCCAACTAATTCTATCGCCTTCCTTAATATCATACTTGTCGGTAAAACCAGCATTCACCTCAAGCACCAAGAGTGTCATCGCAGTGGCAGCGTACGATTGCTCGGAGAATGGCGTCGTATTCTTACAAATTGTAACAATCTCTCCACGCTTGTTGATGAAAATCATATCCAGTGGAAGAATGCAATTTTTCATCCAGAATGATGCCATTTGTTCCTCCTCGAACACGAAGAGCATTCCCTGACGTTCATCCATCACCGGACGTCCCATCATTCCTATCTCTCGTTTGTTATCGTCATCGGCAATTTCAATATCGATGGATACAATTGGCTTGTCATGACGATTCGTGATGGTACACTCGCCCTGCTTATTGAACATTGGGGCGATGGGTGATGTCGACTTATCGGTTCCTGTCTTTTTTGGCATAAAGATCATAATGAGTGCAATGGCAATGACTGCCCCAATAATTCCTATCAGCATTCGACGCCTTGATTTCGATGGAGTGTCATTGGGTTGATCTATGGAAATACTTTTCTTTGACATATTTTTCCATTCTGAGTGAAACAGTTTAAACTTATCGAATGCTTCCTGCTGCTTTCGGCACAAGCGTAAAGTGAGGTTCAATATCTATCGGAATAGATCCGAGTTTGTCGAGTCCCTTTTGCATCGCAGGACGGATAACGGCATATTTCTCAATCAACGCTTTTGCTTTTGTATACGATCCTTCTGCTTCAATCGTGAGTATTTCACCCGTTAATTTTTTCACGGCATTTTTTATTTTGAGATTGTCTATGCTGAATATTCCTGCCGCTTCATCAATCTTGATGGCACCTGCATCTGTCAGAAAGTTGAATTGGATTGCTACGCCCTTCCCATGCGCTTCGTTCACGCCGAACCGCACTGAACGAAACATACTGGCAAGAAATGTCGTGTACATTTCTTCTTCCATTTTCTTATCAAGAAGTCCTTTGTCGATAAGAAACTGAAGTGCGAAGAGTCCTGTTATATCAGCTTTTGCTTCCTCGATTGCAGAATACAACTCTTTCAATTCCTGCCGGACATTCGTTTCTTTTCCGTTCACCATAATATTATGCGGGCCGAGACCGTGCATCAGCTCGTGCGCAAGTATATGCGTGAAGAAAGCATCGAATGACAAATATTTCTGCTGTAACCGAGCAAGCACCATTTTAGAAATCGGCGTAAGCACCTTGTCGAATTTCGCCTCCTGCATATTTTTCAGCATCACGCGCTTTGAACCTTTTTCGCGGATCACCCGTTCGTCATTCGGTAAATTATACGCTGCTGTCTGCACTCCGCGATTGCCTTCGCCCGCCGTATAAATCACATCTACCACGCGAATGGGTGACAGAGCTGCAAGTTTTGGATTGCGATACTTCGCGTCAAACGGAAGATTGTTCTCAATATCCTGCAAATAGCTGCTGAACTTTGCCAGCTTCGCCGATTCGGCTTCATCGCGCAACGTGACAAACACTTCGAATGCTGCCTTATAATTGAACAACTCGTCCATATACGTTTCATACGGACCGATGGTGAGTTCAATCGGCGCATCAAGTTCCATCCATGCAACGTCACTTGCATAATAATCGTTACTGGCAAACGCATCTGCACGCGAAGTAAGATATTTCTTCAGGGTTACGTTTTCAGTCGATTGAGCGGCTTCCTTGAGAAGTTTTGCCGCAGGTTCCAGCCATTCACGGTACTCTTTACTGTATGGAATTGTCTGCATTCTTCCATCTTCCGCGCGCCGGACAACATAGAAAAAACCCGTTGCCTTCTCACGTTCACTTTCATGTAATCCTTCAATCCATTTGGAAAATTCCTGCTTCGTCATATCTTCCGGATAGTAATTCGCTCCGGCGGGTTTTTCTTTTGGCGCCCCATCTATAAATGGTGCATTATTATCCAACAGCGACCATGGACCCATATTTATTCGATAGTAATGGAGCAGTTCTTGTCCAGCTGTTGTGGAATCCTTTTCCAACTTCATCAGCATTTTTGCATTACCGCTCCAAACTTGATGAAAGAATATCGGATCCATTAATTGAGCCGCTTCAATGATTTTATTTAACGCTTTAACATCGCCGGGAGAAAGTTTTGTGATGTCAGCAGAAATTTCTGTTGGAGCAAAGCGGGCGATTTTCTGTTCGAGTGTCATTGCTGTTTTTATCTTGATCAATTCTTGTGCTTCACTCGCAACAAACGAAACTGCAAGCAAGATATTGAGTGTGATAAAGAAGATTGGATTTATCATAACTTTTCTTCATAGAGTTATTAATTCATAGTTTCTTATATTTATAACAATTTCAGAAATGGAGGCGGCAAAAGCAAGAAGGAAAATACGATTGAACAAAAAAGCTGGGAGAGAACGTTGAACTCTTTCCCAGCTTCTTGATATTTTAGAAATATCTTCTTTACGCTTTATCGCGGATGAATAATCGCTTCAGCTTCTTCTTAATGCCGCCGAGACCTTCTTCCAAAGATGCCAACAGAGTGCGAGTCAATTCAGTTTACTGTTACACTGCAAATCTATTTCAACAGCAACATCTTGCGTGTCTGCTGAAAATTACCAGCAATCAAGCGGTAGAAATATATTCCACTTGGAAGATCGCTCGCATGAAACGTAACCGTATAAGCTCCTGCCGGCCGCTGCTCGTTCACGAGCACGGCGACTTGCTGACCGAGCGAATTAAAGACGCGAAGGCTCACAAATTCTCCAAATGGGATTTCGTACGCGATCTGCGTCGTCGGATTGAACGGATTGGGATACGATTGCATAAGCTTAAATCTTTGCGGTACGTCTTCAGCTTTCTTTACGTTTGTAGGCTTACTTGGCTTACACTTTCCGGCACTGTCGGCGGCAAATATTGAGACAATTTCCTGCGAAGAGAGCGCACGGTTGAACAATTCAATCTCATCCAGAATTCCATTGAATTCGAATTGATCCGTGTACGATTGCCTGCCTATTGTTAACGGGCTCGTAGTAGTGAGTGAGCCTGAGCGTACTGTTGGATCTCCGAACTGTGTAGCCACACCGTCTTTATAAAACACAATCCCGTTGTTATTACTTCTCGAAACAGTTACGGCGACATGATGCCAGTTTCCGTCAGCAACAAAAACAAATGGGCTCCAGTTCGTAAAATAGGTCGGAGGCACACCATCAGCTAATTGCACAGTGAGGTAGCCGTAGTTGAGATAGAAGGAATATCCTTGATAAATGTACCCGTTTAGAGTTTGTTTATCAACAATGATCTTGAGATTTGTACTGTCGGATGTCTTAATCCACGCGTCGATGGAGAAATCACCAGTGCCGAAGTTGAGTTCAGAATGATCGGGCACTGCCACGTAATCATTTATTCCATCAAATTGTAATCCACCAGAAACTTTTGCTGGCACTGGTACAGGGCCGTTGATGTGCGTGCCGCTATTATTGAATCCTGCAAGATCAATCGATGTCGAGCCGGACGTTTCATCGAAGGGCCACCATGCAACCATTCCCGGCGGTGGTTCTACACAGCCAAGTGTGGGAACTAATTTGTTTCCGAAATTGAGGCTGTCGATATTTTGTCCACCCGTAAGCGTTACTGTGTAAGTGCCCGGTGTTGGTGGAGCCGTTTGCTGCCATCCGCTTTGGTTTGTCTCTGAGACAGTGTACGTCCCCCCGCCTTGCAAGTTATTGAAACAATAATTGCCATTTGCGTCTGTCGTGTCGGTTAAAGTCACATGTCCCGCCGCATTGTTGTACGACAAATTAATTATCCAACCCGGAAGTCCCGCCTCACCCGTGTCTCTTACACCATTGCCATTCAGATCATTAAATTTCATACCGCACATGGAACCGGTTTTTATAATTTCAGGTGCCGTAGTACCGCAAATAACAACATTATTGTGAATAGCAAAAGTAGGAGCCATAGCTATACCATGCAGAACCGGGTACATATAGATTCTTAAAGAAAAAGTCTGACCGCTCGCTACCGGCACATTTAAGCCCGAAACATTTAATGTAGACATAGTCAAGTTTAAGTAAACTAACGGAGTTGAATTCAATAAAATCTTGGTGAGCCAGCCGTTCGTTGAGTAATAAGCTTGAAAATTTAAAATGTTAAAGTTGGCAATGTTAGGATCATCACCATAATTAAATGAAACGTTAGTAACCGTAAAAGTATTTCCGCTATTAGGACTCGCATTAAACTGAATATAACGCAAAGGATCGAACGTAGGAGTAAGCGGAGGATCCGGAACCCAAGTTCCGCCCGTATTACCAACCCAAAGTTCTTGACCGTTGCTACTGTAGCCATAAATTGACATTAAATTTGCAGGGAACCCTGTGCTTAAAGTTGGCGAGCCTACACCCATAGACTCAGGCAGCCCCGTAATATTACCTACAACAGAAGTTACAGAAGTTGAATTCAATAGATCCCATGTGATGCATGACTCCGCAGGATTAAGTTTATTCCCGAAGTTGAGGCTGTCGATGTTCTGTCCATCCGCAAGTGTTACCGTGTAGGTGCCCGGAGTTGATGGGGTTGTTTGCTGCCATCCGCTTTGGTTTGTCTCTGAGACAGTGTACGTCCCTCCGCCCTGCAAACTGTTGAAACAATAATTGCCGTTTGCATCTGTCGTATCGACCAATGTCACATGTCCGGCCGCATTGCTGTACGACAAATTGATTAACCAACCCGGAAGGCCTGTCTCACCCGCGTCTTTCACACCGTTGCCATTGAGGTCGTTGAATTTCATACCGCAAAGAGAGCCGAGTGCAAGAGTGGTTGTACCATTAATAACAACATTATTGTGAATAGCAAAAGTAGGAGTGCCCGCATTACTATTTTGAACTGCGAAAGGATAGATCCTTAGAGAAAAAGTTGAACCGGCAGCTACTTGCACATTTACGTTTTGAGTAAATGTTGACATCGTTGTGTTGAGATATGCTAAACCAGCAGTCAGCAGCGTTCTGTTGTTCCAATTATCAGTTGAATAATAGACATTAGAATTCAAAATGTTAAAATTATACCCGGTTTGATTATCACCGTAGTTAAAAGAAACATTAGTGACAGTAAAACTATATCCACTTGCGGGTAAAGCATTAAACTGGATATAACGGCTAAGTTCTTCGGCACCTGCTATCCAGCCTGCGGTACCTTCCCACAGTCTTTGACCGTTGATATTATAGTCGAAAACACTCATTCCAAATTGGCCGGAACCCGGACTAATAGATTCAGCCGATCCCGTTACATTACCAAGATTAGAAGGAAATAATTGATTTGTATTATCAAGCGGCCAAGTAATAGAAGCTGGCTGAGCGAATGTGTTTGAGCTAAATAAAAAAATGGAGAGAATTGCAAACATTAAATAAAGCTTTTTCACATCAACCTCGTTAGTTTAATAAATCTGAGAAATAGGTTCATCAGCTCTATTTAATTGTCAATGGACTGACACTATACTAACAAGGATCTCCTGGTTTAAGTTGCGTCCATATCGAATAATCATGGATTGACACCACAATACCTAACAAACATAGGGTAGGAATGAAAATTAATTAGTATTTGAAGTTACGCAGAATGCAATAAAATATTGCCACGACCTTCAGGTCGTGGTTTTATTATCTCCCAAAAAATCTGGGCTTTAGCCAAAGCGATTCAAAATGTGGCTAAAGCCGATGCTGCTTTTTTATTATTTGTCCACGACGTAAACGTCGTGGCTATAAATCAAATTACTTTGCGTAACATCAGTTAGTATGTATTTTGGCCCCAAAGACAAGCAAACCAGTTCGTATGCTCAATAGAGACAAACAGTTTTGATCAACTATGAATGCCAAAGTAAGGAAGCGACACGGAAAGATGAAGGAAATCATGAAACGCTTTCTGGTAGTTTTGATAAAGGACTCTAAACCAAAAAAGATTAAGAGTCCAATATCCAAGCGTTAGTTCATAATTACTTGTTCCTTATGCTTTATCGCGGATGAATAACCGCTTCAGCTTCTTCTTAATGCCGCCGCGACCTTCCTCCATCGATGCCATCAGAGTACGCCAGTCACCTTCCGGTGCCGCATGCGTAGATGTTGAAGAAGATGTTTTTTTCACGAATCTTGGTTTCTCATCTGAAATTGCTTGTCGGCTTCTGTTATCATTCCGGTGATCACTCTGTTTAAATTCACTGTGTGGTTTGCCGGAATACTCTGAACGCCTTTGCTCACCGTGCGGTCGCGCCGTTGTCTCCGAGTGCCGCTGCTCACTATGTGGTCGTCCAGTGGATTCTGATCGCCGCTGATCAGTATGCGGTCGTTTTGTGAAATCTGATCGTCGTTGTTCACTACGTGGCCGTTCTGTAGACTCTGTCCGCCGCTCTTCACGATGTGGCCGTTCTGTGGACTCAGTGCGTCGCTGTTCACTATATGGCCGTCGTGAGGACTCTGTGCCGCGGTGCTCGCCGTGTGGCTTTCCGGAAGATTCTGAGTGGCGGCGTTCTCGATGATCATCTCTTCTGCCATGACCGCCATCGCGTCGTTCTCGCGGAAACTTTTCTTCGCTGTGTTTCCCCACAACGGGCGGCCTTTTTGCATAATCGAATCCGGGATACCGCTTCAACTCAAAATGTTTATCGGTAAAACGTTCGATGCTCTTCAGATATTTTTGTTCTTGAGTAGAGACAAATGTAATGGCATCGCCGGTTGCAGACGCTCTCCCTGTGCGGCCTATTCGGTGAATATAATCTTCTGCAAATGTTGGAGTATCGAAATTCACCACGTGTGAAATTCCTTCAACATCGATGCCGCGAGCTGCAATGTCGGTTGCAACCATCACTTTATATTGCCCCTGTTTGAATCCTGCCAGTGCCCGCTGTCGTTGCGCTTGCGTCCGGTTAGAATGAATGGCAACCGCTTTAATACCGCTCCGTTCAAGTTTAGTGCAAATTTTATCCGCACCATGTTTCGTGCGGGAGAAAACCAAAATGCTGTCCATTTCCTCTGTCTTGAGAATGTGGAAAAGCAAATCCATTTTTGAATCCTGCGGCGACGAATAAAAATGCTGCTTCACGGTTTCGACCGGGCGCCGTTGTTCTCCAATCTCGATCAATTCAGGTTTGTTTTGAATGGAAGCGACAAGCCCTCTCACTTCCTTCGACATCGTTGCGGAGAACAGCAGCGTCTGCCGCTTCGCAGGAATTTTTGCAATAATCTTGCGGACATCATCGATGAATCCCATATCGAACATGCGATCTGCCTCGTCGAGTACGAGAATTTCAACATGTGATAAATCAACCGTGCGCCGACTGATATGATCAAGCAGACGCCCCGGTGTGGCAAATACAATATCCACGCCGCGTCGAAGACGCCTGATCTGGTTTTCCATATTGACACCGCCAAAAATAGCGATACTCTGCAAACCGGCAAAGCGGCCGTAGCCTGCAGTAAATTCTTCTCCTTGCTGGGCAAGTTCACGGGTCGGTGTGAGAACGAGACCGCGGGTGAAATGTCCCTTCATTTGCGGTCTTTCTTTTATAAAATGATTCAACATCGGCAGAGCGAAAGCTGCAGTTTTGCCGGTGCCTGTTTGTGCGCAGCCGATAATATCGCGGCCTGCTACTGCTAATGGTATAGCACGTTCTTGTATTGCTGTAGGCGCAGTATAACCTGTAGCGAGAATGCCTTGCACTAATTCATCGGCAAGGCCAAGTTTTGAAAATGGCATAAATATATCCTTACAATAAAAATGAGGAAACACGCTGAACAGTATTGAAAACTTGCAGAAGATAAACTCCGCCGGTGGCGGATACGCTATTACAGAGTGCGTACAAGTGCGCTTTTGAGGCGACTTAGAAAGAAGAACACATCATTGGTTGGTTCTTCCGTGCTGTACCTTAGTGCCGGTTCTTTTTAACTCAGAACCATCACTTCGCCGCATTGATAGAATTGCTTCTTCGTTATGGGCGCTTGCTAAATTATCATCAGAGAGCGAGTCTCAAATGCCCGCTTCCGATGCCTATTTGCACGGATGCGGTTAGCCGCGATCTGCGGCTGAAATAAGATACGAAATTTTATTGCGAGTTCCTAAAAAATAATCTAATTAAAAAATATTTCTTGAAATCGTACATATGGATGTTAAAACTGTAGGAAAATATTATTTATCTCCATCTGGATTTTCTTTCTCCAAAAACCATTTTATTGGATTGTTGATAATATAATCGCGAATGTTTTGCAGCTCTTTTTCACCTCGAATAATGTGATCATAATAACGGGATTGCCATTCGAAATTATCGAAATCATTATCATGACACCATTTTGAAACGGCAGATTTGTACGAACGAATGATCGTACCCAATGAGCCTCGTTTCGGTGATTTCCATACCATTTTCCCCGTAGAGACGTTCAATTGAACGTCTCTGCCTTTAAATTTGGAATCAACGGTCGTATCATTTTCGTTTATAATTATGATCCCATGGACATGGTTTGGCATGATAACAAATTCATCCAAATCGATATTGTGAAAATGTTTTGGAATTTCCTCCCAACAATTTTTTGCGATCTTGCCAACAGGCGATAATCTCATTTCTTCTTCTATCACCGTACCGAATAGGCATTCATGATTATTCGTGTTTACTGTTACAAAATATTCCCCTGGCTGAGAATAATCATATCCCTTCAACCGCGTCGATTCAATCCGAAATGTGTTTTTAAATAATGTCATTCAATTCTTTGTAGACGTAGCATGCTACGTCTCTACATGCATGTTTCTACTATGATGATTCAATAATATTATTTACGATAGCAATATTTTCATAATCTTTAAAGACGCAATATATTACGTCTCTACCGGGTTTAATCGTTTTAAGAATGAAATTTTTACGCCTCTACAGCGATATATTTTTATTAATAATACATTTTACCATTGTTACGCCTCTACCACGGTTAATCGGTATAATTTGAGCTCCTGGCGTGTGGATCGGTAAATTGCCTGCCTCACATCCCTAAAATCTTCTTCACAACCCGAACAGACCGCCTCTCTACAATCTTTATCTCTCCCTCTTTTTTTCTTTGTCATGCCCCATGCAAACAAGGTTTTTGCTTTTGTAGAGACGTAACATTGTTACGTCTCTACCATGTAATCAATCAGTACAATTGGAGGTGTAGAGACGTATAATTATACGTCTCTACGATGTTTTGCCTTCCACAATCTTTATCTCTTCTTCTGTCAATCCGTACAACTCATAAACAATGTCATCAATCTTTTTATCTGTAGCGGCGATTTGGCGCTCGATGGGTTCCTTCTCGCTGTCAAAATGAGCTTTTTGCAATTGCTTGTTGAACTCCAACATTTTTTCCACGAGCGACACGAGATCGTCGTGCATTTTCTTTTCGACAGATTGCGCAAAATCAATTGTGTGAATGGGAAGACTTGCAAGCTCCTCATTTTGGACGTGCAACGTAGGAAAAGTACTTTCATAGTAGTATTTCATCATTTTAGAATTAATCAAGCCAAGTATATATTGGAGACTAATTTCTACAGAAGACTTTTTCGTTACTAAAAGTACGTCCTTAACATAGTAGCTTTCTACATCCAACGTAGCACCTAATCGGCTAGACGTGTCTTTCACTAAAATCTTAGGCTGTTCGAATCGTGTAGGCTCTCCTGGTCTTGCCGTGTTCCTATGTTCTCTCATCTTTTCTGGCACATACCAAACATATTCACCACAAAACTGAAAACCATATCGACTTACATTGTCGCCTCTTAAAAGAGGTTTATGTTTTGATGACGCCTTTTTTGTCCCAATAAACATTTCATCATCAGCTGTCTTTAGCCCGAATCTGATGTCGACTAAATTCCCCAATGGAGTAGAAGCAACAGAAATACGATTCTTAAATCTTTGAACTTGGGGACTAAGAGATGTATCAAAAACATTTTTATAGGTATTTTCGAAGAGTTCTTGTTCAATTCCTCTTTCTCTCTCAAAAACTTTTTTATCTTCATCAAATCGAATAATTAATATTTCATTAGAAGATCTCTCTTGTTTTAATTTGTTCTTCTCAAGCAAGACTATACCAGTTTTCACAGTTGCATCTTCAAAAACTTTATCAGGCAACTCGGTAAGTTCTGACACGATACAACTATTTAAGAGATGATTTCTTAATACTTCAAAACTATCAAGCCTCATCCAACCATCTGAAATGATATATCCTAACATCCCTCTGTTTTTTAGGATGTATATTGCTTTTTGAAGAAAGCAACAGTATAAATCTGATTTCTTTACAAAAGTCTTGTAATGTAACCAATAGTATTCCTTTGCATATTCTTCTATGTTATGTGGTCTTACATACGGCGGATTCCCAATCACGACATCGAAGCCGTGTGATCCTTCCGAAGGTTTCTTTGTTTCGCTTGGTGAACCTTCAGAAGGTTTCCCGCCGCCGCCAAGAATTTCCGGAAATTCCATTTCCCAATCAAACGGATTTACTTTACGTCGAGCTTCATCGTCGAACATTTCTCCCTGCGAAGTAAAATCTGTCCCAATCAGCGAGTTGCCGCATTTGATATTCTTTGCAAGCGAAGGCAGATATACTTCCTTCAGCGCAAGTGTCATTTGTGGATTGAGCGTTTCGGCATTTTCTCCTTCTAACACTTTTAAATACAGCGACATCTGCGTTACTTCCACCGCCTGTCGGTCGATATCAACGCCATAAATATTGTTCACTAAAATATCCCGCTTCTTACGCGGCGAAAGATGGTAATTGCCGTCTGTGTCTTTATATGCATCCGGCACATTGTTTTCCGTTTTAATATCTTCAGGATGCGCGGTGTACCATTCTATGGAATAATCGATCAGTTTCTGAAATGCGCCAAGCAGGAACGAACCGCTTCCGCAAGCAATGTCGATGATCTTTAATTTTGAAACTTGTTTTGGCGAGAGCTTGAGCCTTTTGTTACCTTCCGAAGGTTCCTGAGAATGAGCAGAGATACCTTCGGAAGGTTTCTCTGGTTCCTCATATAACATTTTCCCTATTGTATTCTCCACGATGTACTTAACAATATACTGCGGCGTGTAATAGACTCCGCCTGCCTTTCGAACTTCCGGCTTCTCTTTTATGACGACATTCTTCGGTGCGAGATGAATTGTCTTGCCGAGGAATTTTTCATAAATACTTCCAAGTATCTCGACGCCGATCTCATTGAAGTGATACGGCGAAAACGGATAATTCAGATTCTCCAGAATTTTTATCAATACCTCGTCGCCAACCTCCATCTCTTCGCATGGATGCTGGCTGAAGAGTAAACCGTTATACAACGACCGCCGCTGTTTGAACAAATCATTCAACAACGAATACAACGATAACCCGCGGCGTTCTTTCCACATTCGCAAGATGGCAAGCAAAGTATTCTCAACTTCGATTTCTCTGTCTTCACATACACGGATGAACACGATACGGTCGAGGATGCGCTGTACGGCTTCATTGAGTGTGTAATCGTTCAGGAGCCGGCGGTTCTTCGGATGCTTTGCAATATCCCGTGCCAACTCTTCGCGCCACTTGGATAGGTCTTCCAAAAATTCACGGTCGAGCGCAAAATCACCTGTGCGCTTGAGCATCATTTTCTTTGTCAGCGCTTCAAGCGAACCTCCCGCTACAGCTTCGCGCGAGAACGTATCGTAAAGAAGATCGAATCGATCCAGGTACTGTTTATATGTTAAATCAAAATCGTGTATAACGCCTAATTTCGGTTTTTCAAATAAAGGGCGCTGGGTGCAATCGAATGTGCGGAACTCATCAAAGTCTGTAAGAATGGCAAGCGGCACGCGCCCGGAAAATCCGTACCGTTTTACTTGAAAGATCGCTCCCTGACTTTTCACAAGATCGACGGAGGGTTTCTTTGCTTCAACAAAGAATTTTGTTTGCCCGCCAATGCGAAATCTGTAATCAGGTTTTTTAACTGCTTCTTTGGAACTCGCTTTATATTCGTCCTCTGCAATGTAATCCAGAATGGAAGTGTACTCTTTATATTCCTTGCCGAGGGTTTCTTTTTTCGGAAAGAGCGGTTCCTGTTCCCTCACTTCTTTGCCAACATTCGTCTTCACCCGCGATTCAGGCATCACCTCTTGACGAAACAGCGGCAGCATTAAGCGATTATGCACATCCCAGCCAAGCGCCTCAAAGAAAGGATCAATCAACTGCCCGCGTGCTTGAGTTTCGTTGAATGTAGAAGATTTGAATTGGTAAATATTGGATTCGAAGAATTGAACTAATTTTTCTATCTGTTGCCGCGCAGCAATTCTGTCTATCGCCATGGATTTCTTGATTCTATTCGTTTCTTGATACTATCATACGATGAGACTTCCGTACCTCCACCGTTAATCTACCAAACCCTTGGCTTGTTTGCAACCCGTGATTTGCTGGATAAAAGAATTTCATCGATATTGGAAGTACTTATGAATACAGATGTTATCATCATTGGAGCAGGCGCAGCAGGACTCATGTGCGCTATCGAAGCCGGCAAGCGAGGACGCTCCGTCCTTGTTGTAGATCATAATAAGAAGATCGGCGAGAAAATCCGAATCTCCGGCGGCGGCAAATGCAACTTCACAAACAGAAATGTGAATCCGTCGAATTTCATCTCACAGAATCCACACTTCTGTAAATCTGCATTAGCACGATATACACCGACAGATTTTATTTCGCTGATTGAAAAACATTGCATTCACTATCACGAGAGGAAACACGGCCAACTCTTCTGCGATGGAAGTGCGGAACAAATCATCCACATGCTCGTAAAAGAATGCCAGAGCGTCGGAGTTACTGTTCAGACCGACTCGAAGGTTAAAAGAATCACACAGCTGGAAGATGGCTTCGAATTGATCACTGATCACTCCACATTGATCACTGCTCATCTTGTCATCGCTACCGGCGGACTTTCGATTCCAAAGATGGGCGCAACAAATTACGGCCTCAAAATTGCTGAACAATTCGGCATCAATATCATTCCACCAAAGCCGGGGCTCGTGCCATTAAAATTCGATTCAAAAGATTTCAATTCATTTCAAGAACTGAGCGGTGTTTCGCTTGATGCTGAAGTGAGTTACAAGGGAATTTCATTCCGGGAAAACATTTTGCTTACACATCGCGGTTTAAGCGGTCCTGCTATTTTACAGATTTCATCTTACTGGAATCCCGGAGATTCTCTATCAGTCAACCTTCTTCCAGACATTGACGCTCTCGACTTGTTGAAAACACATCATCATAGCAAAAAACAGCCCGCAACGATCCTGGAACAATTTCTCCCTGCGAGCTTTACGAAAGCGTGGTTTGCACAAAGAGGAGAATCGAAACCGATGAATCGATATTCGACAGATGACTTGAAATCGATTGCCGCATCGCTTACGAACTGGCTTCTTGTTCCGACCGGAACAGAAGGCTATGCAAAAGCTGAAGTGACTATCGGCGGCGTCGACACGAATGAACTCTCTTCAAAAACCATGGAATCAAAAAGAATCCCCGGTCTTTTTTTTATTGGCGAAGTGGTTGATGTGAGCGGTTGGCTTGGAGGGTACAATTTTCAGTGGGCCTGGTCATCCGGATGGGCGGCGGGACAGGTGGTGTGAAAAGGAGAAAGCAGTTTTCAGTTATCAGTTATCAGTAAAAGAATAATGCTTTTAAAAAAGGCCGCGCTGATTTCTCAACGCGGGCTTCAACTTACTGCAAACTGAAAAATGATGATTGGTAACTTTTAATTAATATCCAGTCCTGCAGGATTCATTTTCAGACCACAGGCTGCCAGTGTGAATACCCGGTCAATGAGTGATCTGTTCAATCTTTCCAAACAAATCTTTTTGAGCTTTGACTTTTTCCTCGTTTCCGTAAACACAAATGACTTTCTGGGCAAGAACATCCGCAACCATCTTCCTCATCGCTTTGATATCGCTCAGAGTTGTCCCAATAACCTCGTCACGTTCGTGTTGTTGATCCTCCGGTTTTGACTTTTCCAAATAGTACCTTACAGCGACATCACCTTTCTGTGAAGGTGTCAATGGATGATCCAACCCGGCAATTGTGCCGATGATGTACCTTGTCATCTCTTTGTCGGTAACCTCGAGTTTGTCGAGATAATCAGGAATTGCATCGTAATTATCCAGACTCTCCTTAAGATTTGGATCACGGTAGGAACTGAATATCACCTGTCCATTTTTTGAAAAATTACTGAATCCTCCATACGCACCTCCAATCACCCGAATACGGTTTTGCAGCCAATCGGAAGAAAGAATCTGGCTGAGTACATGGATCTTTCCATTCCAGGAATAGCCGAGTTGCTTGAAATCATATCCTTTCATTACATATTGCACTTTGGAAGCAGTAAGAAATCCCTCGTTCTTTTTTTCGAAAGTAAACTTCCAGGTTTTGAGCTCTTCTTTTCCAGGAGAAAGAGCATTTGCGTACTTTGTAAATTCCTGCGTGACAGCCGGCATATCATTCTTTCCGCACGTTAAGGCAGTAACAAAATTGCCTTTCTTGAACAATAGCGAGGCAGTTTGAGCGAGTTTCTCGCTGATCTCTTTTGATTTTTTATCGAAGTTCGTAGCCAGATCCGTGACAAACCAGTAGTATTCGAATCCATTTATCAATTCATTCAACATTCCCGTATTGGTAAAATAAGACAGAAGTCGCCGCCGAGCATATCCGTACCCATCCTGTTTCACCTGAGCATCGAGCCTTGCTTGATGGCGCGTGACAATTGATTTGAGGCGCTCTATATCTGCATAACGTGTGTGGTTCGTGATTTCAGTGAGTAGTTCGAACAACTTAGCAGTCTTCGTGTTCATGACCTTCGCATTGAGCACAAATTTCGGAATCATCAGGGTATCACTATTGCTCTCCAGGTATGTAGCGATAGATGCATTAAATCCGCCTGTATGGGTATTCAATGCTATATCCAAATCACCAAAAGAATAATTATCTGTATTCTGGCTTCCAAGCACTTCGGCAAGGAGCGCTGCGTATGGGATCAAGTCCGCAGGCAGAGCGCGCAGGTCAAAGTGCATTCGCGTGTAAACAACGTCGTTTGTGAATTCTTCATGATACAAAACCGGAACATCTGAAACGGTTTGTTCCTCAACTGCGTACCATGTTGCTTTCGGATTGATGTCTTTTCTCTCCAGCAGAGGAATCGTTGCAAGCGCTTCAGGTGTATTTTCCCGCTTCTGATACTCCACCAATTCCTGAGTTTCTTTGACCAATCGTTCCTTTGCTTTTACAGAAAGTGCAGCTCTATATTTCTTTAACTCCCGCTCGGTTTTTGCATTATTCTCTTTTTCCAAACCCGGTTTTGGTTCTAGCACCAAGAGAAGTGCATGCGGATTCTTGATGATATAGTTTTGTATAACGGATTCAAAGTATTTACTATCGAGTGCAGTCTTCACTTTCGCCAGTGGTTTTTCGTATTCCAGAGTTAGGAATGGATCATCGGCAAAGAACCATCCCGGCAGAATCTGGAAATTGTAGGTAATACCTTTTTGCGCATCATTCCCTTCACGCAATTGAAATTCAGTGCGGTTGATCGCTCCTTCGACCGCTTTTTTATCCAGTCCATTCTTTACAACCTCATGAAGTGTTGACATGACAATGTCAAAGAACTTCTTTTTATCCGTTGGATTGGCATTCTGCACCTGGATCTGAAACACGTTCTGCTGAAGCTCGTCCACAGATGCATTCACATCCTGACCGATGCCTGCTTTCTGTAATGCCAGCCGGATCGGTGCGGCTTCCTGATTCACGAGAAGATCGCATAAAATGTTCAGCGCCATTGTGGTTGCTCTGTCCGTATTGAGTCCTGCAACGACATTGAAGGTCAGATAGGTTTGATTTTCAGCCTTGCTCCCTTCCGCTGTGGCATAGAATGCTGTAACTTCTTTCATCTTTGAAAATGGTTTTTGAATAGGAAAACTTTTTGGACAGGAAGCTTTATCGTATTTTGAGAGATAATCCTTGTCGATGTAGGCGAGTTCTTGGTCTAAATCTGCATTACCGTACAGCATAATATAGCTGTTCACCGGGTGGTAATATTTCTTGTAAAACTTCACGAACTTATCGTATGTCAATTGTGGAATCGCTTGCGGATACCCGCCTGCAGTAAACCGATATCCGTTGTTCGGAAAAAGGTTCTTATAGATTTGATAATTCAATTCTCGCGTCGGATTGGAATAGGAACCTTTCATTTCGTTATAGACAACCCCTTTATAGACAAGAGGAGCCTTCACCGAGTCCATCTCATAATGCCAGCCTTCTTGTTTTAAAATGCGAGGATCACTCACTACGAGAGGATTGAATACGGCATCTAAATAGACATGCATGACATTGAAGTAATCCTTGTCGTTTATACTTGCAAAGGGAAAACACGTAAGGTCATTACCGGTAAATGCATTGAGAAACGTTATCAGCGATCCCTTCATCAGCTGATCAAACGGACTTTTCACAGGAAAGTTCTTAGAGCCATTCAGTAGGGAATGCTCCATGATGTGTGGTGTACCTGCATCAGATTCCGGGTCTGTCTTGAATGCAATGCTGAATGTTTTATTCGGATCATTTGCAGCTATTTTAAGAAGGCGCGCCCCGCTTTTTATATGTTCGAAGTAAAGACATTCGGCATTTACTTCCTTCACGAAACGTTTCTCGAGGAGCTTAAACCCGTGGAAGGTTTCTCCCTTCTTGAATTCACTAGCTGGAGCATTAGGAGACGTCATAACAAGAACCAGTAGTAGAAACAATTGAATGGATAGTGTGAGCTTCATGATAAGTTTCTCCAAGAGTGGTTCGACTCATAGAATTATTTAATAACAACGCAGTATATGAAATAAGAGATATATTTTTCACATTTTTTCGATTAACGGTCATAGAAATCGATGAATAAAAACACCTTCATGAACTTCACATTTTAGCTATAAGCTCATTTATAAGAATGTATAAACTGTTTCTATAAAGGGGACCAGGATATTGGTTTTATCAAAAACTACCGAATAACAATTAGAAAGACAAGAAGTCGAGAACCGTATCGGAAAATTCTTCTGGTGCGTCCACATGCACCCAATGGCCTGCGTTTTTGACAGTGACAAGCTCCGCTTTTGGAAAAATTTGGCCGATGAATGGTAAATCTTCCATTTGGATATACTCTGAGTTCTCACCACGGATAAAAAGTGCCGGACCTTGAAATTGACGATCTCGCGGAAGTTCTTCATTGATCTGTGCATAGTTCTTTTCAATTGCATCAAGGTTCAGTCTCCAATGAAACAAGCCGGAGTCATCCCGCATCAGATTCTTCATGAGAAATTGCCGGACCGACGCTTCAGGAATCTTCAAAGCAAGTGCTTCATCGATGTCTTTCCGATATCGAAAGGCATTCAAATCGAGAGAAGTCAAAGCATTAAAAACTTGGTCGTGTTGTGCTTGATATGATCTCGGTGCGATATCTACAACAATGAGTTTATCAACAAGTTCCGGATGAAGCAATGCCGCAAGCGCTGCAGTTTTTCCACCCATGGAATGCCCCATCAACGAAGTTGAAGGAATGCAATGCTGCATCATAAACTCTACTACATCCTCTGCCATCGCCTGGTAGTTGAACACATCGCTATGCGGTGAACGTCCATGATTTCGGGCATCTGGAATAAATGTGCGAAAGCGCTCGCCAAATATTTTTCCAAATGAATGCCAATTATCTGACGAGCCTAATAATCCATGAAGTATGATGAGCGCCGGTAATGACTCCGAACCATATGCAGTATAGTGAAGATGCATGGATAGGGCCGTTAGAGTATACTCTCACTGCAATGGAGAGAGCAGTTTTCTTCTGATCCATGGGATAAAAACGAATCGCGAGAAGATCAGCTTATTCATAACAAAACGATATTGTTTTGTTTGCATTCTGCGATCATTTCTTCCGGCCAGATGCTTGCTTGAATTTCTCCGACATGGGCTTTACGAAGATACAACATACATAAGCGTGACTGGCCGATACCGCCGCCGATGGAAAGCGGCAGCTCGTCATTCATAAGCCGTTGATGGAATTTTAATTTCAAACGCTGTTCTTGTCCGGATAGTTTGAGTTGTTTATCAAGTGCCGCCTTGTCAACACGGATTCCCATAGATGACAGCTCAAAGGCGCATTCTGTAACGGGATTCCAAACAAAAATATCGCCGTTCAAAGTCCAATCATCGTAATCAGGAGCACGTCCATCATGCTTTGTTCCGTCGGTAAGCTTTCCGCCGATGCCAATAATAAACACAGCTTTGTATTCACGGACAATTGCATCCTCCCGCTCCTGCGGTGTTAAAGTTGGATAACGTTTTAGTAATTCTTCCGAATGAATGAATGTAATTTCTTCCGGAAGAACCGGCTTGATTTCAGGATATTCATGATACACATATAATTCTGTACGGCGAATAACATCATAAATCGTTTGAACGATCCTTTGAAGATATGTCAGCGTCCGCTGTTCGGCAGTGATGACTTTTTCCCAATCCCACTGATCGACATACAACGAATGAAGGTTATCCAGCGTTTCATCTGAACGAATTGCATTCATATCAGTATAAATGCCAGAACCAATAGGCACTTTGTAATCAGCTAATGCCATCCGTTTCCATTTTGCCAGAGATTGTACAACTTCAGCCTCTTGATCTTTTAAATGTCGTATTTTGAATGCAACCGGACGTTCAACACCATTTAGATCGTCATTTACTCCGGTACCCTTCAAAACAAATAATGGAGCTGTCATACGAGTAAGATCTAACTCAAGGGCAAGATTTAATTGAAAAAAATCTTTGATTTTTGCAATGGCGTGTTCAGTCTCATATAAATCTAAAATCGGACGATATCCTTGTGGTATAAAGAAGCCTCTCGGCATAAAACACTCCTTTGAATTGTTGAGTCAGTGTGATCGACTTCTAAAAAATCGGAAAGGATTAGCGGAAAAGCAATTCATATGTAATTTTGCATCTCGATTGTACGGGTGGTACATTAAAATTATCATAGTATCAGACAAAGGAAAAAGCGTTTTGAAAACTGCGATAATCACACTTGATGCACCTAAGGATTTCGACTTTTGGCGAACAGTGTACAGCCATGGCTGGTGTTCTTTACGCCCGTTCAATGTGGATAAAGAACATCGGGCATTGAACCGTATTCTTACTTTGACCAACGGCTCACTCGTTCTCTGTGAGATATCAGAAAAAAAAGAATCATTGCTGAACATCAAAACGGAGAGTGCTTTATTGCTTACTGTTGCTCACCGTTCCGAAGTTATCGGGCAAATTGGATCGTGTTTGCGATTGACAGAAGATTTCTCTGATTTCTATCGTGAAACTCGACGTTATCCGAACTATCGATGGATTGCTAAGATAAAGGCCGGGCGCATGCTTCGCTCGCCTTCGGTCTTTGAAGATGTTGTAAAAATGATTTGCACAACAAATTGCAGCTGGGCGTTTACCGAAATCATGACAAACAATCTTGTTGAAAAACTTGGCGAATCATTTGATCATGGCCTTAAATCTTTTCCTTCGCCGGAAGCACTTGCCGGCACAACAGATCAGTTTCTGCGAAAGCACATTAAAGCCGGTTACCGTTCTCCGTATCTATTAGAATTTGCTGAAAAAGTTGCGAGCGGCAGTTTGGATATTGAATGCTGGCGTTCATCTGAACTTTCAACAGAGGCACTCTTTAAAGAACTTCGCTCCATCAAAGGTGTTGGTGCGTACTCGGCTGGAAACATGCTCAAACTGCTCGGCAGATATGACTATCTTGGACTTGATTCATGGGGACGAGCTCAGTACTTTAAAATGTATCACAACGGGAGAATCGTCAGTGACCGTACGATCGAACGAAGATATACGGGAAAATGGCGCGGACTTTTCTTCTGGCTGGAAATGACGAAGTACTGGTACGATCACGAGTTTCCATTCTAAAAATTATTTTAGCTAATCAGTGAACGAGATAACAGGTTCATTGTCGGCATTGAGTGTTGAACTCCTAACGGAGTTCTCATGCATTTGTTGGTTTTTGTTACAAACGTGCGACTCCTACGGAGTCGTACCTGTAAATTAAAAATCTACAAATCTCGTATGCCAGCCTTCTTGAACATACACTTCGTACTTAGACGAACCTGCCGCGAGCTTGGATTGTCCGTTTATAACCCTCCGTAACAACAGCAATGTAGAACTCCAGACGAGTTTCACATATTCGGGTTAGTAATTTCGATTTATCTGAAATGTTTCCGTTGAATTCCTACCGGAGTTCTCATAAATTTTTCGGTTTTGTTATAAACGAAGCTGTCTAAAAAGTCCGGAGTTGTCATGCTGAACTCGTTTCAGCATCTGTTTTTTTATAAAAAATTAGACCCCGAAACACTTGCCTGCGTGCCGATGCACTTCGGCAGGCAGGAGTTCGGGGTGACATTTTCATTCTTTTTGGACAACCCCATACAAAGCTGAAATCCATAAATCCCGTAGGGATTGAACATTTATAAACCTCCAAAAAAAAATCACAAAACTCCGTAGGAGTTTCACTCATTCGATTTGGCGGATTCGATTTATATGTCATGGTCCACTTGTCATACTGAGGTGTTACACACAATCAACGACAAAGCCCCCGATTGTATGATCAACCGAGGGCTTTGCTTTCTTCCACCATCACAGAGAGGGGGACTCTGTGAATTTCTTATTGAATGATGAAGGGAATTCCCCACACTTGAGATGCAAACTGAGCTTGATTATCATAAATCGATTGACGGGTCAGTACGCTGACAAACACATTGAATCTACCCGCGAAAGAACCATTCCAGTTGTTTTCATACACACGCGTGAAGGTTCCATCACCATTCGCTACGGAACTTACAAGGCTCATTTGTGCCCGCATGAAACGGTCTGCAAATTCAAACCATAGGGGTCGATGTGCTGTTACAACGTCGCTATCCGGGTCTGTGCTCTTGACTGTAACGACAATTTTAAATATGCCAGCTGGATTTGCATTCCATTCCCGTAATCCCCAATGCTGATGCATCGATGCAAAAGGAATTTGGAAGAGGGAATCGAGCGGATTCATAATCTGTACAGTGTCCTGACCGGAGAAAAGTGTGACGTTTTGGATTGAGATACCCATGGTACTTGTTCCACCTTGTGTTCCCGATACAGCAACTATTTTCCAATTCGACAACTGGGAAAATTTTCGTAAAGGAACGCGCATAAACTCTACTTTGTGCACAAGGGTTTCTGCCAGCGGTTTAAAGATGATTGTGTCTTTAGGTGTCTGCTTGACCCGAATCCATACTTGTCCGGTTAACGTGTTGGTTACTGTGGCAATGACTGTGGAATCATTCACATGGTTGTAAGTAACAGTACGTGATGAGGTTTGAATTTTTCGTCCCCATCCATTGGGAACGATTGCTGCATCTGTTTTTGCCAGCGATGGATCAGCATCATTCAATGCAGCAGCGTCTGTCGTAAAGAGCGGATCCTGTGCGATGATACTCCCCATTGCAGATTGATCCTGCTGCGCTACAGGCCTGATTTGATCAGGCTGAGTCGCCATAGTTGACGATCTTTCGCATCCCTCAAAGTAAAACAGGATAAGCAAGCATGCGCTTGTGATAACGGCGATCTTTTGTTTCATAGTATTCTCCTTTTAAACGTGTACTGTTTATTTTGTATGAACGTTCTTTGTACTATTAGATACGATCATACAGAATTGGTTTAAAGGGATTATTTTAGAATACTGGCTTTCTGGTTTCAAGGAAACTCTCTTTTATATTATTGACATATTCTCTTATTATTAAAACAATCCGCAAACAATAAAGTTCCTTCTCTTTATCACCCAAAAAAAGACAACACTCAATTTCTGTCGTATGTGTAGCCAAAAACAAAAATGTTTTTAAATCCTTGCAATGAGTGGGGGGAAAAAATTGAAATATTGGATCAACTAATTCGACGTAATGTTGCCGGTAGGTTTACATGATTAGCTATGTCATTCGATGCTGTATAAATCACTCGGTATCGGTAGCAGCATCCGAATATTTCGGAGCACCTTCGATAATAACAACATACTCGCCACGCGGAGATTTTTTGGATAGTTCTGTGAGAACAGTTTGCACGGGGCCGCGCACAATCTCTTCAAATTTTTTTGTCAACTCGCGAGCAACGACAACATTGCGGCTGCCAAGATAGGTCTGAATATCGGAGAGCGTTTTGATGATACGATGCGGCGATTCGTACATGATGATCGTCCGGGATTCGGATTTCCATGATTCAAACTTCGTCTTGCGTCCCTTTTTTATCGGAAGGAATCCTTCGAACACAAAACGGTCTGTCGGCAAACCGCTGGCAATGAGCGCCGTGATAAACGCGGTTGGACCAGGGATGGGAATAATGGATATTCCATTTTCCAGCGCTTGCTGAACAACATGAAACGCAGGATCCGAAATTCCCGGTGTTCCGGCATCGGAAACAAGTGCGATGGATTGACCGGAAAGCAATTTCTCGATCAATTGCGGTGCACGTGCCTGTTCATTATAGCTATAGTAGCTCATCATTGGTTTGCTGATGTTGTAATGATCAAGCAGTATTTTTGTCTTACGTGTATCTTCCGCAGCAATAAGATCGACTGATGCCAGTATCTTCACTGCCCGGTACGTGATATCTTCTAAATTGCCGATGGGAGTGGCGACGAGGTAAAGAGTGCCATCGTGAATGGACTCCGACATTTTTATATTCCCCAATCTCTTACATAGCGGAAATCGACATTGACGGTGCGGTATGAAACTTTTGCGATTACCGGCGGACGGCGTTTAAATTGATTTTTCTGAATCATAACGCGAATCTTCTGGATGAATGCTGCATCAAATCCCATTTTCACTAATTCTTCATCGGAATGCCGTTCGTCGATCATCTCGTACAACAATGCATCGAGTTTGGCGTACGTGACACCCATTTCTTTTTCATCGGTTTGTCCTTCCCATAAATCAGCCGAAGGAGCTTTCTCGATCACCTGTTTCGGAACTCCAATCGCTTCGGCAAGCTGCCAGATCTGCGATTTATAGAGATCGCCCAGCGGATTGATCGCGCTTGCAAGATCGCCGTGCTGTGTCCCGTATCCGACTAAAATTTCTGTCTTGTTGCTCGTGCCGATGACGAGCGCTTTTTCGCGTGCGGAAAGATCGTAGAGCACAATCATCCGCATACGCGCCATGACGTTGCCGCGGCGAAGTGCATCCGTGATTTTATTATCCTCACAATACCCGTCTACCATCTTGCTGATATCGACTAATTCTGATTGAATACCCATGGTCTGAATGACTAACGTTGCATCTTCCACACTTTTCGGATTGCTTGTGCGGTACGGTATCATGACACCGAGCACATTTTCTTTGCCGAGGGCTTCTGCCGCAAGTGCCGCCGACACGGCCGAATCAACACCGCCGGAAACGCCTATAACTGCTTTGGTGAATCCGGCATTCGTTGTCTGGTCTTTGATGAATCTCACGAGCAGTTCCCGCACAATTGTTGTGTTGAGTTTCAGATCTGCCCGATGTGCACGCTGCGAGGTTTCCATATTTAACCTTTACAATAATTCTTTCCGGAAACGTTTGTCCGACGCCTTCCTCGTGAATCTCTTCATTCATATATGCTGATGAAGAACGGCATGGCCTTTCGATGGTCGGACGATCACTGAATTCTTTGCCGTTGATTTTTCATGCCCCTGCCAGGCATGATTTGTCTTACTGAATTCCCACGTGTTCAAAAATATAATTAACATGTTTCAAACTTCGTTCCGGAGCGAATAGTTCATCGAGTTCTTTTGGCGATACTATTTTCATGACTTCTTCGCTTCCGAGAAGCAGTGTTTTGAAATCTTTTTCTTCTTTCCACACTTTCATCGCTTGTTCCTGCACAATACGATAAGCATCTTCGCGTTTCATGCCTTTCTTGGTCAACGCAAGCAACACTTCTTGTGAAAAGATCAATCCGCGTGTCGCGTTAAGATTGCGTGTCATATGTTCCGGATAGACCAGCAAACGATCGACAATCTTTGTCATATCGGCAAGGATGAAATCTAAAATGATACAGCTATCGGGAACGATGATACGCTCGACCGATGAATGCGAGATGTCGCGTTCATGCCATAACGCAACATTCTCCATTGCCGCAAGCGCGTTGGAGCGAAGCAAACGTGCCAACCCTGCGATGCGCTCGCAGATTATAGGATTTCGTTTATGCGGCATTGCCGAAGAGCCCTTTTGTCCTTTTGAGAAAAATTCTTCCGCTTCAAGCACTTCTGTTTTTTGGAGATGCCGAATTTCTGTAGCAAACTTTTCTAACGAACACCCACACATGGCGAGTACATTCATAAACTCTGCATGACGATCACGCTGAAGTATTTGTGTTGAAATCGGTGCCGGCTGCAAGCCGAGCTTTTCGCACACAAAGCGCTCGACAAAAGGATCAAGATGCTGGTATGTACCGACGGCGCCGGAAATTTTCCCGACAGAGATTGTTTTTAGTGCAGCTTTCAATCGTTCAATATTACGTACTGTTTCTGCGTACCAAAGCGCGAGTTTTAATCCGAAGGTAATCGGCTCGGCGTGGATGCCATGCGTTCTGCCAATCATGACAGTGTGTTTGAATTCCTTTGCCCGCCGTGCAAGAACATCCTTCAATTCCTCCATATCTTTGAGGAGCAACTCGGCGGATTGTTTCATTTGCACCGCAAGCGCAGTATCTAACACATCCGACGAAGTCATACCGAGATGAATGAAGCGTGATTCCGGACCGACATTTTCGCCAACATTCGTCAGAAACGCGATGACATCGTGCCTGACTTCATGCTCGATCTCGAGAATACGGGTAATATTGAAATTTCCTTTTTCCCGAATTACTTTCACTGCCTCTTTCGGAACAATTCCGAGTTCAGCCTGTGCTTCGCACGCCAGTGTTTCTATTTCCAGCCAAATACGAAATTTGTTTTCTTCTTCCCAAATTTTTCCCATTGCCGGGCGAGTATATCGTTCTATCATTTTCGTTCCTTCTGTGTCGCTTCCAATTTCAGAGATATGTTGATCGTTTTATGTTCACGAAACACCAAAAATTTTAAGTAATCACCGGGACTTGATTCAACCATCACAGCAAGAATATCTTTGTCTGAATTCACTTTCTCGCCATTAACTTCGAGAACGACGTCGCCGATTTTTAATCCAGCAGCGACAGCCGGCCCACCGGCAGCGATGTCGCTCACGATAACGCCTTGTGGTTGTTTCATACCAAGATATTGGGCAATGCGTGCATCCACAGGCTGAACGTCAAATCCAGCAGTGATGTCGCGCGAAATTTTTCCCTTCTTTTTTAAATCAGTGACAATCTTTTTAACTTTGTTTATAGGAATGGCAAAACCGTACCCGATGTACGTACTGGTTTGTCCTGCTGTAAAAATGAGCGTATTCATTCCAATGACCTCTCCATAGCTATTCACGAGCGGTCCGCCGCTGTTGCCGCCGTTAATCGCTGCATCCGTTTCAATCATATCGCGATAATACCGATTTTCCAGTTGTCCTAACTTCATACCTGTCGCGCTGATAACACCCACCGTCACGGTCGGCTTATCGTTAATTTCAAATAAGCCAAAGGGATTGCCAAACGCAATCGTCCATTCACCAATCATCACTTCATCTGAATTGCCGATTGTAACGTACGGAAGATCTTTTCCGTCGACTTTCAAGAGACAGATGTCAGTTGCCGGATCGGAACCGACGACACTTGCTTTCATCTGCTTACCCCCGGATAATGTAATTGTGATTTCCGTGGCATCACCCGCGACGTGATCGTTTGTGACGATGTAACCATCCGGCGAAATGATAAATCCGGAGCCAAGTTCTTTCACTGTTTGATTATAGGTACGATCCCCAAAGAAGGGTTTAAAAAAAGGATCGTTGAAAAATCCTGAGAATGGATCGCGGACTGTTACTTGCTTTACGGCAATAACATTGATACCGACAACGGCTGGACTAACTTTTGCCACTGCCCGTGTTATTGCATTTTGCCTTGATGCATGGATTTGATCGTCATCCTGCCCGGCTTTATCCTGAGTATTTACTGTCTGAGGAAATGACTGATCAAAAGCTGTATCGGCGGCACGTGCCGGTTGGACACCGGAAGGTTTGACGAAGTATCCAATGCCAAAACCTATAAGCAATAAAACTATCGAGATGATAAAGAAACGAATGAAAGGATTATTCATAGCAAACCTCGAAATTGAGAAAACAAAAATCAGGTCACAGTATATTTGTGTTGAATTATTTCTTTCATCGGCCGCCAATGACTCAATAAATGGATGCCACTCATGATAAATGAAAATATCCGGTAATCAGTTGCAGAAATATTGCGTACCATCACAGCCTCAATCCACATGGATGGAATTATTAACAGAATAATTGGGGCAAGAATAATGGCTGCAATATTCGCTTTCAAGATATCTTTTACACGACCAAATGCAATAGCCCACGTTGCGCACCAAACAATCGTATAACTGATACCAATCGCAAACATTCCGCCTGCCGCCGGTGCTAAACCTCTTCCGCCTCGGAACCGAAGCCACACGGGATAATTATGGCCGATCAGCGCACCGCACAACGCCGCAGACTGGTTCCAAAATGAGCCGCCAAGAATCTGCCCGACTGTCAATGCCACGAGAAATCCTTTTACTCCATCTAGTACACCGACGATGATGCCGATTCGTTTCGATTGTGTTACATCGTACGAATTGAAAGCGCCGACATTTCCACTGCCGGTTTTGCGGATATCAATACCAGCCCTTCGGCGAACTATAAGATACGCCGTTGGGATGGAACCAAAAAGATACCCTCCAAAAATGCTGATGAGTAACATCATGGAATAAGGATACTATAATTGTGGCTGATAAATTTGTTTCTTGAAGAAAATTACGGAAAAGTGAAGGGGAAAGCAAGGTAAGCGACGAAGCAGAGTTGTTGAGTCAATGAAGAGTGGAAATTTTAAATTAAGATTGATATAGATGCCATTTATCAGTTGAATGACACAAGACGTGTCTCATTTCTTCCTTCTTTAATCCATAAAGACCCAATTGACTCCCAGCCGAACATTTCTTCCCGGCATCGGATATATTGGCGCAAGCATATATCCGGCATTCAGAATGTTATTCCACGAAAGAGAAATATGCGCATCGCCAAGCTTGAGAATCATAAACAGGTCGAGTGTTGTTGACCTGCCAAGCAAATCGGTTCTATATTGAACATACGAAAGTGTTTGCGGGTCAAACTGCATGCCTTGTTGACGATTATAGAAGCGCGACCGCATGCCGAACTTCGCATCAAGTTTTTCTTTGAAAAATGTATCGCGATAACTTACTTCACCGGCAAGAACAACGTCCGGCGTCAGCGTCACCAAGACTTCCCCTTGCGTATAGCGCGTCAACGTCATCACACCGAGCACTTCAAAATGATGCCAGCAAAACACGACCCTGCCGTTGAGTCCCGACGATCTGACTTCATTTATATTCGAAATGCTCATGGCTGAAGAATCGTTTATCGTTACTGCTGGTTGAAAAACAATCGCGTTCTTCACCGTTCGCTGGAAACCGGTAAGATTCAATTGAAAATTCGAGCCGGCACTTATAGTGACGCCGCCTTGAATAAACGCGTGCTGCTCTTTCAGGATTTCACCTGTACGAACAACTATTGAGTCTCTCCAGTACCGTTCCTGTATAGTTGGGAATCTGTTATACCACGATGCATCGACAAAGAGCGTCAGCCAATCTGTAAGCAAAGATTTCGCTCCGACACCAGAGCTAAAATTACTTTCGCCATCTAGTGAAGTTGAGCGTAAAGACACCGACGGTACGAAAACATGGTTCAACCGTAGTTCCGCTTGTGCAAACAGAGATTGTTCAGATTCGATATGCCCTGGAAGTGTTCGCGTGGAATCGCTCTGCCGTCGTTCAAAATTTCCGCCAACTGTCAGCCGCACAGGATCAAACGAAAGTTGCTGCTCAAAACGAATTCCCCAGAACGAAGCGCTGGTCGAATCATCAATGGAGATTGACGGATTCCAATATTCGCGTTCCAATGTGCTGTAATAGACACTTGCCTGCGTGGTGGAAGAAGAATCTGAGAATATGCGCGCGATTGCCGAAAACGTTACATCGCGGCGCGAGCGATCATCCCGTGCACGTTGATTGAACACTCTGGCACTTGTCTCATCAAAGAGTGTCGTCGATCTTAACGGATCTACTCCGCCATTAAGTCCGTTACCGGCTTTCGTGTAGAAATCAGTAAGTGCAATATTCAAGCGATCGGAGAAATTATAGCGTAACCGCGTGCGGACATTCCATGCATCCAAATCCGCGTTTGCATACCGCCCCATCGTTGTCGTGCGTTGAAAACCAATCATCAAATTTAAACCGCGGACAACGTTCTGTGTAAAAAGGCCATCGGTGAGAATAGTCCCCTTCGGATCCTGAACAAATCGAAGTTTTGTCAGCGGACGGTAACTGTTGTACGAACGTGAAACAAAATTCAACGCCGTGCCGTCTCCGCCGGATGCCAACATCGATGTTGAGCCTGAAAGAATTTCCGTGTGATCGATAAATTCCAATGGGAGGTCTGAAAGATTATACGTGCCGGTCACCGGATCGTTCATCGGGCGCCCATCCAGGAAAATTCCAATACCGCGTCCGTCAACACCAAACGCGTTCAGTTCTCCCCACTTGCCCGCTTCACCCAAATCGCGATAGAAAAATCCGGGAAGCTTCCACAGCACGTCTCCAGTATATTTTGCATCGCTCCACAAGAGTTGTTTTTGATGCAGCACACTTGTTGTATCAACTTCGTCGATGATCTGTCCCATTCCAGGAAGAAACCGAATTCGAACTGAATCTATGACTGTAGAATCGGCATGCGCGAGTGATGCTGTATCGATCCCCTTCTTTAGCGTGTCGACCATGGAAGAATGTTTCTGCTGCATTGAGATGATGCCAGAGTTCGTTGAATCCACATGAGTTTCAGACCTCTGGGGCACAAGAGGTGATGTTGTTCCTTCGGTATGCTGCGCAGAGACGAGTGCTGCATCAAACAGTACAACGACAATAATGAAAAAAATACGGATAATGAATTTCAAAATTTATTTGGTTTCGGGTTGGTGGAGCGGTTTGAATGAAGGTGCTGTAATCGAAGTTTGATAATTTTTCGGGAACGATGAGAGCGCCGCGAGCGCTTTCTTATCGTTTTCAAAAAAACCATATATGGATGAACCACTGCCGCTCATCAATGAGAACACAGCACCCATCTCGTTCAACTTCTCTTTGATGCGATTGAGTTCTGGATATGTTTGAAACACCGGCGGCTCGAAATCATTTTGAACAACTGATGCCAATTTTTTAGGATTGGATATCTGCTTCAGAAGTTTAGCCTGCAATCCGCTTGCTTTTCCGTTACCCTTCAATACAAGGTGAGTATAAGCCCAACGCGTAGAAATATGAATCAGAGGTGTCACAACAGCAATCCAAAATGGCAACGTAAGAGAAAATGGCTCTAAAATTTCTCCGCGTCCCGTTGCATACGCAGTTCCACCATCGATGAAAAATGGGACATCTGAACCGATCCGCACTGCAAGCGCACGCAATTGATTATTCGACAATTTTAATTCCCAAAAATTATTTAAACCGCAAAGCACTGCCGCCGCATCGCTGCTGCCGCCGCCGAGCCCAGCACCAACAGGAATATTTTTTTTCAAATGAATCATCACTCCCTGTCGAACATGTTTTTCTTTTTGCAGGAGAGTTGCGGCGCTCAGGCAGAGATTTGATCCGTCAATAGGAACAAGGATGGAATCTGCGGTCATCGCAACCTTGGAGTGCTGTTCCAATTCAATTTCATCAAAGCAATCGATCTCGTGAAAAATTGTTTCCAGATCGTGATAACCATCCGATCTCTTCCCGAGAACATTAAGCCCGATGTTAATTTTTGCGTATGCGCGGAGTTTCATTTTATTTCATCACCTGCCGGCAATGCGAAGAAAATAATATAAAAATCTTCGTCTCTTGCTGCATCCTGGCAGGACTACAGCGAACAAGTCGGCAATTAAAGTAAGCACAAAAGAAAATAATGGAATAACCCGGTAGATGCAAGGAATTGAGCAGTATTGGGTTCTTTGATTGTTCAGCCATTTTTTCGTATGTTTTTTAACAAACGAGTTTGAGTGCTATGAATATCCCTGAGACGAAAGCAATAGCGATCGGTGCGATTCACATCGGCGGCAATCATCCATTGGTCATGATCGCCGGACCGTGTGTCGTCGAAAACCGCGAGATGATTCTTCAAACGGCAAAAATTATTCGATCCATTGCAGATCGCTATCAGATACCGTTTATATTCAAGTCTTCTTACAGAAAAGCAAACCGTACGAGCGGCAATTCCTTTGCATCGATTGGCGATGAGAAAGCGCTGCAAATTCTTGCGGAAGTAAAACGCGAGTTTGGTGTGCCAATCCTCACCGACATTCATTCCCCTGCCGAAGCAACGAGAGCGGCCGAGGTTGCAGATGTTTTACAGATTCCTGCTTTCCTCTGCCGGCAAACGGAATTACTTGAAGCTGCTGGAGGAACAGGGAGGGTTGTGAATATCAAGAAAGGGCAATTTGTTGCGCCGGAGGATATGCACTTAGCCGCAGAAAAAGTTGCCGCCACCGGCAACAATAAAATTCTGCTTACGGAACGTGGAACAACGTTCGGCTATCATAATCTTGTTGTGGATATACGATCGTTGCCGATCATGCGAAAATCCGGATACCCCGTCGTGTTAGATGTGACGCACTCTGTGCAGTTACCGGGAGGCGCAATGAATCAGAGCGGCGGTCAACCCGAATTCATTTTCCCCATCGCCCGCGCCGGCGTTGCCGCTGGTTGCGATGCGCTCTTCATCGAGACACATCCGAATCCGGCAGAAGCGTACAGCGACGCTGCCAGCCAGTTGAAATTAGATATGCTTGAAGAATTGGTGAAGCAGGTAAAAGCGATTGATGAAGTTGTGAAAAGATATTGAATCGATAGCAATGCCGCGAAAACGAACCTTAAGATACTTTTTGCAAAACATTAAACTCCTTCTCCTTGACGTGGATGGCGTGATGACAGACGGTGGAATTTATTACTCCAATTCCGGAGATGAGTTCAAAAAATTTAATATTCAAGATGGATATGGAATAAGGAAACTGCATCAGGCAGGAATAAAGGTCGGCATCATCACAGGGCGAACGTCAAAGATTGTCGAGAAACGCGCACACGATTTAGAAATTACAGAAGTCTATCAGAATCTCGATAATAAACTAGAGGCATACGAATCGATCAAAAAGAAATTTGATCTTACCGATGCAAGCATCGCTTATATCGGTGATGACGAGTTTGATCTTGCCGTATTGAAGCGCGCGGGATTTTCTGCTGCGCCGGCAGATGCAATGCCTGTTGTGAAGAAGCACGTGCAGTATGTCTGCACGCACGGTGGCGGTCATGGTGCAGTGCGCGAAGTCATCGAATTGATTTTAAAGAATCAGAGGTAACGAGAGAACCCTATGAACGCACATGCCGCAATAGAAAAGGGAAAAGAAATTGTTCGCGTAGAGGCTGAAGCAGTTGCAGCACTCGAATCGCGCATCAATGGAAACTTTGCCTCAGCGGTAGACCTCATATTCAACGCCAAGGGACGCGTCGTCTTGACAGGGATAGGAAAATCCGGAATCATCGCTCGGAAAATTGCCGCGACGATGAGCTCGACCGGTACACCATCTGCCTTTATGCACCCATCCGATGCTCTGCATGGCGATTTGGGAATGGTGACACCGAACGACGTAGTGATCTTCATTTCTAAAAGCGGCGATACGGCAGATCTGTGGCAGCTTCTCCAGAGCTTTCATCAACTTGGTGTGAAGATTATTGCGATCACAGGCAATGTCACCTCACCGCTCAGCAAACAATGCGACATCGTTCTCGACGCGAGCGTCAAAGAGGAAGCGTGCCCGTATGATCTCGCACCAACTTCTTCTACCACAGCCGCATTAGTCATGGGCGATGCGCTTGCAATTACGCTTCTGCAAAAGCGTAATTTCACGCAAGAAGATTTTGCAATGCTCCATCCGGGCGGCAATCTTGGTAAACGACTGCTCTTAAAAGTTGAAATGATGATGATTACCGGTGCAAATGTACCGGTCGTTAAAGAAAGCGTTTCCCTTTCCGATGCTATTATTGAAATCAGTTCCAAACGATTGGGTGCCACGTGTGTGGTTGATAACGCAGGCGTTCTCTGCGGTATCCTCACCGACGGCGATCTTCGACGTCTGCTTCAGAGAACCACGAACATCACAAATCTTACTGCCCGCCAAGTGATGACGCAGAATCCTAAAACAATCCACCAGAATATTCTTGCCGTTCAGGCGCTCAAAGTAATGGAGACGTTCAAGATCACACAGCTGGTTGTCGTGGACGACGGTCAGCATCCTATTGGCGTATTGCATCTTCATGATTTAGTTGAAGCAGGATTAGGTGGAGAGTCCGGAGCATGAAATCATTCTGTATCTGGATGTACTGTGCTGTCGCAGTTTCATTTTTGGGTTGTGAAGAAAAAACTCTGCCTTCCGTTATTTCAACAGTTGATAGCCGAACACTCCCGCAACAAGAAAGCTGGAACAGCACTATCGTTGTATCAGATTCGGGCCGCATCAGCGCCATCATCGATGCCGGATATATTCGAGTATCTGATGTGAGCCGGCAAACACAAATGAGCCAAGGCGTGAAAGTGCGCTTCTTCAATCGCGAAGGTAAACAAACCTCCGTTCTTACGAGTGACGAAGGAAGCGTGGACGAGACAACCAACAACCTAGAAGCACGCAAGAATGTAGTTGTTGTGTCCAGCGACTCATCACGTATGACAACCGAACAATTATTTTGGGATAATCAGCGCCAGCTCATTTATACGCCGGAATATGTACAAATCAAAACGGCGAAAGAAAAAATGCAGGGACACGGATTTGAATCGGACCAAAGTTTGAAACATTACCGTGTCTTCCGTGTCACCGGGCAAACGCAGGCGGAATAATTTTTATGCGGCTCCATCTTTTATATTCTGCCATCACCATTGTTTGCCTGGCATATCCTGTGCCGGCTCAGCAGAGTAAAATCATCGAGCTTCGTTCTGCTGACACGCTAAAAGGAAGGACAATCAAAGGTGAAGATGTCCGCGAATTAATTGGCAGGGTTCATTTTGACCAAATTGCATCGGAAGGCGGATTAGTGAATGTCTGGTGTGACAGGGCGCTTCGTTTTATGAAACAAAATATAATTGAATTGTACGGAAATGTGAAAGTCATCCGAGACAGCGTTACCATCCGCTCGAAAGAAGGCGTGTACTATGCCGAACGCAGGATGATGGAAGGAAAAAACGGTGTGCAACTGAACCGCGGCAAGACATCTTTAACGGCACGGAACGGAGAATATTTTGTGGATGAGAAGCGTTCCCATTTTATCGGTGACGTCGTACTAGTGGACACTTCCACAATAATCACATGCAGTGAGATGAATTATTTTGAGGCAGAGACCCGGTCCGTCGCTACTGGTACTGTGCATGTTTTCGAGAATACAAACGGTGTCAATATCTATGGCGATTCATTAATTCACATCGAGCAGAAAAAATTCACGCTCGTATTGAAGCAGCCTCGTCTCATGAAGATAGACACATCCGCCGGCGGCATCATCGACACAATGGTTGTCGTGAGCCGCGAGATGCAATCCGTTCAAGACACTGCAGAACGCTTTATTGCAATTGATAGTGTACGCTTAGTGAAAGGAGACATGTCTGCACGATGCGGCAAAGCAACATACTTCGTGAAAAACGACTTCATCGCACTTCAAACACATCCTATCATTTGGAGCGGCGAGAATCAAATCACCGGCGACTCCATTCGTGTCAGGATGGAAGACAAACGAATCAAAAGCATGTGGGTTAAAAACCGGGCGATGGCAATCTCCCGCGTGGATACAGCACTGCCCAACCGTTTCAATCAATTAACAGGCAGGGAGTTGACAATGTACTTCCGGGCAAATAAATTGGAACAGGTAGATGTGCAGAAGAATGCAACGAGTCTCTATTATTTATTTGACAACAAAGAACCGAACGGCGCCAACAAATCAAGCGGCGACCGTATCTTCATCGATTTTGTTACAGGAGCTGTGGATCGTATAAAAATTGTAGGCGGCGTGCAGGGACAATATTTTCCCGAGAAAATGCTTGGTAAGCACGAACAGGATTACAATCTTGACGGCTTTCGGTGGTATGAAAATCGTCCAATTCGACAAGGCGTACACATTATAAGCGAATAACATGGCAAAACAGATTCATAAACCTATTTCACGAACAAAGCGATCCGCCGCATCGGTAAAAAGAAAAATCGTTGTGCGCCGCAAATCACAGACAACGAAGCTCCGGGCAGCAAAACTCATTGAAAAGCGGGTGCGCCGAGTCTCAGTCATTGAAGTTCCACAATCGATAACACCTATCGTGACTGCACCAACAATTCCTCAAATCATTCTTCGCTCAGACGGATTGGTGAAACGGTACAAAAAACGCACGGTGGTGGATGAAGTCAGCATACAAGTGAAGCAAGGAGAAATTGTCGGATTACTTGGGCCAAACGGTGCAGGTAAGACAACAACATTCTATATGATAGTCGGAATGGTTCGGCCGAACGCCGGCAGAGTGTTTATGGATGATACCGAGATTACCAAGATGCCGATGTATAAACGGGCGCGTAATGGCATTAGTTATTTACCACAAGAGGCATCCGTATTTCGACGATTATCAGTTCGGGATAATCTTATGGCGATTCTGCAAACCACATCGCTTACGCGCGAAGCGCAGGAAGAGAAGTGTCATCGGTTGATGGAAGAATTCGGACTTACGCTTATCGAGGCAAGCAAAGGTTATATGCTCTCCGGCGGTGAACGTCGTAGAACAGAAATTGCCCGCGCATTGGCACTTGACCCAAAATTTATTTTATTGGATGAACCTTTTGCCGGCATCGATCCCATTGCCGTGGAAGATATAATGCAGATCGTCATCAAATTGAAAAATAAGAATATCGGCGTACTCATAACAGATCATAACGTGCATGAAACACTTTCCATAACGGACCGTTCATATTTATTGTTTGAAGGAAAAATTTTGAAATCCGGCACGGCGGAATATCTTGCCAACGATCCTGAAGCAAAGAAATTGTATCTTGGAGAGAACTTTAAATTAGATAGATACGAATAGCAGCGACAAACGGCTCATGACAATTTGACTAATCAACCAATCACCAATTAACGAAGCAGTAAAACTATGATTGTCGTTTTAGAAACAGGTACCACTGAAAAACAAATTGAAGAAATCATCCGCATTCTGCACGATCACGGATTCGATGTCCATCGTTCTACGGGCGTACAACATACAGTCTTAGGCGCCATTGGCGTTCACCCGGAGTTCGACCACAGGCAGATCGAACTGCTGGAGGGCGTTGCGGAAGTCGTACGCGTTACCGAACCGTTTAAACTTGCCAGCCATGCATTCAAACGCGAAGGATCCGTATTCGATATTGGCGGCGTGAAAATCGGCGGGCCGGAAGTTATTGTCATGGCAGGACCATGTGCGGTTGAGACCGAGGAACAGGTTTTCACAATTGCAAAATATGTTAAGGATGCCGGTGCAAAAATATTGCGCGGCGGCGCGTTTAAACCACGTACATCACCTTATTCCTTCCAGGGACTTGGTGAAGATGGATTAAAACTCATGCGCGCAGCGGCAAATGAATACAACCTGAAAGTTATTACGGAAGTGATGGACAAGAGCCAGATTGACCTCGTGGAAAAGTACGCGGACATTTTACAGATTGGCGCACGAAACATGCAAAATTACATGTTTTTGAAAGATCTCGGCAAAGCATCAAAACCGGTCATGCTCAAACGCGGTCCTGCTGCAACTATTGAAGAATGGCTGATGTCCGCAGAATATATTCTTGCTGGGGGCAATGAAAAGGTTATTCTCTGCGAACGAGGCATCCGCACATTCGAGACTGCTACGCGCAATACGATGGACATAAGTTCTATTCCGGTCGTAAAAAAGAAAAGCCATCTGCCCATTATCGCCGATCCATCGCATGGTGTTGGCATTCGTGACAAAGTGATTCCAATGGCACGCGCTGCTGTTGCCGCCGGTGCGGACGGCATTATGGTAGAAGTACATCATAATCCTGCTCATGCACTATCGGATGGACCGCAATCGCTCTATCCGGATCAGTTTATACAAATGATGAAAGAAATCCGTTTGATTGCTCAAGCCATAAACCGCAACATCGCATGAACGCAACATCGGCAGAACAACAGCCGCTTTCATTTAAGCGCGTCACCATCATAGGTGTCGGACTCATTGGCGGATCACTCGCACTTGCAATAAAGCACCGCTTCCCTTCTGTTCATATTATTGGCGTCGATAAACCGAAAATTCTCAAACGTGCGTTACAACGGAATGTCATTGACATTGCCGAACATTCGGTGGAGCGGGCTGTATGCTCTGCTGACCTCGTGATTATCGCCGCTCCAGTTTTCGCAATTACAAAACTTCTGCCTCTCGTTGCTAAGAACACAGCACCTCACACGATCGTGACTGATACCGGAAGTGTAAAACGGGCAATAGTTGAAAAAGCCCAAAAACTTTTTCCCAACGGCAACTTTGTCGGTGGACACCCAATGGCAGGTTCAGAGTTCTCCGGCATCGATGCGGCGCATCCTTTATTATTTCAGAACGCAATTTATATCCTCACCCCAACGCGTACGACGAACAAAAAATCGCTTCGAATTATTGCAAAATTTTTCACTTCACTTGATGCACGCATCTTCACCATTGATCCTGCGACGCACGACAGCATTATCGCTGCCGTTAGTCATCTTCCGCAGCTTGCCGCGGTCGCGCTGATGAACACCGTCGGTAAACGACATCCGGACTCACCGGCTCATCTCTCACTTGCTGCCGGCGGTTTCCGTGATATGACGCGTATCGCATCAAGTAGATTTCTCATGTGGAAGGATATTCTCTCCGGCAACCAAAAAGAAATCGGTAAGGCACTTCGGCTTTTCATCAATCAATTAGAAAAGATGGCGGCAGATGTGAAATCCAATCCTTCGCGCCTCTCGACGGAATTTAAAACATCACGCAACCTGCGACTACACATTCCTCAATCGATGAAAGGATTTATGTCGCCGCTTGTTGACTTGTCTATCTTCGTTGAAGACAAACCCGGCGAGCTTGCACGCTTGACTTCATCCTTGGCAAAACGGAAAATTAATATAAAAGATATGGAACTGCTCAAAGTACGGGAAGGACGCGGCGGGACATTCCGTCTCTCGTTTGAAAATCACAATGTCTCTCACGAAGCTGCGCGTATACTTCAACGAGCTGGTTTTGATGTCAGCGGGAAGTAACAATAAACAAAGTATTCCCACGCTTCTATCTCCTGGTTTGTATTGGTACTATAGAGTTGTCAGATCACTTTGAAGGTTTAAAAATACCTCGGGCGAGGCAGTCCTCGATGGAACAATATTTTCCCGGGAGAACATTGAATTCTATCCATCGACCTCAACTTCAATCTCTCTTGGATCTATCTATGTTTGATTTTCATCATGAGAATATAAAAGGCAAGAACAAATGTGACACTATTGGCCAGCAACACCGGGAAAGATTTTATCATGGCACCATAAATAATCCAGAGAACAGTGCCACCGCAAAAAAGGAGAAATATTCCTAAAGAGAGATCTTCCGTCTTTTTTGTCTTGAAAACCTTGTATGCTTGTGGAATAAAAGAACTAGTCGTGCCGATTGCTGCAAGAATACCTTATACTTTAACATAGATCATTTTGTTTTCTCCAATCATAAAATCGCCTACCTTGGTATAACTACACTTACATATTACCTGCAGTCATACAATTTTACTGAGAATATTCAGGTTGATAGTTGTAGCTTCGGTTATTTTTTTTTGTCTGTCGAAGAAGATGAATCGGGAGAAGATTTTGACTCGGGTTTAGATGTTGACTCCGGTTTTGATGTTGAGTCAGACTTGGACTCGGATGTGGATTCAGGCTTGGAGTCAGGTTTCGATTCCGATTTCGTGCTAGAACTCGAGGATGTATTGGACTTCTTATAATCCGTCAAATAAAACCCGCTTCCTTTAAATATAAGACCGACGCCGCTCGATATCAATCGTTTGAGGGTCGGTTTAGCGCATTTCGGGCACATTATCAACGGATCTGATGACATAGTTTGAAATTCTTCAAATTCGTGACCACAAGATTTACAACGATACTCGTATGTTGGCATTCTTTCCTTCTACTATTGGCTTTATAGTTTTAACCTGATAAAATATACTTCTGATTTACCAAGATTACAATGAGATTTTCCAAATGAGATGAACGGGACTTGGAACCAAAAACATTTCATGATCGTTCATAGGATATCACAACCAATTAAATAGGAGACTATATGATCAGCAAATCTTTACAAGACGCTCTTAATGAGCAAATTAACTTCGAACTATTTTCTGCATATCTGTACCTTTCCATGTCGGCACATTTCGAATCACAGAATCTCTCCGGCTTCGCGAATTGGATGCGTGTGCAATACCAAGAGGAAACCGGGCATGCGATGAAATTTTATAAGTATGTGTTTGACCGCAACGGCGTCGTCACGCTGAAAGCTCTTGCACAGCCAGCGACAAAATTTAAAACACCTGTAGAGGTTTTTAAACAAGTTCTTGAGCATGAACAAAAAGTCACATCGCTCATCAACAAGCTGTACGAATTAGCGGTGAAGGAAAAAGATTACGCTGCGCAGAGTTTTCTACAATGGTTCATCAATGAACAAGTGGAAGAAGAAAAGAACGCAGCCGACATTATTAATATGTTAGAGATGATCGGCGATTCGTCTGTAAGCTTGATAATGGCTGACCGCCAACTTGGCGCAAGGAAATGATGATCGACTAAAAAATTGTACCATCTGTCTTTATTGTAGCATTGGCAGACACTGGATTTCTTTCCAATAAAAAAGCCGCTTTGTCGAATGACGGAGCGGCTTTTTGGTTACCTTCGGAATGTATTAAAAAGGGAAATACGTTTCACGTATTACATTCTCAGGCTTCCAGCTCTTCGGAAGATTCTCTCAGATAAACTCAGTGGCCTTCCGAAGGCTGCCTTGTTTGTCATGGTCGCTTTAAATCTTCGGTCCCGCCTTGATCACTTCCGGTGGACAGTTCACTTCAAACTTCTTGAAGTTTTCTATGAACCGCGTTGCAAGACTCTTATACTTATCTTCATGCGCTTTTTTGCTCGGCCAGGAGTCCGCGGGGTTTAAGATGCCTTCCGGAACATCCGGGCACGAGAGCGGCACATCAAAACCAAACACAAAATCCTTGCGGTACTTCACATTCAACAGTGAGCCATCGAGCGCCGCATTGAGCATTGAACGCGTGTACTTGATGCTGATTCGCTTGCCAATACCAAACGGTCCGCCTATCCAGCCGGTATTCAACAGCCAGCAATGAACGCCATACTTCAATATTTTTCTCTTCAACAGATCGGCATAAAACGACGGCTGATGTACCATGAACGGCGCGCCGAAGCACGTGCTGAATGTCATCTCCGGCTCTTTGCCGAGCCCAACTTCTGTCCCTGCAATTTTAGATGTATAGCCGGAAATAAATTGATACATCGCTTGCTCGGGTGATAATTTTGCAATCGGCGGCAATACACCGGAAGCATCGCAGGTTAAGAAAACAATATTCTTCGGATGACCTGCCATCTTTTCCGGAATTGCATTATCAATATAATCCAGTGGATACGATGCACGGGTGTTCTCGGTAATCGACTCATCATCGAGATCGATATAGCGTGTGACCGGATCGTATACAACATTTTCTAAAATCGTACCGAACCGCCGCGTCGTCGCATAAATTTGAGGTTCTGCCGACGGTGAGAGACGAATGACTTTCGCGTAACAGCCGCCTTCAATATTGAAAACTCCTTCATCGCTCCATCCGTGTTCGTCATCGCCGATGAGACCGCGTTTCGGATCAGCCGAAAGTGTTGTCTTGCCCGTGCCGGAGAGTCCGAAGAAAATTGCCGAATCGTTATTTGTTCCGACATTCGCAGAAGAGTGCATCGTCATAACACCTTGAAGCGGCAGCAAGTAGTTGAGAATCGTGAAAACCGATTTTTTAATTTCACCTGCATACGCGGTATTGCCGATGATGCAAAGCTTTTGTTCAAAGTTCAGCACAATCATAGTTTCAGTCGGAGTGCCGTCTATTGTTGATATGCCTTTGAACGAAGGAAGCGCCAACACAGTAAATTCCGGCACGTGACGCTTATACTCTTCCGCTGTCTGCGGCAGGATGAACATATTGCGGGCAAACATCGAATGCCAGGCTAACTCTGTTACAATACGGATCGGCATCTTATAATTTGGATCAGCGCCAGCATAACAATCCTGCACGAATACATCGCGTCCTTGCAAAAATCCCTGCATGCGATTTACAAGACCGTTGAACTTGTCCGTGCTAAAGGGCCGGTTATACTCACCCCACCAAACATTTTCTTCCGTGCTCGCTTCCTTAACGACAAACTTATCGTTTGCCGATCGAGCTGTATGTTTGCCTGTATTCGCGACGATAGGACCAAGATGGGATATCTTCGCTTCCTGGCGAAACACGATCTCTTCATAGAGTGCTTCCGTGGTTAAATTCCAATACACCTTCCGGAGATTGCTAAGACCAAGATTGTCCAATCCATAATCGCCTTTGAGTGCTGACGCTTCGTTTTCAGCGGGAGTTTTGATATTCAAGATATTGTTCATAGCCAATCTCGCACAAGTTTACGTTCGCCAATATAAATTTCATTAGGTGAACTTGGATCCAGCGCCCATTTAATACGCTCGATACCAGTTTTCACATCTTTCACTGTCGTGGAATAACTTATCCGTAAGTGACCTTCCATACCGAATTCTCTTCCCGGTACCGTTACCACAAGCGCTTTTTTCAACAGGAAGTCCGAGAGCGCTACAGAATCGTTGCTGTAAGCACGAAAATCAGGTAAACAGTAATAGGTACCATCCGGTGGAATAAGCTTGATGCCGGTGAATGAATTCAATTCTTGAATCATCACGTTGCGGTTATTTTCGAGTGTCAGGCGCAAACTCTCCACTGCGCTCTGCAGTCCATTCAATGCGCCTTCGGCACCGGCTTGGAGCAAGATGGATGTGCAGGAAGAAATTTGTCCCTGAACATTTGCCATCACTTCAACGATCTCTTTGCTGGCAACAACCCAACCGACACGAAAGCCTGTCATCCCGTACAACTTTGAAATACCATTGATGGTAATAACTTTTGTGGATTCGATATCTTTCTTTGTGTATTTGTATGCGACAGGCGATTTTTTTCCCTCGAAAACAAGTTTCTGGTAGATGTCATCCATTACTAAATAGATTCCCTTATTCTCACAGAACTCTACCAACTCAGCAATAAGTGATTCCGGATAGATAACACCAGAAGGATTATTCGGACTATTCACGATAATCATCTTTGTGTATGAACTGACAGCTTCTTTAATATCATTCATTGCCGGTACGAAACGTCCGTCATCCGGTTTCACAATGACCGGTACACCGTACACCATGCGAATCATCTCCGGATAGCTCACCCAATACGGCGCTAAGACAATTACTTCATCTTGCGGATTGATAAGCGTGTAGAGCAGAGCGAAGAGCGCTTGCTTTGCTCCTTGAGAGATAATGACATTATCTGGACTGACCATTCTGTCATAATTCTCTTCTGTGTATCGGACCACAGCTTTCTTCAATGAACCAATGCCGTCCGTTGGCGTATATTTGATATCACCTGTATTGAGCTTTGCGGCAGCACTCAGAATTGCGCTGATGGGCGCTTTATTCTTCGGTTCACCCGCTCCGAGATGAATAACCGCTTCACCTTTCTCACGAAGCTTTGCCGCTGCTTCATTTAATTTGAGCGTGGGCGATTCAGTAATAGATCCTGCAAGTTTACTGATACTCATAAGATAAGTATCCTCCTGTTAGATATTGCCGAGTGACCAAAGATAACCACTATTTGTAAAACAGCAAAGCGTAACACTTTACTTTACTATAATAATTGTAAGGAAGTTTTATAAAACTGTCAATAGACAGCTTAATTTATTTTAATAAAATCTTGTTTGCATGGATTTGTACTGCGCCTCCTTTTCAATTCTGTATTCCTGGTGTAAGAGAAACTGGGCATTACTTTTCTCACATGGCGTTCACGGTGGTGCAATTGACTGAAGTATGGCGTTTGTTTGTGAGAGAATTCTTCTGTATTTTTAAATGAATTTTTTCAACGAAAGACGAAATCAGATTATGAGAGCGATCATTCCCGTTGCAGGTGTTGGCAGCCGACTGCGTCCGCACACGTACTCCGTGCCGAAAGTACTGCTCAATGTTGCCGGGAAACCGATCATCGGGCACATTCTTGATAAAATTATCGAAGCTGGCTTTGATGAAGCCACGATTATTGTCGGGTATCTCGGTGAAATGATCAAAGAATATGTTTTGAAAAACTACAAAATTAAATTTGATTTTGTGGAACAAGAAGAACGCCTCGGTTTAGGACATGCCATCTACCTCTCTCGGCACACGTTTTCCAGCAATCCGATTCTGATCATCCTTGGCGACACGATTTTCGATGTTGACCTTACATTGATGATTGCGAACCAACAGACACAAATCGGTGTTAAAAGTGTTGATGATCCGAGAAGGTTTGGAGTAGCTGAAACGACGGATGGACACATTGTACATTTGGTGGAAAAACCTGAGGATCCAAAAAGCAATCTCGCTATCGTTGGTCTCTATTATATTACACGGCCCCAACTCTTGGTGGAATGTTTAAAAGAAATGATCAAAAGCAACACACGCACGAAGAACGAGTTTCAATTGACCGATGCACTTCAAATGATGATCGCGCGCGGCGAACAGATGAAGACCTTCCTCGTGGAGGGATGGTTTGATTGCGGCAAACCGGAAACTCTGCTTTCCACAAACCAGCATCTTCTCGGATTTCAGCCGGTACCATCGCCTATCACAGGTGTCGTGATTCGACCACCGGTATTTATATCAGAGAACGCAAAAGTGAGTAATGCAATTATTGGGCCGAATGCTACGATCGCAGATAATGCGATCATAGAAAATTCCATCATTCGCAATTCTATAATCGGCGAGGGGGCGACAGTCGTGAACTCTCTTCTCGAAGAATCTTTAATCGGTATCAATGCTATTGTACGTGGTAATTACAAACGAATTAACATCGGCGATTCATCTGAGTTAGAGTTTTATTGATTCCCCTGCCGTTCACGGCGATCCTGAATTGACTTATCGATTCGCATAAAAAAATATACTAAACAATCAAATATGTACGGAGAAAGAATGAGAAACCTATTTACATCGGAATCTGTGTCAGAAGGACATCCTGATAAAGTCTGCGATCAGATTTCAGATGCAGTGCTTGATGCACTGCTTGAACAAGACAAGACATCGCGGGTTGCATGCGAAACATTTGTAACGACCGGCATGGTTCTCGTCGGCGGCGAGATCACCACGAAAGGTTATATCGAAGTTCAGGAAATTGTGCGCAACGTTATCCGCGACATTGGCTACACGAAAGCAGGCGTTGGATTCGATGCGGATTCGTGTTCAGTCCTCTCTTCCATTCATTCCCAATCTCCTGATATTGCGCAAGGTGTTGATACAGGCGGTGCAGGTGACCAAGGGATGATGTTCGGATATGCATCATCAGAAACTCCAGAACTGATGCCGGCACCGATTATGTACGCGCATAAACTTGTACTTCGTTTGGCGAATGTGCGAAAGAAACAGCCGACAATGATGCCGTATCTTCGTCCTGACGCAAAATCTCAAGTGACCGTTGAATATGATAATAACGGAAAACCGATCCGTGTTGATACTATTGTCGTCTCTACACAGCACGATCCGGAAGTCACGCAGAAGAAAATCAAAGAAGATGTTATTGAATTGATCGTCCGTAACGTTATTCCATCGGGAATGCTTGATAATAAAACGCGCTATTTTGTTAACCCTACAGGCAGATTTGAAGTCGGCGGACCGCATGGTGACAGCGGCTTGACCGGGCGAAAAATTGTGGTCGATACATACGGTGGACGCGCTCCACATGGCGGCGGTGCATTCTCCGGCAAAGATCCAACGAAAGTTGACCGCAGTGCGGCGTATGCAGCACGGCATATTGCTAAGAATATTGTCGCAGCAAAACTTGCCACTGAATGTCAAATTCAGGTTGCCTATGCTATTGGCGTCTCGGAACCAGTATCTATCCAGATCAACACGTTCGGTACTGGCATAATTCCCGATGCGCAGCTCTCGGATTTCGTGATGAAAGAAATCGATCTGACGCCGCGCGGTATCATTAAACGGCTCAACCTGCGCCGGCCTATTTATCGTCAAACAGCAGCATACGGTCACTTCGGCCGTACTGAAAAGGATTTCACTTGGGAAAATTTGGATTTAGTGAAAACCTTGCAGAAAGCAGCAAGGTAGAATTGCTGAGCGATATTGAACAGATGAACCAATTAACTAATTAATGAATGAACAATTGAACTTCTTGAAAAACTATGAACGAGAAAAAAAATAAGTATAAAGTGAGAGATCTTTCGCTGGCGAAAGCCGGCAAACTCCGCATCGAGTGGGCGGAATCCCGCATGCCAGTACTGATGGCTCTGATGGAAAAATACAGCAAGACAAAACCATTCAAGGGCTACAAAATTGCCGGATGCCTGCATGTGACAAAAGAAACAGCTGTGCTCGTGAAAACATTTGCTGCAGCTGGAGCTCAAGTCAGTTGGAGCGGATGTAATCCCCTTTCCACACAGGACGATGTAGCCGCAGCGCTCGCTGCCGAGGGTATCAGCATCTTTGCCTGGCACGGAATGAACGTGAAAGAATTTTACTGGTGCATTGAAGAGACGCTCAAATTCAAACCGCAGCTCACTCTCGATGATGGCGCAGATCTCATTTTCACCGTACACAACAAACATCAGGAATTAATTCCAATCGTCATCGGCGGAACAGAAGAAACAACCACAGGTGTGCATCGCCTCCGTTCGATGGCAAATGACGGTGCGCTTCAATATCCGGTGATCGCTGTGAACGATGCCGAAACAAAATGGGACTTTGACAATGTGTACGGGACAGGCCAATCGACGCTTGACGGTATTCTCCGCGCAACAAGTGTCTTGTTGGCAGGAAAGAATTTCGTTGTCGCCGGTTTCGGTCACTGCGGGAAAGGCGTCGCTTTGCGTGCCAAGGGACTTGGCGCAAATGTTATCGTTACAGAAGTGAAACCAACCGCCGCATTGAAAGCCACATTGGAAGGTTTTCGTGTCATGAAAATGGACGATGCCGCAAAAGTTGGCGACATTTTTGTAACCGCCACCGGCGTGAAAGATATTATCATTGAGCGGCATTTCAAATCGATGAAAGATGGTGCGATCATTTGCAATACGGGACATTATGATTGCGAGATTAACATTCCGGATCTAGAAAAAGTCTCGAAGAGTAAGCGCGAAGTCCGGAAGGACAACGAGGAGTACACATTGAAGAATGGCAAGCGTGTTTTTTTGCTTGCAAAAGGACGTCTCGTCAACCTTGCCGCAGCAGAAGGACATCCGTCGGAAGTAATGGATATGTCGTTCGCGAATCAATTTATGTCTCAACTCCGGCTCGTGGAAAGTCATAGGAAGGGCAAGCGGCTAGAAAACAAAGTATATGATATTCCTGCAGCACAAGATCAGGAAATTGCCGGTGTGAAACTAGCAACAATGGGTTATAAGATTGATAAGCTCACAAAAGAACAAGTGAAATACAACGACGATTATTCAGCTGGGACGTAACACCAACTTTATCCTTCCGAATGCATCAGCATACACGCGATAACATTCGGAAGGTTTTATTTTGACTTAAAGAAAAAGATAACTACGTTATACAAAATACCTGCGCGGAATCTGCGCGGATACTATTATTTTGTATCTTAGAGGAGACCAGTTGTGGAAAAAAATTCTGCCTCATATAAATTTGAGAAACGAAAGAAAGAAATCGCACGCCAGAAAAAGCAGGAAGAAAAGCGGAAGCGTCAGTTAGAAAAGAAACAAGGAAAACTGGAAGAGGCGCCATTGATTTCTCCTGACGGAACACCAATCACTCCTATAGAAGAAATTGACGCAGAAATACATCTCGATGACAGTGTAGACCCAATTGAGTGAACAACCGCCACTTTCTAACCATTGACTTCATACATCAACTTTGTCACGCGGCCTTGTAGATTATTTTAATTCGGATGACAAGCAGCGGCCGAGACAATCGTTCGGTTCACAGACACGCATTTTTCAATCCTTATGTTCATCTGAATCCTTTTTCTTTGATCTGCATCTTATAAGAGAAGGATTCACGGAAGCATCATTTTTTTACATGCACAATTGACCACTCACTGTTTAAAAAGGTCACCCTATGATCAAAGAAATCTTCCTCAAACAACTGAAAGGCAACACGTTTGCCGCTAAAGCCGGGTCCAATCATTGGGTGATAATGGATACGAAAGCCGAAGTCGGCGGCAGCGATAGTGCCTCAACACCAAAAGAACTTCTGCTGATGGCTCTTGCCGGATGTACGTCGATGGACGTCATTCCCATCCTCAAAAAGAAAAAGTCACCAGTGATTGGTTACGAGTGCAATGTCAAGGGGATCGAGCGGGACGAACATCCAAAAATTTTTACAGAGATTCACATTGAATATGTTTTCTACGGCGACGGTATCAAACCGGAGGATGTGGAACGGGCAATTGATCTTTCGGTAACGAAGTACTGCTCTGTCTCGGCAATTCTTTCGGCAAGCGCTAAACTGACACATTCATATCGCATCGAACCAACAATGAAACATTTTGCATGATCATGCTTTCTGTTGATTCTCTTCTTCTAAAGTGTCACGGAAATAATGCGTCGATCTGAATGCAACAGCATCCTGAATCAATTTACAATTTCAGACATATACTTAGAGACACATCGATAGCATGCGCCTCATCGATTTTTGCGTCGATACTCCCGGAATTTCTCAGCGCGCGCGCTGTTCCAAAGATCCTGCAAAGTTGATTCCCTTATTTTGCCGAACATATAGTCAGGAGTATCGACACAGAAGTTTGCGTCTCCGTTGGGCTGGATATCGATCAACTGTTCTGCATTCGAGCAAGGGAATGATTTCACCGGTATTATTGCATCTTGAAACCAGTTTCTGTATTCATCTTCCGTAAGAGCCAGGTAGGGATAACTGTAAATGTCTCCAAGGTTTGCTCTATATTTTTGAAATTGATTCTGGAATTCCAAAACATCACACCCGAATTATCATGATGAAATCCCTGCCAGGAAAAAGCTGTGCAACCAAGTTCTTCCTGCAATTCCTTTTTATAAAGAGTACCGAGATTATCTGTAATATAATTATATGGGACAATGACAAGCGTCTTTATTGATACATGACGCGTTACATTCGGCCTTTCACCTGCAGAAAAGACATCTCTCCCTGTTGCTCTCTGTCGTTATTAAGCGACACTCGTTTTTATTCTTTCTGTCGTTATCTGCGAACATGATAATTTGAATTCATAATAATTTAGCTTGTTTATAGGGTTCTTTCCTTTTAATTAGCGGCATAGCAATTGATTATATTGCCGGCGGTTATCACTCTGCTCTCCCAGGGCAGGATTTTTCTTTCTCCTTCACATATTTGGAGGTCTTCATGAAAACACGTCTTTTGTGGCTTCTTCTTTGCGGGCTCGTCCCCTCTTTCTTTGTACCTGCACAGGTGCCGAAATGGAAACTTGATTTTGGCGAGCAAATTAAGGATTACAGCTTTTTGCAGGATGGCAAATTTCTTTTCCTCTCAAACTATGAATATTCGTGGCTCTACGATGCAGCGACCGGTGCAAAAGTCTATGAGCTGCAAGTAAAAAAATGGGAAAAGAAAGGCGTACATCAGCTCATCGGTGAAAAGTTTCTCATCGGCACGAGTAAAGGACTTCAGTGCTATGATGCACTTACTGCCAAATTACTATGGGAACAAGAATATCCCAAGGTTGACCAGGATGAATTCAGCGATCTTGATTGGCTCGGTAATGTGCTTGTCGTACGATATGACAAAATTCACATCGGCATCGATCTTACCACCGGTAAGGAATTATGGAGATCTAAAATCGCATATAATGGAGATGTCAGTAAAAAAGGTGGGTGGAACTATAAAAAACTTGAAAAACAAAATCTTTTACTCGTATTCATGGATGATGATAAACTGGGTCTGTTCCAATTTGCCGATGGCAAGCAAGTTTTTGACGCCGAAAAATATGAGATCAATGGCAAATTGATTGAAAAATCGCGCAAGTACTTTTATACTTCACCGGACGAACGGTATCTTGTATTTCTTCTTGACGATCAGATAGCCGTTGTCGATGCAGTGGATAGAAAGGAATTGAAACGCGTTCCGATGAAATACGATACCGACTTTGGAACCATCATTGAAACTCCTCATGGCTGTATCGTGCTCGGAAAAGAAAAGATTGTATTTGTGAACGATAAAACCGGTGACCTCACAGAAGTTAAAGCCGATGTGGGTGATTTCCGTACCTATGATATTAGAACAATAGGTACAAAAGATATTTTCTTTGCCGGTCTCTCGGATGCAATGTTTGCAATTGACCTTATTGATGGAAAAGTTCTGTGGCAAACAGCAGAAAAAGATAAAAATTTTGAAGGATATGCACATCGTTACCTTAAGTTAGACGGTGACAATTTAATTCTCGCATATACGAGAGGAAGTGGCTATTCCGACGACGGAACAAATGTCCATGTCATGAGTGTCAACGCGCTGACAGGTAAAGTAAATTATAGGACACCTGCGATTTTCAACTCGAAGCTTTACACGCCCAACTGGCAACGATCGGCCGCTAAGTTTATGAAGAAAACAGTAGAGACCTTGTTTACGAATGCACAGACAGGACCGTTAGATATGTTCGGCTATGAGAACATTGGCTACGATTATACGACAGACGAATTCGAAGGGAATCTCGTGTTTGGATTAGTGTCTACCTACTTGTTGCGCAATCCCGACACAAAAGACGAACCCGGTGACGGTGTTGTCATCGTCGATCCAAAGACAGGACAAATTCTGTTTAAGGATTATGTGCGTGTATCGGATTATACATCTTCTCCTTCTCAGGCACCGGCGATGAAACCAATGATTGTCGAAAATAAGATGTTCCTCGTCGGAGATGAAAGCATTGCTGCATACGATTTGACATCGAAAAAGAGAATGTGGTTCAGCGAGAAACTGCTGAAAGGCATTCCACGCGAAGCGATGCTTATCGATCAAACGTTGTTTATTAAGTTCGGCGAACGGAAATTTAATGTTGGCCTTGAACCACCGAAGGGATTGTTTGGTGGACAGGCAAGCATGAAAATCGATAGCCGCTACGATATCGATCCATATGGATTTGCTGCGTACGACCTCGCAAGTGGTAAGCAACTCTGGCGTGTTGAAACAAAAGTGGATCCCTCTTTCTTAACACCCAATTTTTCTCTTAAGAATAATTACGATGAGGCGACCAAACGATTATACTTTGCAGACGAGGAAAATATTTACGCACTCCAATGCCGGCCTGATGGTGGCAAGTACGACTACACTCTCAAGCTCGGAAAAATTGGCGTAGGAGAAATGCCATTCAAAAAAATCTACGCGATACAGGAATGGCCAATTGGTAAAAAGACAACCACGTCGAGTTCTTACAGTATAGGATCAACAACCTATACAACAACGACGAAACGCACCGAAATCGGTGGCGCTGATTACAACAAATTCATTTCTGAGAAAGAAGAAGCCGACGCCTCCTGTCATTACCCAAGCTGGGGAGGTGGAATCATATGGGGTGCGACAGCAAAAAAGACTCTACGAGTCGTATTTGCCGGCACGCACTTGTTTGCGATCGGAGAAGAATCTATTGCATTGCTCGATGCGTCCGATGGTAAAGTTGTATGGAAACTCCCTTGGGATTACGATCCTTCAAATCTGCAATTCGTTCCGAAAATCCTGGGCAATAAGCTCGTTTATTGTCTCGATCGCCAATTAACGTGTGTAGATATAAGTAATGGCGAAACACTCTGGCAGCAGAAGGAAGCAAAACGACCGCTCTTCTTCAGCGCTCCCAGCGAGAAGTATCTCTACACGATCGATGAAGAGGTAATCAAGGGCTATGAATTAGAGAAACAAAAATAAAGTTGTTAATAACTACAGTGCGGTCTTGAGAAGTGTACGGGACCGCACTTCATTTAAATAACCACAATAATATAGAGGATCTCACAATGAAAATTATGAAATTACTTTTTCTCTTTGGTTTATTTTCTCTCCCGCTTCTGGCTCAAGGCCCAATTCCGAATGGTGGATTTGAGAATTGGATGAACGGGGCTCCGAATAGCTGGTACTTCAGTCCTAATATTCCCGGGGCGGGAACAGTGACTCAATCAAATGTACCTCATTCAGGGTCATCTGCCGTGCGACTTGAAGCCATATCTTTTTTCGGCCAAACGCTCCCGCCCATCTTGATTTCAGGAACCGGATCATCAATGCAAGGATTTCCCTATGCTACCCGACCTGCTTCGCTTAATGGGTATTATCAGTTCTCACCGGTTGCGCAGAGCAACGACTCCCTGACAATTATAGTAACCTTCTTCAAAACCGATGCAACCGGATCAGCATTTGGCGGAGGAACAATTGGAATAGGAGCGGCGGCGTCATCGTATGTTCCATTTTCAATCCCGATAGTATATCTTCAGGATGGCAATCCTGCGGTGTGCATGATTTATATTAATATTCGAGGTCCTTTAGTCGGAAGCCAGACTATACCGCATGTAGGTTCATTCGCATTGATAGACGATCTTGAGTTTTCAAGTTCAACCGGTGTATCGAATAAAAAATCCGGACAACCATTGCAATTTTCCTTAGATCAGAATTATCCTAACCCCTTCAATCCAACAACGACTATCAAATATCAATTGAGTCAAGCCGGTCATGTTACACTAACGGTATTCGATTTGCTTGGACGTGAAGTAACCACACTGGTCAATGAAGTCCAGAATGCCGGTGCTCACGAGATCACATGCGATGCACATAATCATACCAGCGGTATGTATTTTTACAAATTGACAGCAGGTAATTTCACCCAAGTCAAGAAAATGACATTACTGAAATAATTACTTCATCATAAACATGAAAGACATTAGCCTGAATTTCGTACGATTATTCTTTATTTCCATTATTTGCGCCTCATTTATCGGTGCACAAAATTTCTGATTGATGGGATCCCAAAAGGATATTCGCATTATCTCAACTAATAAACTAATCATTAACCAATGACAAAAAGGAGCTATTGAAATGAAAAACATTTTATTGTTTGGATTGGTAGTGGTGATGGTATTAAGCATTTTCATCGGAGGATGCAAAAAGGATGATTCATCAACCCCATCCTCAAACGATAATTCATCACAAACACAGACGGGCACCATCACAGTCGATGTCGGTAGCGGATTAACCCCAACTTACACATGGGCTGGAGGTGGCGTTCTTCAACTTAATGTTACGCAGGTGTCAGGCACAGCCGGTCTCGTTTGGGGAATTGCTAGTAATTCCGGATCTAACAACATTGCCTCGCCTGTAACACATGGAACCGTGCCGTCAGGAACTACTCAAACAACACAGGGCACCGCAGGGAGAACATTGACTGCCGGTGCTTCATATACGGTTACAGTAATGCGTTCGGATGGTACATACGGTACTGCGAGTTTCTCTCGATAACAGTCAACAGATGGTGTCAAAGGTGTGCTCTTCTTCTTCCTAACTCGCCTTATTAAAAAACAAAAGGGCTCTGTAGCAATCCAGAGCCTTTTTATTTTCATTTTATATCGATTATTATTAAATGTGTTCAATAATCTTTAATAATTCATCCGTCACTATCGGTTTCTGAATAAAAGCTTCAACATCCGCAGCAAGAATATCTTGCGGAGAAAAATTTGCCGCATGAGCAGTGACAATAATCACAGGAAAGTCCGGATCTGTTTCCTTTACCCATTTTGTAAACTCCATTCCATTCATGACCGGCATTTCCAAATCAACTATTGCCAGATCAACTTTCAACGTCCGCATTACTTCTAATCCCTCGGCGCCATTGGCTGCATCTAATACCACATACCCGTTGTTTTCCAATACCCGCCTAAGAATTAAGCTATGGATTTCTTCATCCTCTACAACAAGTATCGTTGATCCTTTTTTCATTTTATGGGCCGATAGTTCATACCGGAAGATACGTCTCTATCAAATTTATTGCAAGAAAATAACGAACCATCCATAAGTGCATGAGGGTTGATAAAAAGATGGAACAGCCGTTAGCGAACAATAACCCAAATTACGTGATATTCCCTATGCAATAGACATTGAATAAAACAAAGCAATTGATGTGGAGGAAAATTGAAATTTACAATTTGATACCCTCAACAACCCACCGATCATGACTACGGATCGATAACTTGCCGCTTGCTTCTTTGCAAAAAAAGCTTCACCCTTGGATAGAAATATTAATATCGGCTCTATTCATGTACACACTCAACCGAATTTTGTGTCCCACAGATTTTTCCGATGCATCGCTGCAAGCGATCCGATTTGCCGTGTTTCTTGCGAAAAGCGAACACGGGCACATTAAGTTATTATATGTTGATGAAAACGAAAAGGATCCGTTGGGATTCTTTGTGCCCGATGAGCAGTATCAAGCTCTCTACCGTGAGACAGTGACTACGTTTGCGCAGCGTAAATTCAAAGAAATTTCAGAACGCGCTGCACTTGATCCGCAAACATCAAGCACACATATTCATTTTGGAACCGCATATCACGAAATCATACAAGAAGCAGAAACCAACAGGTTTGCTGCGGTCGTGATCGCTACAGAAGGATTGGGACATGCATCTCCGTATTTACTAGGGCGCACCGTGGAACGTGTGGTTCGTCTCTGCCGTGCACCGGTGATTTCTGTACGCCCGTGCGATCATGAACCGAAATGGAAAATTAAAACTATTCTATGCCCTACGGACTTTTCGGAATACGCTAATTATGCGATCCCGTATGCCGTCTCAATTGCCCGCCGGCATCATGCAAAAATTATTCTTCTTCACATTGTCGATTTAACGGTGCAGCATCCGGAGTTGCTTGTGCAAAAATTTCCCGACCTCAGTGTGTATCACAAACAGGCAAATGAAATTCAAGTGGAACGAATTGTTGGACGCGATGTTGAGCCGGAGAATTCCATCGTCCGACTCGCAGAGGAATATGAAGCGGATCTCATTATTATGGGTACGCATGGCGCCCGCGGCATGCGGCGAGTGCAAATTGGCAATGTAACAGAAGAAGTCGTGCGACGTACGCTCACACCCGTTCTCACTATTACACACCCGGTTCATAAGTCCGTATTTCCGTACCGCTTTAACGAAGAATATACACCTCAGAATTCTCCCTGAGCATCTTCGTCATTCGTTCGCGGCTTTGAATTTCTGCAAAGCTTCACTATCTTATTTCCACTTATTTTTCATTCTATGGCTGAAAAACCTTCGGAGAAAAACACGATGATTTCAAGACCATTAGATCAACTTTGTATCAATACGATTCGAACGCTTGCTATGGACGGGGTCCAAAAAGCAAAATCCGGTCACCCCGGTATGCCCATGGGCATGGCACCCGTTGCCTATGTACTGTGGACAAAACATCTCAACCATAATCCTCTGAATATGCACTGGCAGAATCGCGACCGGTTTATTCTTTCCGGCGGACACGGTTCGATGCTGCTGTATAGTTTGCTTCATCTTACCGGCTATAAAGTTTCACTCGATGATTTGAAAAGTTTCCGCCAGCTTGGGAGCAAGACTCCAGGCCATCCTGAATATGGCCACACCGATGGCGTGGAAGTAACGACCGGACCGCTTGGTCAGGGATTTACAAATGGCATAGGAATGGCAATTGCCCAGAAATATCTCGCTACCCGTTATAATAGACATGGATTCAAAGTTGTCGATTATCAGATATACGCAACCCTTGGTGATGGTGATTTGATGGAAGGAATCACATCTGAAGCTGCGTCACTTGCCGGACATCTCAAACTCAATAACCTGATTTATTTTTATGACGATAACCATATCAGTATAGACGGTCCTACGGAACTTGCATTCACTGAAGACCGGGCAAAACGGTTCGAGGCATACGGATGGTTTGTTCAAAAAGTAAAAGATGGTAATGATCTGAAAGCAATTGATAATGCTATTCAACGTGCCAAGAAAGAAAAAGGCCGTCCATCTATTATAATGGTGCGAACGCATATTGGTTTCGGAAGTCCGAATAAACACGACACTGCCGAAGCCCACGGCTCACCTCTCGGAGATGCGGAAATCAAGTTGACGAAAGAATTTTACGGATGGGATCCGGAAAAACAGTTTTACATTCCGGAGAAGGCGCTCGCTCAATTCCGAAAAGCAATTGAAGCAGGAAAAAAGAAAGAAGCGAAATGGAACGAGAAGTTGGCTGCATACAAACAGAAATTCCCCGAGTTAGCTACCGAATTAGAAAATATTCGCCAAGGAAATTATGGCGAGGAATGGAAAAAAGCATTACCGACATTCACCGATGCAATGGCAACGCGCGAAGCATCGGGTAAGACATTGAATGCCATCGCCCCATTTCTTCCATCGATGATCGGCGGCTCCGCTGATCTTGCGCCGTCGAATAATACATTTGTTAAAAGTATGGGCGAGTTTCAACCTGGCAGTTACGGCGGACGGTATCTGCGGTACGGTGTACGCGAACATGCGATGGGCGGCATCATGAACGGTTTAGCTGTCACGGATGGTGTTATACCTTACGGCGGTACATTTTTCGTTTTTTCGGATTATATGCGCGGGGCAATTCGGCTTGCGTGCATCATGGGCATTCGGCCGATTTATGTTTTCACGCACGACAGTATCGGTGTCGGCGAAGACGGACCAACGCACGAACCGGTTGAGCAGCTTGCAGCATTGCGCTGCATTCCGAATATGATTTCTCTGCGTCCATCCGATGCAAACGAAACAGTTGCTGCTTGGAAATTTGCAATCGAACATAAAACCGGGCCTATTGCGTTATTGCTCACACGGCAGAAACTGCCAACCATCGATAGGACAAAATATCCGTCAGCGGATAATCTTACAAAGGGAGCATACGTTCTCGTCGAGAATTCCCCCACTCCCGATCTCATTCTCATCGGCACCGGTTCCGAAGTCCAGCTCGCACTTGGCGCTTATGAACAATTAGTGAAAGAAGGCGTTAAAGTCCGCGTGGTGAGCATGCCGTCATGGGAATTGTTCGAGCAGCAATCGAAAGAGTACCGCGACTCCGTTTTTCCACCGAACGTCAAGAAACGCATCGCTGTTGAAGCAGCAGTTTCGATGGGCTGGGAAAAATATATCGGCGATGCCGGACGATTCGTTGGCATGCATTCCTTCGGTGCTTCTGCGCCGGTGGATGTCATCTTCAAGCATTTCGGATTCACGGTAGAGAACGTTGTAAAAACAGCGAAAGAGATCCTGTAATCCATTTTTTACTCCCTTGTTCCGTCTGCCTTTTTCAGGCAGGCAGAACACTCCCCCTCGCTGAGGGGGAGAAAAGTGTAATAAAATATTAAATGATACGCGTCTTCAACAAGTCAGCAGTAAAATCAAGACGAAAATCATTGCGACATTCGATGCCGGAAGCAGAAGTTATTCTTTGGTCAAAACTTCAACGTCGCCAAGTTGACGGGCTGAAATTTCGACGACAATATAGCGTGGGTAAATTTATTGTTGATTTCTATTGCACTGAATTAAAGCTCGTCATAGAAGTTGATGGAGACAGTCATTTCCAATTGGGCGCTGAAAAGCGTGATGCGGAACGCGAAGTTTTTATCAAGCAATACGGAATCAAATTTCTTCGATTTACCAACTCTGATGTGAAAGAAAATCTTTACGGTGTATTGACACAGATTTGGGAAGCATTACAAGAAATGAAAAAAGAGCACATTTTTTTTCTCCCCTGCCAAGGGGAGATGTCCCGGAGAATTGATAATTCTTCGGGACAGAGGGGTTGGGAAAAAAGCATACAGTGAAAATTGTGACATGGCATTAACGAAAGGTCTATTTCATTGAAAGAGAAGAAGCTCCTAAAAAAGATACTTGCCGGCTCAAAGAACATTTCATTCCGGGATTTTGTATCTTTATTACGTGCATTCGGCTTTCAATTAACACGGGCGCAGGGAAGTCATCATATTTTTCAGCATATTGGTATTCAAGAACTCATCAACATCCAAAATGTTCGAGGACAAGCGAAACCCTATCAAATCAAACAGTTTCTTGAATTGATTGAAAAATACAATCTGCAAATCGGAGAGAAGCAATGAAAGATTATCATATCAACATTTTCTTTAGCGAGGACGACGATGGATACATCGCCGATATTCCCGATTTAAAGTATTGTTCAGCTTTCGGCAAAACTCCCGATGAGGCGCTAAAAGAAGTCCTTCGGGCAAAACGAGCATGGCTTACAACTGCCCGATCTACAGGTAAAAAAGTCCCTTTGCCAAAATATCGTCCAGCAATTTATCGTATCGCATCATAATGAATTTCTTTTGGTAGAGATATCATTGGAATTCTATGAGCACAAGAAAGAACCTTTTTTCTAATTTCGATTTTCGCAGGCTCAATTCTTCCGATTTCAAAGAAGATAGCGTTCGTGAAGAACTGGTACTTCCTATTCTCAAAGAACTCGGTTATTCAGGCCAGCAGATTGTCCGCAGTAAGTCCCTCTCTCATCCCTTTGTCAAAATTGGCTCAAAGAAACGGCAGATCAACATTGTACCGGATTACCTCTTAAAGATCGAGGACACGTACGCCTGGGTTTTAGACGCAAAAGCTCCAACAGAAAATATTCTTCATGGTGAAAATGTAGAGCAAGTTTTTAGCTATTCAATGCATCCTGAGATACGTACCAAGTTTTTTGCTCTCTGCAACGGCAAAGAATTCACACTCTTCCGACAAGACACTCAAAAACCCATACTTCATTTTCAGTTGCGCGACATCGAAAGAAATTGGGACAAACTTGAGACCTTCCTTTCACCCGCCTCGTTCCATATAGGAAAAAGTATTGTCTATCCACTCCCGAGTGCGGAGAAAAAATCTGTCCAAGAATTCGATTACCTCAGCCGGCCTCTTCCTGAAGAATTTCCGGTGAGAAAACAGGAAGCCAAACGGCACTTTGGTGTGCATGGCTACTTTACAAAGCAATCGTGGAATGTTGTGCAGGAATACATCCGTAATTTTACGCAAGCTGGTGATTTGGTTCTTGATCCATTTGGCGGAAGCGGTGTTACATTGATTGAAGCATTGATGACCGACCGGCGGGCAATCAATATCGACCTCAATCCGATGTCAGTATTTATAGTGGATGCATTGATTGCTCCGGTAAAGATTTCGGAGTTAACGGCAGCATTTGACAGAGTGAAGAAGGCTTTTGTCGAGAAGAAACCGACTACAAAAAAAGAAATCAAAGAAGCACTCAAGAAATATCCATATCCAAAAGGATTTACACTTCCGAAAGGTTCTGACGTTAAAACGGTTGAAGACTTGTTCAGTGAGAAACAATTAGCTCAATTGGCTTTACTTAAAAGTCTCATTCTCAAAGAAAAAGATAAAGATATTCGGAAATCATTACTTCTTGCATTTTCAAGCAGTGTCAATAAATTCAATTTGACTTTTCATTATACAAAAAGTGAAGGTGGCGGTGATAGCGGACCGTTCAGATACTACCGTTATCGAATGGCTCCAGATCCAGGTGAACTTGAACTAATCGATATCTTTGAAACAAAATTTAGACGGGTTTCCTCAGCCAAGCGAGATATTGAATCCAAAATAAATAATTCCACTATTGCTAATGCCAACGTTATTAAAGGCACTGCGACCGATCTCAAAAACATCAAATCTAAGAGTGTAGATTACATTTATACTGATCCGCCTTATGGGAAGAAAATCCCATACCTCGATCTATCGGTTATGTGGAATGCATGGCTCGATCTGGAGGTAACAGAAAAAGATTATCAAGAAGAAGCCATCGAAGGCGGCGAGCATAACAAAAGCAAGGAAGAATACGGCGATCTCATCGGCAAGTCCATTGAAGAAATGTACCGCGTACTCAAGTTTGATCGCTGGATGAGCTTTGTGTTTGCCCATAAAGACCCGGAGTTCTGGCATCTCATTGTCGATACTGCAGAGAGAGCCGGTTTTGAATACGCAGGAGCTGTGAAGCAGGCAAACGGACAAACAAGTTTTAAGAAACGACAGAATCCGTTTACCGTCCTTTCCGGTCAGTTAATCATCAACTTCAAAAAAGTCCGAAAGCCCAAAGCTATTCTAAAAGCAAATCTTGGAATGAAAATTGGCGACATCATTATGCAAACGATGGAAGGCATCATTGCGAAACATCACGGTGCTACACTCGAACAGATTAATGATGAGATTATTATCAAAGGATTGGAACTTGGGTTCCTCGATTTATTGAAAAAAGAATACTCCGATTTAACGCCGCTGTTGCTAGAATCCTTCGACTTTGACGAAGTAACACATCTTTTTTCCATCAAGAATAATGAGAAGTTCAAAACACATATTGACCTGAACTTGCGTGTCCGGTATTATCTTATTTCATTCCTCCGTCGGCAGAAGCTAGAAAGAAAGCAACCGACATTTGATGAGATTGTTCTTCATATTATGCCGTTGCTCAGAAACGGAATAACGCCGGAGAAACAGACAATCCTGAATGTTCTTGAACACATCGGCGAGCGTGTCGGCAAGGATTGTTGGCAGCTTAAACAAACCGGTCAAGGAAGTTTATTCCTGTAACGGTATGGTCAATAAAATAAAGACAATGCGTCGATTTCTCTTTTACTTAATTCCTATCACACTTTTCAGAATATCACACGCCGTGGGGGAAGAGAGAAAAGAGTACTTGTTTCATCCATCATCCACTCTTCAAGACCAGCCGCAGAATGGACAACCGGAAAGCTCAAAGAGCAGCATATACCTTCAGTTCAATACAAGCGGACTTTATCCTTCATTGACAGATTGGAAAAACCAACTCCATTTATCCGACGGTACACATCCCTCAGGAACAAATATTGTTTTTGGTGCAGAGGCAGGTTGGGTTATAAACAGCTATATTCAAGCAGCGATTGGGTATGAATTTTTCTTCACCTCAAAAGTCTCAACGATCGAGACCACAGGCGATCAGATCAACAGTACCTATTTCTATGGATCGCTCCGTGGAAGCATACCGCTTGAATCGATTCAGAATCTATCATTGTTTAGCAGCATCGATGTCGGATCCCTTTCGGCGACCGAAGTGATGGAAAATTACTATGGACAAGATTTCAACAAAACCGGTTCTACAACCGCCTATCGGTTTATGTTCGGTGCACAATATTTTATGACAGATAATTGGTCCATCATGGCAGGGACCGGATATTTTTCTGGTAAAATAAATACAGTCACAGTCAATGGACAAACCTGGCCCAATTTTGCTTTAGACTTGTCCGGTTTTATTCTTCGCTTTGCCGTCAATTATCATTTTCAATTATTCTAACAACGACATTCATCAAAGAACTATACTAAAGAATCCTATGACTTCATCTGATCTCCCTGTTCACAGTCCGGAATTCCGCAAACAGCGCGTCATCAACTGGATGTCGCTTGGAGTTCTCTACGCGTTCTTCTATATGACGCGTTACAATTATACCGCGGTTGCTCCCGCTCTCGCAGACTTGCTTGGCTGGAAGAATACAGAGCTGGGTGTATTCGAAACGATTATGCCGCTTGTGTATGGACTTTCCGTTGTCTTGAATGGTCCTTTCGCTGATCGCATCGGCGGGAAAAAAGCATTCCTCTTCGGAGCCGTCGGTGTTGCAATTATGAACTTTCTCTTCGGTCTTGCGGGTCTCGCCGTTATTTCTCCTGCAGTCTGGGAAGGAATCGGCATAGCTCGGCACGTTGCTATCCCTGCTTCCCTCAAGTTTGGTTTATCCGGTGGGATGATCCTGACACTGATGGCAATTGTGTGGGGATTGAATGGATTCTTCCAATCGTTCGGCGCGCTTTCGATTGTGAAAGTGAACGCGCAATGGTTCCATGTTCGTGAACGAGGCACTTTCGCTGGAATATTCGGTGTACTGATTCGCCTGGGATTGCTGTTGGCATTCCAGGGTGTCCCGATTATTTTGCTCTTTCTTCCATGGCAGTACGCGTTTTGGATTCCAGGTGCGTGCGTGTTAGTACTCTTTGTCATCAACTATTATTTTATGCACAACTCACCGAAAGATGCTGGATTGGGTGACTTTGAAACCGGTGACGATCCAGAAGACAGCGATGGCAAACCGTCGTCTGTCAAGTATGTTCTCAGAAAAGTTTTTGCATCGCGCGTTATGTGGATGATCGCGCTCGGTTCCATGATGATTGGTTTTGTGCGCCGGAGTGTCGTGGATGCGTGGTGGCCTAAATATTTTGTGGATTTCTATGGCGCAGACAAAGCCCACTTCGCGACGTACCTTCCATACATCATTGCGACATGGGGAATTGCGCTCGCCGGCATCGCTGGCGGTTTTGTGTTCGGTATCGCTTCGGACCGCACCTTCGGTGGACGGCGCGCACCGGTGATCACTTTCGGATTCATCGGCATGGCAATAGTCCTCGCCCTCTTCGGCATATCGGATCTTCTTAACTTCGGCCCTGTGTTGGCAGCATGCTGTCTCGTGCTACTCTCCTTCTGCGTCAACGGTGCGCATGGAATGATTGGTGGTGCAGCATCGATGGACTTCGGCGGAAAGAAAGCTGTAGCAACAGCTGCAGGATTATTCGATGGAATGCAATACCTCGCCGGCGCATTTGTTGGAATGGGTGTCGGATACATTACTACAAACTGGGGCTGGGAAGCGTGGCATTGGACACCAATTCCATTTGCACTCATTGGCGCTTATGTGATGTCACGTCTGTGGAATGTAATGCCAAAGGGGAGATCAGGACATTAACTGGTAGAATCCCTGCCTGCGGCAGGCTCGCCTAAGCACAAAGTGCGTCGGCGAGCAGGCAGGCGGTCACCGACCGGATTTATTCACGCAAGAATATCCTATCTGGTGATCGGATGCTACGATGATCCGATCTAATGATCGGATGCTACATTATGATATCTCGTCCGTAGAATGTGATTCCAAAAAGAAGGTCAGGGCATTAATCCGTAGAATCCGGTCACCGACCGGATTCCATCATCATCCGATCTAATGATCGGATGCTACATTATGATATCTCGTCCGTAGAATGTGATTCCAAAAAGAAGGTCAGGGCATTAATCCGTAGAATCCGGTCACCGACCGGATTCCATCATCATCCGATCTGGTGATCGGATGCTACTCGTATCTATCAAATTCCTTTGGCGCATCGAAGTCGCAGAAAACATCTTTGAGCCATCCTTTTTTAACAATCTCACGAAAATTATGATATGGAAAATCTTTGGGTTTAATACCAAGATGCTTCCACGAATTTGAAAAGATATAAGAAAGATGATTTTCAAAATCCTTGTTCTCTAATGAAATCCGTATGCAATGGTCCATCGTTCCTCTCTGCCAGACATGCTTTTCTATCCCATGCCTCATGATCTCATGTGATGTAAATTTCTTGAAGTCTCTCAAAAACACGGACATTGATAGAACAGTTTTAATTTCTACCAAGAGATGAATGTGATCGGGCATAATAGTAAATGCTATTATATCCTTAAGCTTCTTCGAATAGAATCGTAATTCTTCGATAAGATATTCCGGAATTTGATTTTTATGAAGAAGTTGTTGTCGATTAAAAGTGCAAAACGTGAGAAAATATAAAGAATTAGGATCTTGCCATCTTGGAGGTTTTCTCGAAAACGGTTTCATTAGCATTTCCCCATTGATTCGGTAGAATCCCTGCCTGCGGCAGGCTCGCCTAAGCACAAAGTGCGTCGGCGAGCAGGCAGGCGGTCACCGATCGGATTTATTCACGCAAGAATATCCGATCTGGTGATCGGATGCTACGTCATTTATGTTATCCTGTTCTACTTCTGTAAACTCCACAACTTCGTTGTTACACGCTCAAGCTCGGGAGCAATAAGCGCTGGATCCATTGTCTTCTCCGGCATGTTCTCAAATGCACAATAGGGAATCGTGTGTCCTTTCACTTCGATGAAATTCGGATCCTTTGCCGTCAATTGTTCCCAATCGTTTGTCTTGTAATAAAACTCCATCTTCTCATCCGGCAAAGAATGATAGAGAATGGAATCTTCCTGACCGGGCCGCGCGCGTCTGCGATTCTTGCGAACAGATTCCTCGTATGGTACTTTAATATACACCAACGAAGCCTTGCTGAGCATCTCATCAGAAAGAAATGTCAACGCGTGATGGATAGCGTTCTCACCGCCTCGCGCAAATTCCACGAGCGTCGTCATCTTATCGTGATATGCAGGGTCTTTCAATACTTTCTTCTTGTAATCCAGTGCCATACGATCCATATACAAATCCCAGATATACTGATCCTTGAACCAATACTTTTCATCGCTCCAGATACGCGGCTTCTTGAATCGCGTCATCAAATCATCCAACTCAAACGTTTCCCATACATAGACGAAATCATCAAGCTCTTCAAAGTTAGCAATGTGGAATTTTTCAAGCCGTAGTATCGGATCGCATTTTTTTAAAAAGTCGATGACTTCAGATTTTCCGGCTGCCGGACGGCCGGTGATAATAAGGATAGGAAAATGTTGACTCATGGTTGTTCCTTTCAATGTCTTTATTTCACGAGTTTGATACGGTGTTCGATCTCGGAGGAGATTTCTTTTACAGCCCGTACTTTCATTTCGATAGCAGAGAAGACTGTTTGATTGAGCACGGTGAGTTTCGATAGTTTAAACCCAAAATATTTTTCAGATTCTCCCATCATATAATCGCTTGCTGCACCGATATAGGTTTTATTTTCATCCAACGGCTTGCCATTCACAAGAAATGTAGTAAATTCAATTCCGCCACCGGTCTTTTTCCGCCACTCACATTGAATGCCCGATGTCTGAACACCGGTGTGCTCGTTAAGAAAGAATTCTACCATGGAACGGAGTTGTTTCCCGGTAAGGTCAAACTTCACAAGGATGTTGCGAAATGGAAGTATCTCAAATATATCCCGTTTTGTAATGGGCCCAGCTGTCAAATCTTTTCTGATGCCCGAGGAATTCATAAAACCGACATCCGCACCCGCAGCTTCACGCTGCGCATCGGCAATAAAGTTACCGATACCGCTTTCGCCGCGGCCGCGATTCCAATCGGTTTTCAGTGTGGCAATAACTTTTGAATAATCCTGATCTATCATCATTTTGATAGAATCAATAAAAGCAGAAAGCTCCGTTTTTGGTCTGGCAGCATTGTGCCATAGTTGTACCAAACTTCCATCGTACGAAATCACATGATGTTTTTCTACTTTCAAATCGAGAACGCCAAGATTTTCCAAATTTGATCCAGTCTGTACAATCAAAACGCCGTTAACTCTTTTTGGGTGCTTCAGCCGTGTATGTGAATGTCCGCCGATAATTACATCCAACCCTTGTACATTCACCGCCAGAATTGAATCTTCATCCACACCTTGGTGTGTGAGCGCAATCAGTAAATCTGTTTGCGGAAAAAGCAATGCAGCAAGCCGTTTCACCGTCTCAATCGATGGAAGGATTTTGATACCTGCACCGCTGTTTTGATTCACGAGATTGTAGAAGTCATCGGACATGATGCCGATAATGCCGATCTTCAATCCGTTTTTCTCGATGATGATGTATTCCTTATTGTTGATGGGAAATTTGTTTAACGTATCGAGAATATTTGCAGAAATTGTCGGAAACTTAGCAACATTCGTCAGCTTGCGAAGATTGGCCACCGAAATATCAAAATCATGGTTGCCCGGCGTCCACAGTTCATAACCGATGCGGTTCATCATTTCAAATAACGCTCCACCTTCAGCACCGCCGTATGTATATTCTGTAATCGGATTTCCCGTCATTACATCGCCGGCATCAAGCAACAGGGATGCGGATTTCACGCGTCGCAAGCTGTCGACGACAAACGAGAGTTCATTAAATCCGCCGACCAGCGGCTTGGGATTTTCTTTCACCCAAAAAGCTTCATGCGGAATAAAACTTGCATGCATATCGTTCGTATGCAAAATGGTGATGGTCTTCGGCTGGCAAAATATCGCCGTCAGTGCCGTCAATGTCATGATCAACTGGAGCTTCGTCCGTGTTAACCATCGTGCTGATGATTTCATAATAAATCCTGTTATGTGATAAGAATTGTTGCGAGCAAGATACAGATAAAAAACATCTTTCGGAATAGCGCATGCTGCCATTTATAGTTTACTATTCCATTTTTATAACTCTAAATAAAAAAGGGGGCGAATTGTTCGATTCGCCCCCTTCTGAAAAATTAATTAAGCGGTGTTTTACTTCCCGTTTCCATTGCCGTTGCCAAGCTTGCCGGCGAAATATGCGTCGTAAGCACTCATATCAAAATGGCCGTGACCGCTCAGGTTGAAGAGAATAATTTTCTTTGTTCCTTCAACCTTAGCTTTCTTTGCTTCCTCAATTGCCGATTTGATGGCATGCGATGATTCCGGCGCAGGGATAATTCCTTCTGTTTGCGCGAACAGCACTCCAGCTTCGAATATTTCAGTCTGGCTGTATGCCTGCGCTTCAATCAGTTTATCCTTATACAATTTGCTGACGATAGGAGACATGCCGTGGTAGCGTAATCCGCCGGCGTGAATCGAGGGCGGCATGAAATCATGTCCGAGCGTGTACATCATAAGCAACGGCGTCATTCCGGCAACATCCCCCAAGTCGTACCGGTACTCGCCTTTTGTTAATGACGGACACGTGGTCGGTTCAACTGCAATGGCTCGAAGTTTTTTCCCACCAATTTTATCTTTAATAAACGGCAGTACAATACCGCCGAAATTCGATCCGCCGCCCACACAACCGATGACGATATCAGGATACACTCCGGCTTTCTCCATTTGTTTCTGCGATTCCAGTCCGATGATTGTTTGATGCAGCAGCACGTGGTTCAACACGCTGCCAAGTGCATAATTGGTATCCTGACGGCCTGCGGCGTCTTCTACTGCTTCGCTAATGGCAAGGCCAAGGCTGCCGGTTGAATTTGGATTCTTTGCAAGTGCATCCCTGCCCGCTTTTGTGTCGGTGCTCGGACTCGCAACCACTTCCGCTCCCCACGTGTGAATCATAGAACGGCGATACGGCTTCTGCTCATAACTCACCTTGACCATATATACCTTGCATTCCATCTTGAACATTTTACATGCCAACGACAGTGCACTTCCCCACTGTCCGGCTCCCGTTTCTGTGGCAATGCGCTTTATCCCGGCTTCTTTATTATAGTACGCCTGTGCAAGTGCCGTATTCAATTTATGGCTTCCTGCCGGACTGACACCTTCATATTTGTAATATATTTGCGCAGGAGTATCGAGTGCTTTTTCAAGATCAAGGGCACGGATGAGCGGCGTTGGACGATACGTGGCGTATGCGTTCCGCACTGCATCCGGAATTTCAATCAGCCGTTCTGTGGTTACTTCTTGTTTTATCAATTCCATGGGAAAGATTGGTGCGAGATCCTGCGGACCAACCGGCTGTTTGGTGCCGGGATGAAGCGGCGGGTCCATAGGTGTAGGCAGATCCGCAAGGATATTGTAATAGTGAGTCGGAATTTCTTTTTCTTCGAGCATAAATTTACGTGGCATAACGACCTCCATGTTGTTGAATGTTGATGTTGTTTATGTGATTAATAATTGTGAACAGAGGTTCCCACGACAGATCGATTCGGCATGAAACGAAAAAAGTGGGAACGCTCTCGTCCGCGTTTCCACCTTTGCTGGGTAATCGATGTAAATGAGCTACCTCAGAGGAAGCGCGGACTTTATCCAGCGCCACCACCAAGCCTGTTGCTGACTGCGATATTCTAATTCATTGCTCATTCTGGAATTAGAATAATAAATCTTTCAAAAAAAGTCAAGAACACATTTAAAAATTCTTTCAATTAATTTCTCATATTGATGCACGAAGACAGGACAGACAATAAACACTTACGATCATAGAGGTTGACAAGGAAGAAATAGTTTATCATTTTTGAATAGTGCTTCATTATTCAGAGGAATAAAAACATGCGGAAGCGCGAAGGGAACAAAGAACAGGCGATTTTGGATGCAGCAGTAAAAGTATTCGCAAAGGACGGGTATTACCATGCGAAAATATCGTCCATAGCGGATCTCGCCGGTGTTGCTACCGGAAGCATCTACCTTTACTACAAGAATAAAGAAGGTATTTTACTCACAATCTTCGACCGTCTGTGGTCTGAATTAACCAATGGATTGCGGATTATCGTAAAACGTTCAGATATAGACCCTGCACAAAAACTCGACCTTGTGATTGATAATTTTTTCGGGCTCTTCATCGCAAATCCATCTATCGCCTCTGTGTTTGTTAACGAACAGCACCTTTTGATCAACAACAAACGAGGAAATGTTGCTAAGCACTATAACGATTTTTTCGACCTTGCCGAAGAAATTATCCGGGAAGGTGTACGAAAGAAAATATTCAGAACCGATATAGATATAACACTCTTTCGTCATTTCATCACAGGAGGGCTGCGGAATCTGCTGGGTCAATGGGCGCAGCAATCTCAGACTCTGACTTTGGACTCCATCCGTCAAAATGTAAAAAACTTCATGAAGCACGGCCTCATGTAAATGATTCGATTCTTTTGCTGTTCCTTTATTCCCACCATGTAAAGACAAATAATTTATTTGATTTTTTACTAAAAAAACCTCAATTTACTATGATAGCGATAATTATACCCATCGTTTATTTGCTTCAGTATTTGACAACTTCTTAATCACTTTATAGGATGTACAATGAACACCTTACGTAATCTTTTTGTCAATACCTCGAAGACGACACGCCGCAATTATCTTATTGCGATGATGATCTTCTTCGTTGCCGCGTATGCCTTCATGCCATACACCGGTTACACTCAGAGCACCGAACAAACGGTTGCCCAAGAGTCATTTCGCCCATTTGCTCTTTTCAGCGATGCGCGTTTTAAACCCATTGAAGTCTATGGACTACTTGCAGTGCTCTGCGTTGCCATTGCCGGTTTGCTCTATGCTCTCTTGCTGGTCAAGCAAGTGCGTAAAGCCGACCAGGGCACAAAGAAAATGCAAGAAATTGCAGCCGCTGTGCGTGAAGGCTCGAACGCCTATCTCGCAGCGCAGTTTAAAAAGATCGGACCATTGATCATTATTATCACTTTGTTCCTTTATTTCACGTACACAGGAACGATCGATGTCTTCCGTTGGGGACGTTCAGGCGCGTTCCTCGTAGGTTCCATCTTTAGCTTCCTCGTTGGTTTTGTCGGTATGCGCCTTGCCACACAGGGAAACCTTCGTGTTGCAGCAGCTGCAAAACGCAGTTATGGCGAAGCGCTTCAACTTGGGTACCGCACAGGAACTATCACCGGTATGCTCACGGATGGCTTGGGTCTGCTCGGCGGAACCTTGATCTTCATGATGTTCGGTGAACACGCATACGAAGCTCTTTTAGGATTTGGTTTTGGTGGAACACTGATCGCATTGTTTATGCGCGTTGGCGGCGGTATCTACACAAAAGCCGCAGACGTTGGTGCCGACCTTGTCGGTAAAATCGAAAAAGATATTCCGGAAGATGATCCGCGCAACGCAGCCACGATTGCCGATAACGTCGGTGATAACGTCGGCGATTGCGCTGGTATGGCAGCAGATATTTTCGAGAGTTATGAAGTCACCATCGTTGCTGCAATGATTCTTGGTATGGCAAGCTTCGGACACAAGGGCGTTATTTTCCCGCTGCTCGTTCGCGGTATCGGCGTTCTTGGTTCCATCATCAGCACGTACACGGTGAAAGCCGGTGCCGATGATACTTCAGATACAGCTTTAAAAAGCGTCCATCGCGGATTCTGGATCGGTTCTATTATCAGTATTGTTGGATTCGTTGCACTCGGATTTGGCTATCTCTATTTTGATCCAGCATACCTCGCAAGCAACCCAACAGCCGTTGCAGGATTCTTTCATGCTGATGGAACGGCAATCTCTCTTCCCTGGATTGCAAATTTTGGTATTCCCTATCTTGATTTACGTCCTGCGATCACCTGCATGATTGGTATTTTCCTTGCCGTTGCATTGAATAAAGTCACAAGTTATTACACGCATACAAGCCATACACCGGTAAAAGGTCTTGCAAAAGCTTGCACTACAGGACATGCAACAAACATTATTCAGGGAATTGCGCTCGGCTATGAAAGCACCGTTGCGGCAATCGTTGTTATTGCCGTTGCAATTTTCCTCTCCGTGTTGGTCTATGCAGGCACTCCTCCTCTCTTCATCGCCTACGGCGTTGCCATGACCGGTATCGGCATGTTAACATTGACAGGCAACACCATTTCGATGGACGTGTTTGGACCAGTGGCAGATAATGCAAATGGTATCGGCGAAATGGGTTACGAAAAAGATGAGATGGAAAAAGAAAAACCGGGCAGCTACAAACGCGCCCGACAAATTCTTGCCGATCTCGATGCCGTCGGTAACACGACGAAAGCTGAAACCAAAGGTATTGCAATTGGTTCTGCGGTTATCGCGGCGGTCTCGTTGTTTGCAAGTTTCATCGCCGTCATTGCAGTCGGCAGCGAAGATAAAATTAACCTGATGCAGATTTCACAATATTTCGAAGAAGCCGGTAAGATTACTGTTGCCAATCCGACAGTGTTTATCGGATTCATGCTGGGCGGCGCAGTGCCGTTCCTCTTCAGCGGAATGCTTATTCGTGCCGTCGGCCGTGCCGCTTTCTGGATTGTCAAAGAATGCCGCATTCAATTCCACGATCCTGAAATTTGGAAAGGTACGAAGAAACCAGATTACGGCCGCGTTGTTAATATCTGTACTCAAACTGCACAGAAAGAACTCATTGGACCGGGTCTCCTCGCCATCATGACGCCGATTCTTGTCGGATTCATCCTTGGACCATACGCGCTCGGTGGATTCCTTGCCGGTACGATCCTTGTCGGTCAACTGCTTGCTGTGTTTATGGCAAACGCTGGCGGCGCATGGGATAATGCTAAGAAAATGATCGAAGACGGATTGTACGGCGGTAAAGGTTCAGAAGCGCACAAAGCCGCTGTTACCGGCGATACCGTTGGCGATCCGTTAAAAGATACAGCAGGACCTGCGATTAACCCGTTGATCAAGGTTATGAATATGGTCAGCTTGCTCACGCTCGGATTGGTGTTGAAATTCAACATTACGAAAGCGAATATTGGCGGAACTGATCTGTTGACCGGTATCGTTGTTGCGGTTATTGCAGCGGCAGCCATTGGCTGGGCAATTTATGAAAGCAAAAAAGAAACCGATGATCTCGATACTGAAGAAACAAAATAACTCACTCTTCAGCCTTGCGAAGAGTTAATATCCTTCGCAAGGTTTTAAATTAAAAGCCCAATTGAGCAATCAATTGGGCTTTTTTGTTTTTCCCCACCGCACTTATGAACCGAAGGTTCGTAGACCTCTGGCTTACAAATTTATTCTACACCTCGAACAGCCATGCAAAATGTACCCGCACCTTCCCGCTGGTTGGCAGGCTTATTCTTTTATTTGGTTTGCGTAGAGCCGGAAATTCCAAATAAGTCATATGGTTGCTTACTAAAATTATCATTGAAGAATAAGGCAACAAGGAAAATGTATGCAGCAAGTCCAACAATAATAAACAACTGAATCTTGGAGGTTTTTTGAATGTCGTGTTTTGCTTTTACATCACATACTTCACCGGGGCAGTATTGAACTTTATCTTTAAAAAACATTGGATAAAATTTACATCCCAAACAAATACCAAACGCTGATTCAAAGAATAAAAATATCAGGCAGATGAGACAGATAATACCTGTTATCGGGCTATAGGAATTTACGAGCACCATAAAAACGAACATGAGTGCCGATAACACCACGCCAATGATCCATGCAAACTTTTTTTGTCGAGCCCCGACATATTCCGGGACTTGATTCCCAACAATCAAACGCCCAATGATTAACGAAGGAGAAAATTTAGGATTAACAAAAACACGTATTATAAAATCTGTAAGGAAGATGGTGATAACATACTTTATCATTATAAAATCCTGTTTAAAGATAATGAGCATTAAAGACATAAAGACAAATAAAAAATATATTCCTGCTGATGCCCTTATTTCTCGTTCATTTAAAACAGGAATGTTATATCCTTCTACATCTTCTCCAAATTTTATAATGTTATTCATTTTATACTCCTTTTTTTGTTTCTAATGTATTACGCATTAATATCCGGGCTAGTTGCATCAAAGTGTTGAATATTTTAAATGTTTATAGCGGGGAACGCTTCGTTAGGGGCGCAACAGATTCAATCGATAATTGTTACGTTTTGTCGATCAGCGTATTTTTCCACCGAACATAGGTTAAACCGAATAGTACGAATACAAGCCACAATACTATTATTCCCATAGTAACTTTATATCCAATATTGGGAATTAGTCGAGGAAGCAACATCCAAAAGACAAAAAAGGCTGCGAACACCAAACCGAAATAAATCCATAACGTTGGAGTAAAGCCTACTATTCGAAGAAGTGCTCCACAGTTACGACATTTAAGATAACCCTTGATAGCTTGTGGAATACTGACACCGCGCCTGCGCAAAGAACAGAATTGGAATAAACTTATTGCTTGTTGACCACAGGATGGACATTGCATAATGCCTCCAAGTTGTGATTATAGTTTTTATTATTGCTGGCTCATGTGTGGGTGCTCCGACCGTCCCGCTGTTTTGTGGCAGGAAACGCCTCGTTTAACGTTACGAATGAAAATTAATGAGAAATAATCATCCTCATTTGTTTTTCTCGTCTGCAATCACCCATCCAATAGAGCGCCAAGAAAAATAATTCACTAAAATACTCCAACAGAAAAGCCATAGTATCATGACGGGCCAGATGATGCTAAACGCAATAGCCGCTGCAATCATAGCATAATAGAGTGGGAAGCTTATCGCTAAAAGAAGAACCAACATAATCAGAAGGTAGAGGTACACGCGAGGACTTCGTTTTAGTTTAGTATCACAGCTTCCACAGTTTGAAACTTTGTATGGTTCTGCTTCGCGTATGAATCGACCATAAGGCATAACTGGCTTTCCACATTGAGGACAAATGTTTCCTTTCATTGCGATAACTCCTTGATATGTTTGTTTGTTGTGTGCCTGTCCGCCATATCCGGGGTTGTCCAAAAAGAAAGAAAATGTCACCCCGAACTCCTGCCTGCCGACTTGTCCGCTGAAACGAAGTGCAAGCGGAAGTGCATCGGCACGCAGGCAAGTGTTTCGGGGTCTAATTCTTTACAAAAAACAGATGCTGAAACGAGTTCAGCATGACAACTCCGGACTTTTTAGTCAGCCACGAAACCGCGAAGAAGTCGGGTGAGATTACTGCTTCTATAGTTCATTCAGTACACTTTCAATATTGACTGCCTTCTTCTTGACCTTCCTTATAGCCACGGTATTTTTACCTTATTGCAGTATTCATTCCAGGTGGTACCAAAAATCTTTGACAATATCTCTTCTTCTTCAGGTGAAAATATTCTAGATCCAATATATACGATAATTCCAATCAAGACTCCTAACCATGTGTTCAATAGAAAACCAATCCATGGCAGCACAAGGAAAGCCGCATTTGTATATAATGGGTGCTTCACTAAAGAGTAAGGTCCATTTGTTATCAGTTCTTTTCGGGGTACTTTTATTAATATCAAAACTACCGACCATATCCAAATAGTAATTCCAGGAATTAAAATAATTATTGAAATCACTTGTAAAACAATTGATGGACCACCCACACTGAATAAAGATGGAATCATGATATTGAGAATAAAACCAATTATCATAAAAGGCATTGTGAGCAATCCAATTTTTTTTCCGCTTCCTACAAGTACTTTCAATTTCATATTCTTTCCTTCCCTTCCTCGTTAGGAATTGCTGCCGTTAACTGCGTCCGGCTCTTTTCTGACCGCAGGAGGATAATGGCAAGTACTACGACCCAGAGCAGGAAAATGCCGATGTTGATCCGCTCCCAAACTCCGATGAATGGTGTGGGCTGATTTGTGGAGATGCCCGGCGCATCCAAAAAAGTCAGGATGCCAAAGATAAGAAGGATGACGAAAGTCGCGATGGAATAGAGACGGAACCGCTTTCCGAATGCCGCTGCTGTGAAACCAAGCGCGGCTAGATAGAGAATCTCGGTCACCACTCCCAGTGTGATATGCATGGTATCGCTGACTGTGCTTCCACCCGCTGCCAGCGTTTCACGAAGGTGCATCGGAGCAAACGGCCAAAAGACACCGAGGGCGCCATAGGCAACTAACAATTTTCCTGCAGTGCACAAAGCGTGATTTTGACCAGCCGATTTCCACACTCCCCACGCGAAAGCAGTCACAAGCAAGGTGTAGAGAATGCCCAGCCACACCCATATTGGCGATGTCGGAGCGTTAACCGCAGAAAGCTCGCTGATCGTTTGAGAGGCACAATTATAGGCTGGCCATTGCATCGGCACAACAACGTTCATCGCAACATAAAGCAGTGAAGAGAGGATACCACAAATGAGCAGGGCTTTTGGCATCGTCGCGTATTGGGAAGGAATCAGCGGAATGGCCGCCAAGCCACCCACATAGACAGGCAGACCCCACATGAGGTGTAACCAGTGCAGTTCCTGCAAAATGGCGATTTCAACAGCGAACCAGATGGCCAGCCCGCCCAAAGCGAGACCCGCCATAACCCAGTCAGCTCGGCTTTTGCGAAAGGCTGCGACAAAGGCAGCTGCATTTAGGATACCCAATCCAATGAGGATGATACCGGGGATCAGAAAATCACGGAAGACGCCATGCATGATGCCGACTGGCATGTCCATATATCGGCCGTCTGGTGCCGCGACGAGAAGGCTGCCACCCAACAAGGCGCCTATCGCCTCGTAACCAAGAACGCCGAGCAGGGTAATCCGCTGCCATCTCAGCTGGTCAAACATTCTCCGTGCTTGCATTTCTTTTCTATCGTGTTCAATTGTTGTTAGTTCCATATTCTTGTTCCGAAATAGTGGTTTAACTTTGTACGGTTTTCTAGAAAACAACGCGCAATACCATTGCGGGCAAGCAGCCAGCGGGGAGTGCCTGGTTAGCGGTCATCGCTGATTTCGTATTGAAGAATCTTTTCTAACACAAATTCGGACAAAGCTTGCTCGATATTTTTACTTTCCCGGCTAAATCGTTCAGCAACACTCTTGTGGTTAAACATACCGTCCGCTACGAGAACTGGAGTCGCTTTGCGGTGAGGCTTAGACTCGCCATCGTCCACTCGATGATGAGTATAAGATGATTTTCGTTTCCATGTTAAGGCATGCTCATCATCTTCCTTATTATAGCAAAGCTGAAATCCCGAGATTTCATTCTTGTCGTCGTACCAGACTATGAGGTCGAAGAATTCATCAGCAAACCATCGTCGTCTTGGTTCACCTTGAATTTGAGTGACATTGTTTAATTCTTTGAGCATAGTATTTTTTTAGATGACCGCCTAACCCGCCACTAAACATGGCGGGCAGGCAGTCAGCGGTCTAATAATGTAATTAATTTCCTAATTCACAAAACCTATACCCGCCATGCGTTCTGGCTTGTTCGCCAAAGCACGAAGTGCGCCCGCCTGCCAAAGAACCTGTTCGGCGGGCAGGTCGGCGAGCGGGGAACCGCCTGGTGAGGGTGTAACAGACAAATAACTATTTTTCCTTTTCTTTATCTTCTTTGACAATTTCCAGTACGGAAAACTTCCACATCCCATAAACAAACAATGAAAAGACCATTATGACAAGTACAATCCAATAAATTGCAACTGCACCCATGCCAAATACCTGGCGAAGATGATTCGAAAACAATATTATGAGAGCCATTACAACCACCATTGCAACCAATAGATACCACATTTGCTTGCTATACTTTTTATTTCGCAAGAGTGTTCCGCATTGTTGGCACCTCAATTGTCCTTTGAGTGATTGTACAAATGATACACCTTGCAAGGAAAAAGAGTTTCGCATCCATGTGGATGCCATCTTACCACACGAGGGACATATCATAGATCCTCCTTTGTTTAATCATTAAACGTTGTGCCCTAACAGCCAGCGGCCTAAAATTTAATCCCGCATAGTCCGTCCCGACACCGTTGGGACAAGACCGCGATGAAGTCGGGCGTTCTAGCGGGGAGCGCATGGTGAGGTTGCCTGTTTATGTTAATGAACACTTCCATTTCACCATCGCCATTGTTAATTGGCTAGAGAGTCTAGCAAAATCGCTTCCAATGAGCATTGCATCCAGAGCCTCTTGCTGCTTCCCTTGTGTTGCAAGTTCTAACAAACGGGCAGCTTCGATATGAAAATTTGCATGCAATTGTTGGATGGTGGGCCAGTAAGACGAACTCTTTTCATCTAAAGATAATGAATATAGCCATTTACCAAATTCGCATTGGTTATCGATTTTTAATTTGTCAACGATGAAATCACTATTCCCTGTTTCTATTGCCCGCCGAAGACGTTGTTTCCATTTACCATGAGCACCAATAGCATTTTTAATTTCTTCTGGATGTAACATACGTTCCTTTAAAGAATGTACTATGCTATTAAGATAAGCATCGAGTCAGGCAACCTAACAGGCGGAGCCCTGTAACTGTAATCCCGTCCGTCATCGTCGGGCGGGATTACTCCTTCTATAGATCATTCACTTCACTACTGCTGTAACGCTTTTATTTGGCTCCCAATACTTGCGCTGCTTTTTCGACATCCATGGCATCAACCCAAATGATCGAGCCATATTTTCCGCTCACTGCAATCGCGATTAATGCTTTCATGCTTACATTGGCTTGCGCCAGTGCTTCAAGACTTTTCAGGAGAACGCCTGTTTTGTCCACACCTGTAATGAAAATTCCCGTTCCTTCTTCTGCAAACACACCCGAAGCTTTCCATGCATTGCGTAATTTATCCGGATCTTTTGCGATCGCGTAGAGATCTGCGGCTCCTTCGCTTTTCCCAGAACCCCAAAGACTTTTCAATGCAATATTTTTTGATTTCAAATCTTTCATGATACCGAGTACCGTACCGGGTTGATCCTTAATATTCGCTTTCAGGATTGTAACACGTTGAGGTTTTGCCATTGTATTTCTCCTTTCAAGTTTGTTGATGATAGAGCGATTGTATGTAAAGAATCATATTCGAAGAGTTTACCCCGCTGCTTTCGCACATTGTTCTTTTCGCATAGTATAATTTGTATTGCTCTATAAGAATTTGTTTCGCGCTTCGCACGATACATTTTTAATCCTCCGTCTGGGGAGCGCCTAGTTAAGACGCAGCTTCTGAAAATGAATGAAGCAATTTATTACCCACCAGTCCCAATGTGAGAAAAGGCTATAGATACCCAGATTGTTAATCCTATTGCGATTGTAGCCACTCCAAGAGAGATATAGAAAAATGGAGTCTTCTCATCAGAAGATATTTTCTCTATGTCACCTAATGGGATAGATCCTTCAAATCTCGTGAATTTGGATTCCTTACGGTGATATTTCTTGGCATATCCGCTGACAGCTTGAACACTATTTGTGTCTGGAGAGACACTGTATGATCCACCTTCGAAATAGTATCGAGAGCTATCCTTTGTAATAACAACGATATTCTCCTCAGCGGATTTCTTCAGGGACGAAGGATCATGCAAGACCTCCCGAAAACATCCGATGAAGCTCATTGCAAGTACTAGAATGAAAAACAAATTCACTTCGCCTTTCATTTTCAATATCCCTTTAAAATGTCTGCGCCCAAACTGATAGGCTCCCGATAAATCGGGATACACCGCTGGTTTCACGTTTTGTGCCTGCCCGGAGTCTGCCTTTTAATAGAGGCTGGCGTCCCGCTGTTTTCCAATCGGGATTGCATGGAGCGCTTGATGAAACCGCGAATAATTGTTGTGTAAAAATATCAAGCGCTCAACTATTGATATTTCTTAAAGTTGTATTGGTTTGCTATTTTCGCTCTTTCTTCAGGAGAAAGCGCGGTGAAATACTTCTTCCAACCTGGGCAAAAGTTGATATGCCAACGCCAGAATCGACCAGCAATGGATTTTGGATTGTTATCATGCTTTGCTCTTAAATTGCAGTCATTACATTTACTTTCAGTCATGGATGCTCCCAATTGGATAATAGTATTTTATTTTATTCGCGGCCTAACGGACAGGCGCTCTACCTATCATGCGTTTTGGCGGTGAGCGCTTGGTTAGGCGGCCGATCATAAATCATTGTTCAACATGCGCGATTGCAAGCACGTGACCATCCAAGTCAAGAGAATAACCTACACGATGTCCCCAATCTCGCAGTTGTGGTGGACTAAGCTCTGTTGCACCTGCAGCAAGCGCTCGTGAATGCACTTCATCCACATCCGAAACAATTAAGTAAAGTTCGGCTCGTGCATCATGCGATGAAGCAGTTGATTTAGGTAATGCCGATCCAAGGAGCCTGACGATGCCGGCTTCTGGCATAAGCCCAAGTACACTCGTCGCTGAAAGTGAGAACTCGGTCATTCCTGGTACATTCAAATCGGGCTGCTGATTCAAAACTTTAGAATAAAAAGCAGTCGCGCGGGCTTGATCAAACACATAAAATATAAAATGGCTCTTCATAAGGGTTGAAAATAATTAATACAATTGTATGTTTAAGCCGCCCGATGGGCGCTAAGTGGCAAGGCCGCCGCATCCTTTCGTGAAAGAAATATTTTGAGGTGTAACATTATTTATTTCATCAGAACAAGTTTTTTTGTTTGAGAAAATTCATTCGTTTGCAGATGATAGAAATAAACTCCGCTCGGTAAATCTTTTGCATCGAACTCCAATTTGTAGGCACCGTTTGTTTTATCTTCATCGACAAGCGTTCTCAACTCTCTGCCGAGCATATCAACGATCATCATTTTTACGTGTGATTGTTTTGGCAGACGATATTCGATAGTTGTTTTCGGATTGAACGGATTGGGATAATTTTGAGAAAGCTCATACGTTGCAGGATTTATACTTTCTCGTACAGTTACTGGATTTAATAACGATAAATCGAGACTCCATAAACATCCATTCTTACTTATTAGAAGCTTCTCACCGCTCATGCCATACCAATTGACAATACCAAGTGTATCAAGTCCAATACTTATATCCCTCCAATATTCCCCATGATCTTCTGACAAATAGATCCTGTTATTCGTAAGCCCCGCGAATAGTAAATTGTTTACAGAGTACATACCAAGTATGTTATGATTATTAAAAGGTAATCCGGTATTTTTAATCTGAAACGTCGCTCCCGCATCGCTTGAACGGTAAATTTTATCCCAGCAATCGGTAAACATGTACTTATCTGTATAAGCAAGAGAAAATGCACTTATATACATCGGATAGACATCGAAATCATGACATAAATTCCATGTTTGGCCTAAATCAAGAGAATACCATAAGCCATCCATTGCGGCGGCAAAAAACTTATCACGATAATCCATGTAATTGTAAAAACGGTGCGGCCCTAGATAAACCCATGTTAATCCATTATCTGTAGAGCGAAAAACTCCTCCGCCTGCCATGGTTGTAAAGACGTACGAGCCTTTAGCGAATATCGACATCATCGACAAAGCTTTTCCCTCCGGTGACGGCCCAAGCGCCTTCCATGTTCTTCCCGTATCTTGCGAAACATATACACCGGCGTTTGTAGAAGCAAATAAAAAATTGTCATTCTTGCTGAACATACCAGGTGTTATAAGTATGTCCTCATGATCTGGAATCTTTATTTTATCTATAATATAAAACATCCAGCTTATTCCGGAATCAGTTGAACGGTATATCCCGCTGTCTGAAGTAACTATAATTACATTTTCGAAAGAAAGGAAACGGCTGCTGATGTTCATTCCGGTATTGAGAAGTTTTTCCCAACCTGCCATGGACCTATATGGAAAAAGCAAGGAAAACAGAGTTAAAAGAAATAGTAATCGATTTTTCATAGCACCTTATTTTTGGTATGGACATTCGTACTGATTGATAACTTTATTTTAGCATTTGGTAAAGCACCACGCCTGCCTTGCCGGCAGGCAGGCTCATTCGACTTGCCCAACGGAGTCGGGGTCAGCTGTTGAACGTTTTAAGTGATGCCCCGCTGCTTTTCAGCGGGACGCGCCTGGTTTGGCGCCACACATGCTAAAACAAGTTGGAAATTCTTTTCTCCAACATAAAATCCGCGAACTGATTAAGAAACACAGGCCGAATATGTTTCACTGCAACTTGTGAATCAACGTACATATAGAATTGATATTTGCCAGTTGAATGTTGCTGAGAATACTTAGCAACTTCCATATTCCTAAACAGCCAGACGGAGTTTGAAGATAAATCAACAAAAGCGATAAGGTCGGCTGGAGAATCATCTGCCAACCACCAACCAAGTGCAAGCTTCCCTTTTCCGCCAGCCTTCTTGGGCTTTTCATTCGTCTTGACTTGAATTGTCAACGCATGATTGGTTCTTGACGAATAGGCAATTATATCAATTCCATAATCCGTCGTCATTGGAGCGGATTCGATTCCATGGAGCAAGAGTTTATATTGAACTAATAATTCTCCACTTCGACCGATTTGTTGCTTATTCATTTGAGCCTTTCTCGCGTTCCGCTGTTTTGTATCGGGATAGTGGGGAGCGCCTGGTTAGGTGCAAGCACTAATCATATATCTATTTTAAATGAAGAATACTCTTTGAAAGAATATTAAATAGGATTGTACCATCATATCCAATAGATAATGTATCATCGAGAATTTCTTGATTTACGGTGTTAAGAATAGAGAAAGAATCTGTTGTGTCTGAATGGAACACATCTTTCAATTGCTCCAGAACATAAGTTGCAATTCCGAAAAAGTAATCGGAATTGCCAATAGGAAATACTCGAAAACTGTAGCCACCAATTTCGGCTTCAAACAAAGTATCCGTCCATTTTTCTATATCAGCAAAAACAGAATAATAGGATCGTAGAAAAGAATTGAATTTGAATTCTATGCGATATCCATGCGATTCATTATCTTCGGGATCAATTATTGTAACAAGAAATGGAGATGACGATAAATCCGAATAAACAACTGTTCTTGTCGATGGCGGGACACCATTGATTGCGACAACTTGCGATACTTGGTCAATTGCATGTTGGAGTTCTGATGTGTTTACTCCGCTTGAATACCCTTTTGCTTCAAACACATGTGAGTTCTTATTAGAATCAAAACCGATAAGGTCGGGTTCTCTTGCAGTTTTTTTGGACGCATAGAGTTGAAATTTAGTCGGAACTTGACCTAGCGAAGTTCCCAAAACAACACCAGAGATGTCTTTTAGATGAATCAACCAAGGAATTTTCATTAGAATTTCAGAACACGCTTTTGTCAAACCCATTCCAAGATGATAAGAGACTGTCGTCTTTTCGCTTTGTTGAAGTCTATTAAAAGTGTCAGAAAGAGTCAGTTTACCTTTTATTGAATCTACATTACTATAAGTAAGAGAAAAAAGGGAACAAAGACGCCAAAAATCCTGATTAAGGACCTTACTATAACCTGATTGCCCAACTGTCATAACACACCTAGCAAGTCCAAGTCGAGAAATTTTGAGTTGTTCGCCCATTTTGTTGATTTTTGACCAACCCCCTGTAAAACGTGAAATATTTGCCAAAATCATATATCCTCTGATTAAGATGTTTGATACTTGTGCCTAACGGATGGGTACGAAACCCTACTGTTTTTTATCTGGGAGCGCATGATCACGGGCTTATTTTTTTCGTCGATAAGATTTAACATGCGCTGAACGTACACGGACAACCTTCTTGCTCTTATTTTTTCGGGTAATAGTTTTGTATGTACTATTTCGATAGTGGGATTTCGTTCTTGTCATCAATTGCGCCATTCCCAAATCCTTTCCTTTGAATAAAAGCAAATCTCTTAACCGAAATATTTCTAAATATATTTTTAAATTACGTCTAACGGATAGGCTCCCGATAAATCGGGATGCCCTACTGCTTTCGCTTTTTTTACGTCCCGCTGTTTTCCAAGCGGGATTGCGGGGAACGCCTGGTTAGGTTGCGTGTCCATTTAATAGATATCAACACTGAAGACGTTGAGAAAGAGATTTTTTAAAATTACTAATAAATGGAATAGAGTCAATTATATGAATTTCAAAAGTCTTATGAACGTCAGGAATATGAGTACGAGTGAATGATGCTTCTCGTTTAGGTTCGAATTCACTGAAAACAAGCATATTATCTAAGGAACCAATTGATGCTTCTGGATATTGATCCCGAATTCTTTGAAGAGGAATTTTCTCGAGAGAGCAGAGAATAATTTTTGATTTTATTTTTAATTTATTTAGCCTAGGATGTTCAGCTAGGATTATTCGCTGAATATCAGATTCTGTAGAATAAAGACTCAACCGGAAAGGAACAAATAAGGATTTTAAAAACTTTGAAGAAACGAAAACATGAGCTATTTCAAATATTCCTTTTCTATTTCGCATACCACACCAATGTATAAAGGGAGGCGCTGAGTTTACCTCTTTGAACCTTAGATTTATGCCCACCTTTTTCGCAACACCATTCAATTGCGAAATACGTGCGTGAATTGAAAGGCCTTTGAATTGTGTGGTGAGTTGTTCTTCTTTTTCCTGAACCAATATTTCGGTTCTTAACGGTTTGGATAAATAATTAAGTCTATTAAAAAGTTTCTTTCTAAATAATGAATCGTTTGGTTTAGTCCAAGGAATAATGTTTTTCATTTGAAGATCAAAGTGAATTTTAAAATTACCATACTTATCATGTTTTTGTGGTTTTAGATGGTCTTTGCGACAAGTATAAACGACAGGAATCAACCTCTCTGCAAAGCCAGCCTCATAATAAACTGAAGGTCTTGCAAATGTTAAATCTGCTATAGCTAATTGAGAATTCGTAATTTCATTCATGATACGATTGTTTAGGTCGTCGTTATGTTCAATGTAGCTAAGGCAACGGGGTTCGAATCCAATTTTATAAATGATTGGCTCGATAGAATTATTATAAAGCTCTTCAGTCTCTTCATTAGAGAATGCCATTGCAACGAAACATTTTATTGATTTGCTCATAACTTTTAAATTAATTGCACGCAACCTAACGAACTGGCGCTCCGCCCAACAAGATGGCGGACAAGTAAGCTGCCGCGCCCTGCCTGCGTGCCGTAGGCACTACGGCAGGCAGGTGATAACTTTCAAATTGTTGAAAATAAAACAAGTTTATACTGAGTTCTTTCAATCCTGTACCGACCTATGCTCGCCATACTTAACGTACCCAACTCATTCATATTTAGTATCTTTATATAAAAGTTGTATTGCACTTCGTGCAATTTCATTCTCAGGCCTCCGGCTGCGCGATTCATTCTTCCGGACAAGCCGAGTGAGCGCCGAAGGTGCTGTCGCCTATGGCGCCATCTTCGACATCCCGCTACACTAGAATAATAAATGATAGCGGGACTTGTTGAACGTTTTGTGTGAAACTCCGCTCTGTTTGTGGAAAGTGCCAAGTTAGGCAACCTTGCCCTCATAATGTTGTTGAAATCTAATATTCCTTGAACTGCAGACTGTTGTTTATTTCTCTCCAGCTCTAAACTCTGTCCACGGCTGCGTTGGACGATCTTTGAGCAAACCGGCCATCCATTCGAATTGCGAATGTTCTTCGAGAAATTTCTTCGCATTGAATGCTCTTCCGCAGGCAGAACCCCAGCGTGCAAGGAAAGACATTTTCTTTGCCATCTTTGAATCGACAACTTTTCCATCAAGAGTCCCAATAGGAATGAAAGGATTCGAACGAGTCGTTAACTGTGGATCGAGTTCACAATGCGCACAAAGGCCTCTCATACCGGGATTATTATTTTTCAGATACGTATCAAAATGATCGGCGATAAACATTTTCGCAAGTTTCAAATTTATTTTGCCTTTGTTTTTTCCCATGAATTGTTTCCAGCAAACACGGCGGGCAACATCCGACGATCTGATATTTGTTTCGGCTGTTTTGGTTTCGAAGCGTAAGATTTTTAGGTCTTCAACAACATTAGACCCAACAAAATAGCCGTCTTTCTTTTTCTCAAATCCAACATATTTCAATCCTAGCTCAAGCCGGGCAATTTCATTTGTATTGACATCACCTATCAACCATGCATTTGCTAACCCGCCATTGTTTCCCTTTTTCATCATCTCACACCACTCATCTATTGAAGATGCATACTGTGTGGCGTGACGCATTCGAACAAACTCGGGAACGCCCTTTTCATCGAATGGGAAGAAATTAGAAATTGTTGTTTCCGATCCGACAAGACCGGCGTTTGTTACAAAGAAATCTGTTCCGCTATGAATGAAGCCTGCACAGGATTGCATGAACATCCGGTGACCTATATCGGGATGGATATCCAGTATAATATTAAAGAGAGGATAATAGTAATCAGTCATTGTATTGTGTCCAAGTACGACTCCACCATCGGCAGTCATACTTCCCGTAGCAATGAACGAGCTACACGATTGCTTCTTTGGATCCGGCGAATTGGGTGATACTGTATTTTTCACTGTTGGCCACCAATACCAAATCAGTTCCATATAACTATTGAGTGCTACAATTTCATCCCTGCTTGTGGAGTCACCGTTTGCATCCATCCCTTCTACTATTCCATCTATTTCGACAAGATTTTCCGTATCAACTTTGGCAGTAAACATCCTTCCGGCTTCATGAACAAGCCACTTCCACTCCATAGCACTTTCGTATTTCCATGCCTCGCTCAATACTCGTATCGATTCCTTTATTTCTTTTGCAAGTAGATATCCATGCTGGAAACCACGTTCTCTTGGCTCACCTTCAATATGGAGGTAAATCCAGCCGTTATTCTCGTGACGGTTGGCTTTTGAAAGCCAAGATTTTTGCTCATGTGTAAGAGGATTGTTTGTTTGAGTATAAAGAAAATTTGGAAGTAGAAAAACGAACAAACAGAAAAGGATAAGTCGATTTTTCATTATGACCTCCAAGAAAATGTAATCAAGTCTCTATGGTGGCGATGTAACCTACTATGTGATTAGATATACCGAAGGTATCTGCCAAAGGCATGGCTTCGCCATCTTCAGGAGAATGAGTCCATATTTTGTTCGTTAAATGCATGATAGGCAGACCTCGCTTCTATCATTTTAGGATTTTCTTGAAGATGGAGAAAAGTAGTAGTTGTTTCGTACTCCCGTGTAGCCGCAACTACTGGGTGATAATGTAGCTCTGTTTGGAATCAGAGTCAATACTGAAAGCCAATGAGCTGATAACCATTGAGTCGAATGCCGATGAGCCACCTGCTAATGTTCATTCTGCATTGTTTACCTTCGGAAAGTTACTTAGCGTATGCTGTGTGGACTTTCCGAAGGTTACGCTTTTTTCTTGCAGCACTTGACAAGTCGTCTGCCAGATTGTATATTATTGAAGAACAAGATTGGAGTTCAGTAAAGTAAGATAAACAATTTGACATACGCCTCTTATTGAGAAAGGCTGAGGGCACAGGCCCGTGGACGCCTTAGCAACCGGTCCCGATTCTATCGGGATGCTGGTGCTCCATCCTGCCCCCGACGAGGAATCGGACGAGGGAAAGATAAGAGAAGATGCTCTAAGCAAGCCTCTTCCGGTTATCGTTTCCCGAAGAGGCTTTTTTCATTTTATTTTCAACCCCTCCCGCCACAACGACGGCGGGCAGGCTGTCCCGATGAATGACATTCATCGGGACATCTCCCCTTATAAAGGGGAGAAAATTTCCCCTCCTTACCAAGGAGGGGTGTCCCGATTGCATCGGAAGATGCATCGGGACGGGGTGGTCGAATATTTTCCATTTTCTTTGTTGAGTAATTACTGGCAACGTTCTTAATATAAAATTTATCGTAAGGAGTTATCAATGTCCAATCAACAATCACCGTCATACAAATTCGAGACACTGCAGCTGCATGCTGGCCAAAAGAAAGATACAGCCACCAACTCGCGCGCAGTCCCTATTTACCAGACCACCTCATATCTTTTTGACGATGCCGACCATGCGGCACGGCTCTTCGGTTTGGAAGAATTCGGCAACATCTACAGCCGCATTATGAACCCCACTGTTGCGGTATTCGAAGACCGCGTAGCAGCTCTTGAAGGAGGCATTGGCGCGCTGGCAACTTCATCCGGACACGCGGCACAGCTCATCGCTTTGACGACAATTGCACAGGCGGGAGAAAATATTGTTTCTTCCAGCAATTTGTACGGCGGCACGTACAACCAGTTCAAAGTGACTTTCAAACGATTCGGCATCGATGTTCATTTTACCGACAGCAACGAACCATCCGACTTCAAAAAACTTATCGACAAAAAAACAAAAGCGTTGTATGTTGAAACCATCGGCAATCCGCGCCTGGATATTCCCGATATCGCTGCATTAGCGAAACTTGCACACGCGAACGGCATCCCGCTTGTCGTCGATAATACATTCGGCATGGGCGGCTACATTTGCCGGCCTATAGAATATGGTGCGGACATCGTCGTTCATTCTGCAACAAAATGGATTGGCGGGCATGGTACTTCACTTGGCGGTGTCATTGTCGATTCCGGAAAATTCCCATGGAACAACGGGCATTTCCCCGCATTCACCGAGCCAAGTCCCGGATACCATGGTTTAATATTCTGGGATAAATTCGGCGCGGGCAGTCCTACAGGAAATATTGCGTTTATTCTGAAGGCGCGTGTTGAGCAGCTGCGCGATCTCGGCGCCGCGTTGTCGCCATTCAATGCATTTTTGTTGCTTCAGGGATTGGAAACTCTCTCACTCCGCGCCGAACGTCATTGCCAGAATTCTCTTGCCTTCGCGCGCTGGTTAAAAAAATCACCATCCGTCAGTTGGGTCTGGTATCCTGGATTAAAAGATCATCCCTCATATTCTAATGCTCGGAAATATCTTCGCGCGGAACATTTTGGCGGTATTGTTACGTTTGGTATAAAAGGTGGAATTGCAGAAGGAAAGAAACTCATTCAGGCATTGAAACTGACAAGCCATCTGGCAAATGTCGGCGACGCAAAGACGCTCATTATTCATCCGGCATCAACAACGCATCAGCAGCTTTCAGAGAACGAACAGAAGGCGGCAGGTGTTACACCAGAAATGATTCGCGTCTCGGTTGGACTCGAGCACATCGACGACATCATCGCCGATTTTGAACAAGCATTCCGTGCTCTTGCTTGATGTGTATGTTTAGTGATGTCAGTCCCGACTGCCAACAACTGTCGGGATTCCTGACATTTATAAAATAACAAATTTAAAAATGCACCAGGGCGTCACGAACCCCCGCCTGCGTGACTGCGTCAGCAGTCGGGCAGGAATTCGTGACGCAAGGCATTGAAAACAATTCATTTTCGGTGTCACGGTACGGACCGTGACACCCATCAATGGTGATCAGATGAAGATTTTAAAATTCGGCGGCTCATCCGTCGGCACTGCAGAACGAATAAAAGCTATTGTCGAAATTATAAGACAATCGAAAAACCATCATGGCGAGATCGTCATAGTCGGCTCTGCGATGCAAAGTGTAACAAATAAATTAATCGAGGCAAGCCGGCAGGCATTCCGCGGTGAGAGTTACGAAGAAATTTTAAAAGAACTGGAAGATCAGCACATATCAGCAGCAAACGAACTCATGGGAAACAAGAACAACTCGCATGTACATCGATTAATTATAAAAATGTTCAGTGAGCTGCGAGAATTTATTCACGGTATCTGGATTCTTGGCGAGATCACGAACCGCACACTTGATTATGTGATGAGTTACGGTGAACAGCTTTCATGCTCCATTATCGCAGAAGCGCTGAATTCCTCCGGCATCGCCGCGGAATATGTCGACAGTCGAACACTCATCCGCACCGATTTGACGTACGGTGCAGCCAATGTGAATTTTGATCTGACAAATTGGAATATTCTCAACCACTTCAAGGGTAATACTGCCCTACAAGTCATTACCGGGTTTATTGGATGCGGACCGGAGAACGAAACGACAACGCTGGGCCGCGGAGGCTCGGATTATACAGCATCCATTCTTGGTGCAGCGTTGAATGCAGATGAGATCGAAATCTGGACCGACGTTGACGGTGTTCTGACGACGGATCCGCGAAAAGTCCCCGGTGCGTTCTCGCTCGAATCGCTCACGTACGAAGAAGCGATGGAACTCTCGCACTTCGGAGCGAAAGTAATTCATCCGCCGACGATGCTGCCGGCACTGCAAAAAAAGATTCCCATTCGAATTCGTAATTCCTTTCATCCTGCATTTCCCGGTACGTTAATTTCTGAGCAGGCAGAATCTTCCAGCCCTTCATTGGTCAAAGGCATCGCATGTATTGATCGCGTCGGTCTGCTGAAAGTTAAGGGCGAAGGCATTTTGCGCACTGTCGGTATTGCATCTCGTATCTTCACGACACTTGCGCGCAAAGAAATCGAAGTCATACTGATAACGCAATCTTCATCGGAACACAGTATCTGCCTTGCTATCGCACCTGAACAGACAAGGACTGCGCGGGAGGAATTAGAATTAGAATTCCGTGTAGAACTTCATCTTGGACAAATCTCAACAATCGCGGTGGAGACAGATGCTTCTGTTGTTGCTGTGGTTGGAGAACATGTGCAGAACATTCCCGGCGTTACAGGAAAAGTTTTTGAAGCGCTTGGTCGCAACGGCATTAATCCGCGAGCGATCGCGTACGGATCATCGGAACGGATCATCGGCCTGGTACTTTCTCAGAACGATCTTAAAAAAGCAATGAATGCATTGCATGATCAACTGTTCCTCTCGCAGCAGAAAACGCTCAATTTATTTCTTATCGGTCCGGGGTTGGTTGGGAGCGCACTGCTGGAACTTCTTCAGGATCAAAAAGACTATGCGCAAACAACGCTGCGCACGCAATTTAACGTCGTCGGTATTGTGAACAGCCGTAAAATGCTTTTTAATGAAAACGGAATCGATCTCACTCAATGGCGCCAGCTTCTCAAAGAGAGCAGCACGAAATCCAACCTTGATGAATTCACAAAAACGGTGCGGCAATATAACGCTGCGAATTCAATCGTCATTGATTGCACAGGAATCGAGAGCACAGTTCAGCAATATCTCCCGCTCTTTGACGCAAGCGTTTCAGTGATCACTTCCAGTAAAGTTGCGAATACGCTCACGTATGATTTCTACAAGAGGCTCCGCACCACCGCTTCAGAGCATGGAGCAGAGTTTCGGTACAGCACAAACGTTGGCGCCGCACTGCCCATCATCGATTCAATCAAGAGTATTGTGCACAATGGTGATTCTATCGAGCGGATTGAAGCCGTTCTTTCCGGCACACTTAGTTTCATTTTCAATAGTGTCAATGCGGGTACGCTGTTCAGCAAAGCGGTACGGGAAGCACAAGCGCATGGTTTCACCGAACCGGATCCACGTATTGATCTTGGCGGAACAGACGTTGGGCGGAAATTGTTAATTTTAATACGAGAAGCGGGCATCAAAATGGAAATGGAAGATATTATCATTGAACCGTACTTGCCTGACAAAGTATTTAAAGAAACCGACCTTGACAAAGCTCTCGGTGAAGCTGATGTAATTATCGACCAGAAGAAAGCATCGGCAAATCAGCATGGATGTTCACTTATGGTTCTTGCGCGATATGAAAACGGTAAAGCTCATATTGGTGTTGAAGAGATTTCTTCTTCGCACCCGTTCTATCATCTTACCGGCAACGACAATATCGTTTCTCTGACAACACGCAGTCTGTATCGACAGCCTCTCATCGTACGCGGCGGCGGAGCAGGAGCGCGGCTGACAGCATCCGGACTCTTTAACGACATTTTGCATATTTCACATTCAATGAGCTGATGTGTTAACTTTCAAGAAGTTTAATATTTGGATTTGGAATTTGTTTGTGATTTTCCCAAAGGGATGCCTTTGGCAGAAATCTGGATAATTGATCCTTCGCAGATAAAAAATTAATTAGGTTGAGGTCAAAGAAAAGAAATGACCCCATCTTAATGAGGTTGACCAAAAAGTGTAAAATTAACGGTAGTCGAAACCTTCAGGTTTCGTTGTCAGATAATAAACGAAGACTAAAGTCTTCGACTACCATGTTTTCGGTACTTTTTGGTCAACCACAAATTATAAAAGAAAAACCTATTGAGAGATTTTGAATAAAAAGCGAACCAATTCCCTCTCCTCATAGGAGAGGGTTAGGGTGAGGTCATATAAGAAATGCATAATATCAACGAAATATATTCTAGTGCCGTTTCCATTAAATAATCTTGTGTTTTAGATAATGCGGTTGCAAATGGAAACGAGCACTACTGCCTTTTTTATTATTTGTTTAATAAAAACACAAGATTTCTTTTTAGAAGTGGCACTAGCTAGGAGTTTTTGCACCGGGGCGTAACGAACCATTTCGTGACGCTGAGTCAATGAAAACAATTCTTTTTTTTGTGTCACGGTACGCCTGCCCCGTGTATTTTACGGGGGACCGTGACACCCAAGGAGTTTTTATGAGCGTTGTACTTCCAAACAAATATGAGCATCGCAATAAATTAGAACAGCGAGGCGTGCTCTGCATTACCGAAGAAGAAGCCAATCGTGCTGACATTCGCCCGCTGCGGGTCGGCATTCTGAACATTATGCCGAAGGGTGAGACATACGAACCGATTGTTCTCTATCCGCTCAGCCGCTCGATTATCCAAATAGAGCCGGTTTGGATCCGGCTGCATTCGCACAGCTATAAGAGCAGCGATCATGATCATCTTGATCTCTTTTACGATTACTTCGAGAACTCTATTGCCAATGCTCCACTGGACGGGCTTCTTCTCACCGGTGCGCCGGTAGAGGAATTTGCTTACGAAGATGTTCATTACTGGAATGAGATTATGAGCATCTTGAAATTTGCGCAGCAGAACATCACTTCCACACTCGGAATCTGCTGGGGCGGCATGGCGCTGGCAAAAATGCTGGGGATTGAAAAGGAAATATTCAAGGATAAACTCTTTGGTGCATTCGAGACGCGCAATCTTGACCGCTCGCACCCTGTGACCGGAGAGTTAGATGATGTGTTTTGGTGCGCGCAAAGCAGGCATTCCGGAATTTCCGATCATGTATTGGAAGATGAACAGAAGCGCGGAAAAATCAACCTGCTCGCTCATTCCGAGAATGGCGGTTACACTATCTTCGAGAGCGTCGACCATCGCTACCTGATGCACTTAGGGCATCCCGAATATGAAGCACAGCGGCTTGTGGAAGAATACCAAAGAGATGCATCGGCCGGAAGAAAAGACGTTCAGCTGCCTGCTAATATAGATATTAACAATCCGATTAATCGCTGGCGAAGTCATGGATTAGAGTTTTTCGCGCAATGGATTCGATTCATTTACGAACCCATAACCGGGAAAACAAAATAAGAACCTCCGGCAGGTAAAGACCCTTCACTTCTCCGTTTTGTTTTTATCCAGATGAATGTTGAAGAACATCGTCGCAACGGGGTAATTGCTGATATTGAGTGCATACATTCCGATTTCACCATGGTCTCTTCTGAGGTATACATCGACCTGAGTCGATTCTCGTTTTCCACCTGATGAATAGTTCATCGTGCCCTGACCCGGCAATCCAAAGCGAAAATCAATTGAATCTTTATCAGCAAAGTATTCCTTAAGGAGACTTATTGCTGCGATACTGGAGATGCTTTGATACAGCGAGTCCTCAATCCTCATTGTTATACCTGACTGTATCATATCTTCGATAGAGGCAGGGTAACCATCACGAATTGCCCGTTCAATCCTAAAAAGTGCAGATTCAACATTTCGTGGAACACCGGGCTGCGAGAAAACTTGTGCAGAACAAAGTAGGATTAGCACTCCCATAAGAAGTGTCTTCATAGCTTACATCCTCCTATCATATTTCTATATGATAGTAAGACGCTATAAAGTACATTTTAGTTCCGATGACGAAAAACCTATCCTCGCTCTTACTTGAAAAGGTTGGCAACCACTTCTTTGAGGTACTGGTCTCGAATCTTGCCGTCAGGACAGTTAATAACACCACAGATATATCGATTGATTACCTGCAGTCCAATCAATCCATTATGCGGGTCACGAATCTGATATTTATCCGATTCAAGTTTTGTCACGGCTTCCTTTGGAATAGTATTGAGATATTTTGTAAGCATCTCATTTGCCTTTTCCGACGCCGCCGACTCAATCACAAATATTTTGGATGCAGTGCTGTCTTTGTACAGAACCGTGTAGGCAGAATTCATAAAACTGTATCCAAGAAAATTACGGGCAACGTACTGTTCGGTATTCGGCCGCTTCCCCTCTGCTGGAAACACCTGAAAGAGTTTAGGCATTACATTGTTTTGCTTCAAGTGCTCTACAAGCATTCTGCCAATGATCAGCATCGCCTCTTGTGGTTTGCTTCCCGTTTGATACGTTGAGAGCTTGATGTAATAAGAACCGGTGAGGAAATTCAGTACACCTTGCTGATGATATCCCTGCACACCTAATTGAATGAAGTTGTATCCCGTATCCCGTTCTTGAGAATACATGCCAAACGCGTCCACATCCGAAGCGTGTCTGTACAATTCCGTTTTCACTTCTATGCTATCTATGCTGAGATAACGTGCAATATGAAGATCGACAAAAGCGTACTCGAGATATAAATCGGCTGCTCCGTCGATAATATCCCAAAGATTATTTGCATTATAGACAGGATCATCTAGCGTGATTTTCCAGTCAGGAATTTGCGGAAATAATGATTCCTGACCGTACGAAAATGACACCGCAGATAATAAGATGAACAGAGCAGTGCTTCCGTATAATGATATTGCGCGTTGCATATTCTTTAAAGTTATCCACCTCCCCTTCCCGACACGATATAATATCGTTTCGGGATTTGTGGTAAAATCTGTTTTATTGCATTTTATATTTATAAGCATATACATTGGTTTGCGCAACATCAGTTATGAAATAAATTCTTCGGGAACGGTCGTTAATCTCATTACATCAGTTACTCGTTCTGAGATCGCGAAATTCTTAGCGCATGTCGCCGAGCATTGCGCACAATCCGCGCACGGAGCAGTCGGAATATTGAGGCTCATGAGCAGCTCTTGCGCCTGCCGGCTGTCGCGGTACCCGTACGTGTACATATACGCACGCATAATTTCCGGAATCGGCAATCCTTTAGGACAATGTGGTACACAATGTTCACATCCCTGGCAATACAAACCGCCTTGTGATTTCCCTACGAGGAGGTCTGCTTCTTCCTGTGCGGTCATTGTTAAATCGCGATTAACGCTTACATTCATCGCAAGATGATCGAAGTTAGTATTTCCCGGAATGGCAGTCGTAACATTTTCATCCTGCAGAACAAATTTCAACGCCGCTTTGCAATTGACCGGCTGCTTTCGTTCTTTATCGTGAAAGCCGCCTGCCATCGTTTTCATTGCAACGATGCCTATGCCTGCCTTCGCTGCTTGTGCTATCGTCTCTTTTAGTACTGCATAATGTTCCTGTTTATAATTGATTGACGTGAGCACTACTTCATAGACACCGCTGTCAATTGCTGCTTGAATCACTTCTGGTTCATTCTTGTGCGTGGAAACGCCGACGTGTCTCGCTTTCCCGGATTTTTTTGCCTCTGTTACCGCGTCGAGCATTTCCGGAAAAAGCACTGCATCGCGTGTTGCGATGGCATGGACATACAGAATATCCACGTAATCCATTTTCAGCCGAATGAGGCTTTTATCCAACTTTTCAAGAAATGCTTTGCTTGTGGATGCGGAAGTAAGTTGTCCGGTTTTCCGATCGGTTTCTTCCGGCTGTACTTTCGTAGCAATGACAAAGGAATCGCGTGGATGGTCTTTAAATACTTCACCAAGCATCTCTTCGTTCTTTCCGCCCTGATATCCATGCGCGGTATCATAAAAAATTATACCTTCCTTAATTGCGGCTTGCACCAGAGCAGGATTGTCAGCACGCATCACGCCAAAACTCACAATAGGCATCTCAATTCCCGTTTTTCCGAGTTTACGCGTAATGATCGGTTTATCTTTCGTCTCAGCACGGCTGGCTGCAAAGCTGGAACTCGTAAAAGAAGCAGACGCAAGCAATGCACTTGTGCCGCCAAAAACCGTCTTTCGTATGAATTCTCTTCTATCAAGATCATTTGTTCCCACAAGAGTTCTCCTCTATTTGATGATATCCAACTACATGGATAATATAATAAATGTTGACGAAAAACCACCTTTTCAAACAACGCATAGTATATCAATTAGTTTTTCAGTTAATCTCTGGACTGACATCACTAACCGACTATGTTCAACAGAGCCCCTTTTGTCATTCCCGAAAGTTTTAGTCGGGAATCTTACCGAGAACTTCAATAAGATTCCCGCTTACAATCCGCGGGAATGACAGAGCCCTCTTTGTCATTCCCGTCCCGACTTGTCGGGATTATCGGGAATCTATCTTTTAATTATTAACTTTGTGAAAATAGCCCGCTACCAAAAAATCGACTTCATTGTGTTTTCATCGAAATAAGAGTAACTTTTCCAGTAGAGAATTCCGAATATGACAATCGGCTTTCCCTACATAGAAAAGTTTAATTTATGATAATGCCTCCAAAATTAGCGCAGCAGTTAATTCTATTTCTTACACTCGTATTGATCAGTGTCGGAATGATCTCTGGCTATTTACAGGTTCGAACACAAGAGGACCAGATCCTGAATACCATTATCAACGGTGCAGACCAGCTCTCCAACGGCATCACAAGCGCTACCTGGCATGCAATGCTCTCGGACAATCGTGAAGCCGCCTACCAAATCATGCATACGATCGCACTGCGGCAGGGAATTGCAAACATCCGCATTTTTAACCGTGAAGGACGGATCATGTTTTCTACCGATTCAACGGTAACCGGTGTCGTGGAACGAACCAGTAAAGAATGTGCAGTATGTCATTCGACGCCGACACCGCAAGTGAATATCACTCCTCCGGACCGCTCCCGGATATTTACCAATGATAAGGGTAAACGCGAACTTGCGATGGTCACACCCATCTACAACGAACCGGCGTGCAGTAATGCAGCGTGTCATGCACATCCAGTGGAAGTAAAAGTGCTTGGGGTGCTTGACGTAACCTATGGTTTAGAAAATGTGGATCAGATTGTCGAGAACATTCAGCGGCGCGCAATATTTACAACCACAATCACGGTCATTGTCATCGGCATCTTTATCTTCTTTTTTATACGTGCGACCGTTCACAAACCTATTGCAAAGCTAATCGCTGGGACAAGAGCACTCAGTGCAATGCAGCTTGATCACCCCGTCGATATCAAGGCAGATGGAGAAATTGGTGAACTTGCCCATTCCTTCAATTCCATGCGCGAGCAATTGATGAAAACAGTCGGCGAACTAAATGAATTGACACAGAGTCTTGAGACAAAAGTCCAGCAAAGAACAGAACAATTGAAAGCGATGAACCAGAAGCTTTTCCAAAGCGACCGTTTGGCATCGCTGGGACAACTTGCTGCCAGCGTCGCGCATGAAATCAACAATCCCATCGCCGGTGTTCTTAACCTTTCCATGCTTGTTGAACGTATTTTAAAAGAAGACGGCATTCCGCCTGAACGAGTTGAAGAAGTCCGGCGCTATCTTATACAAATTTCCAGTGAAACCACACGCGTGGGCCGTATTGTCGGCGACCTCCTTGCTTTTTCCCGGCGGCCATCGCCACAGCGTCTGCCGGCCGACTTAAACGCGATCATCCGTCGTACTGTTTCTATTATTGATCACAAGCTCAAACTTGCAAACGTTGAATTGGAATTACAGCTTGATGAAACCCTCCCCAACATTAAATGCGACAATTCACAAATCCAGCAAGTCATCGTCAATCTTGTCATGAATGCTTCTGAAGCAACTCATAACCGGGACCACGGCAAAGTAACGGTTCGAACAACGGTGAACACAAACAGAGAGTCAATTCGATTTGAAGTGAAAGACAACGGTGATGGTATTCCGAAAGAAAACCTTGCAAAGATTTACGATCCGTTCTTTACAACAAAAGGCGAGGGCAAAGGTGTCGGGCTTGGACTTGCTGTCGTCTATGGTATTGTCGAATCACATGGCGGCGAAATAGAAGTAGATACGAAAGTCGGAGAAGGAACAATATTCCGCGTGGATCTGCCGATTTCCGGCGGAGCAGAAAAAATACCGCCTCAATCTTCGGGCATCACCTGATGAGTCGTATTTACCTTCTTCCTGTAGGTTCCGTTGAGGATGAAGTACTGACAGTGCTCGGACAGAGATTGCATCAGTTGCTTGATTGGGAAATCCGAAGAGGCGTTCCATTGCAAACGCCAGCGGCAGCGTTTAACGCGGAGAGAAAACAGTACGAAGCCTTGCAGGTGATGCGCACAGTAGCGGAAGCAGTTCCAGATGATGCGGCACGCGTGCTGGGCATCATGGAAGAAGATCTTTCGATTCCCATGCTGACATTTGTCTTCGGACAGGCGCAGCTTCGCGGGCGCGTGGCACTTATGTCGCTTGCACGTTTACGGCAGGAGTTTTATGGATTGCCTGCGAACAAAGAATTGATGATGACGAGGGTAGTCAAAGAAGCACTGCACGAACTTGGTCATACTTTCGGTTTGGTGCATTGCCCGACTTCATCATGTGTGATGACGCTTGCAAACGACATCCAGCATGTGGATATAAAAGAAATTGAATTTTGCGGCGGTTGTGCCGTGTTATTACGAGATGCACAACGCGCATAAGCAATGAACGCAGAAAAGGAACCTCTATGAATGCACAATGGAATATTTTAGTTGTTGACGACGAAGAAATCACGTGTGAATCCATGGCGGCATGGCTGCGCGAAGACGGCTACTCGGTTGATACTGCTGCGTCTGGGAAAGAGGCGCTCGAGAAAACGCGCAGGAAGGAATACGCTATTTACTTTGTTGATTTAAAAATGCCGAAAGGTATTGACGGCATCGAAACAATGATGGAAATTAAGAAGATCTATCCGGATGCTTCCGTCGTCATCATTACTGCCTATGCCACGGTGGATACTGCCATCAGCGCAATGAAAGAAGGTGCATTAGAATACATTGTCAAACCATGCAATCCACAAGAGATCTCCATGCTTGTCGGGCGTATCATCAAAGTAAAAAATCTCGAGCGTGAGAATGCCATCCTTCGTCAGAAACTTCTTGGACAATACACTTTTCATGACATCATCAGTAAAAATGCAAAGATGATGGAGATATTTTCTCTCGTGCAAGAGATTGCCAGTTTGCGAAGTACCGTGCTCATCCAGGGTGAAAGCGGAACCGGGAAGGAATTGATAGCACGTGCGATTCATTATTCCGGTGACCGCAGCGACAAGCCCTTCATCGCGGTTTCATGTGCCGCACTTGCAGAGACATTATTAGAATCGGAACTCTTCGGCCATGAAAAAGGAGCATTTACCGGCGCAATGACCCAGAAGCGAGGGAAGTTTGAACTTGCCGACGGCGGGACTATTTTACTCGATGAGATCGGCGACATCTCGCCAAAGTTACAACTCGATTTACTGCGAATTCTTCAGGAAAGAACTTTTTACCGCGTCGGCGGTACTGAAGAAAACAAGATAGATGTTCGTGTGATTGCTGCAACCCATGTGGATTTGCAAGAAGCCGTGCAACAAGGAAAATTCCGGGAGGATTTGTACTACCGTTTGAACGTCATCAACATTCATATTCCACCGCTTCGCGAGCGGCTTGAAGATATTCCTCTGCTCACGAAAGGATTCGTTGAGCGGCTTTCGCACGAATTAGGAAAGGACATAGCCGATGTTTCCGAGGGCGCTCTGAAGAAGCTCATGGAACATACCTGGCCAGGCAACGTGCGTGAACTCGAGAATGCGATCGAACGCGCCATGGTCACATGCAAGGAACGCGTTTTATCCGAGAATGATTTCCAATTTCTCAACAGCGGGAAAAAAGAGACGGCATGGATTGCGCCGCTCATGACATTGGATGAAATGGAACGGGAGTCCATTATTGCTGCGTTAAAACGGACGGAAGGCAATGTAAAAGAAGCCGCCTCACAACTCGGCATCGATCGCTCGACACTGTACGATAAAATCAAGTACTATAAGATTCCTAGGTGAGTCGACTTTGTCAAGACTTAAAGCCTTGACAAGGTTACAGATTTACGCCTCTAAGAATACATCTCCTAAAATTCCATCCCAGTTTTTATCAGGATATGCTTTGACAAAATCCTGCACAGGCGTGCCGCCATCGGCAAGTGTAAGGCCAACCTTCGGATCTGCCAGTTTTTGCTGCAGTTGTTCAAATTCTCTGAGAAACCATGCAGAGACCTCGCGATCCCGTAATAAATGTTTTGTGTTTACTTCCGTCGTCAGGGGCTTTATTTTTAAGTACCATCCTTCCGAACCGTCACTTACTGCAACGACCTCACCGTCAAGCGGTGAAAGGATGCGCAGTGCCGATTTCCCTTTTTTAAAGCTCCAGGCGCTGCCGTTTACCTGCATACGCGTTCCGGGCTTTGGCAGCTCGATACCATCCGGAGTACCGACCAACCGTGATGCAAAATCATCCAACCCTACTGTATATGTACCGGTTGCATCTGGCATGACCCATGTATGTCCGCGATGATACAGGCGGTCTGTTGGTATTGTAAATCCGAACACATGAATCGGCAGTTCGATATCATCAGAATTCGTTGTCTTATTTTGAATCAGTTTTGCATGGGTAGTACAACTGCGGCAATCAAAACCATTAGCGCATGTCCTCTGCATGAATTCACCGGTGAACTCATGCCGGCATCTCCGCGCCGAGATCGGAAGATCATGAAATTCCGATTCCCATCGGATGGCTTCTGCATTGTTGACCCGCAGAGCCCGATACGTACGCAGAAGAGATAGGAGAACGGTCGTTCCGATGATTACTACGATGGCGAAGAAAATGCCTAGAAAAATAATATTACCTATTGTCCAAGAAAAACCATATACCCACGGAAACATAACCAATCTCCTTTACATTGACTGAAGTTCGCGCTCTTGCGGAAAGAGCGTCAGATATCTGAATGAGAACGAATACACCAGCATCCCATACGCAAGCACGGCGAGGAATGTTGTCACTTCCTGCCAACTGGGGATATAGGACAAAAACGCGTCGAATGGCAGAGTCGGCAGAGCCAGTGTTTGGATCGTCATAACAAAACGGTTGATGACAATACCGGTGCAGGCAAGCAGTGCTGCCGTTACCAGCCATCCGAAATGTTCACGCATCTTCCGGTTGAGAAATATGAGTGCCGGAACAAGCCCGCAGAGAACGATTTCCGTAAACATAATCCACGTGCCAAATCCGGAATACTTATAGAAACTTGCTGCGCTGAATCCAAGGGACGGTGATGTAGCATTGATCCAAACAAGCGTATCGATAGTTTTCAACAGAACGTAGAAGATTAAGATACTGCCCGAGATTTTTCCCAGCAACTGATACACTTCCTGTTTGACAAGCTGCTTGCGTGAGATCTTCGAAACAAGCGATGTTGTAAGAAGGATAAAGCTCGGTCCGACTGCAGCCGCTGAAATAATAAAAAGGAAAAATGTCGTTGGCCAGATGCCAAGTGCCGGCCGGAATGCAAACGGGCGCCCGATAAGAACACCGTACAACCCGCCCAGAGAACCCTGATGGAAAAACGAAAGAAATGTGCCAACTGCGGCAAAAACCACAATGAGTTTGTGCAATTCGTGTTCGAACACAAGCATAGAAGAAACTTGTTTGATCTTGCGATTCTTTAAAATGACCGGCACGTATTCAATAGCAAGTACCATGAGGTAGCAGGTGATGCAAAACGTAACTTCCGTCAGCATGGAGTGAACGTTTGGATGCCAGAATGTGAACCATGCTCGAAGCGGTTGCCCGACATCTACCATGAGAACTCCCACAGCCCCGCTATAACAAATGAAACCAATGACAACGGCACTGTTAATAACCGCCTTTAGTTCCTTCCTTTTCAAAATATACAGCAAGAATCCGGTAAAGAACGCTCCAGCTCCAAGTGCAATTACCGTCAGATCGAGATAAATCCACAAACCGAATGCAAAACGGTTATCCATATTTGTCTGATTCAATCCTTTTACCAGACAGAGAAACACGGCATAGAGACCGATGATCAGCATCACTGCCCATGGCAAAATCCAGAGTCCAAAATTTTTCATCGATGTTCGAGATACACCGCGCGTGATGAACTTCTTATCCATGAATATTCTCCTTCACTGCGGCTGTAAGTTTTGTATCCATTTTTGTATGCACCCACGGTTGTTCCGAGCGAAAATACACTTTGGGTTCCGTACCCAATTGTTCCAGTAACCGAAAAGTATTTTTATCTTTTGAAAGCCGTGAAATTTCACTATTGGCATCTGCAAGATTGCCGAAGTGTATTGCATTCGTCGGGCACGATTCTGCACATGCCGGAATATATTCGGCATCTGTAATCTCACGCCTGCCTTCGAGCGCCGCTTTTGCGCGCGCTGCCTGCAAGCGGCCGTGGCAGAAATTGCATTTTTCTACAACACCGCGCATTCGTGTAGAGACATCCGGATTCAAGGTTGTCTCCATTCCCTTGGGCCATTCCGGATCCCACCAATTGAAATACCGTGCGTGATAAGGGCACGCTGTCATACAATAACGGCAGCCGAGACACCGCACAGGAATTTGCGCCACGATGCCGGTCTCCGTATCGTACTCAACAGCTTTTTGCGGGCAGACGGATTCACAGGGTGTATGATGATCACACTGTTGGCATGTCAGCGGAAGATAGACAGCGCGATTTTCAGGAAATGATTTATCGTTTTCTACTTTATACACACGCATCCACGTGATGCCGGTACGTTCGTTTGCCTCTTTATGTGCAGGGGGAACATTGTTCTCTACAGCGCAGGCCAGTGTGCAATTGCCGCATCCGTTGCACCTGTCGAGGTCAATCACCATTCCATAACGCGGCTTGTTTTGATTCGATTCCATTCACTTACACTTTCTGAATTTTCACAGGAGTTGGTCGGATTGAAGAGTCATTGCTCATCTCAAACAGCGAAAAAAGGTTTTGCAGATTCATGGTGTCGCTCACCGCGGCAATATCCGGCATGATGGAGTCATCGAAGCGTGCTTCTGCGTGCATGGACCCATGATCGGTTTGCAGTAACACTCGGCAACCATGTACAATGCCAAATTGAAAGCCCGTCTTTGTATTCAGATATACTCGGCTGCCGAAAGCACGCAGTCGCGATTCTTGACCGGTCTTGCTCATCAGTGGTGAGATTTCTGTACTCCCATATATTGTTCTTTCAACGAATGGAACAAGCATCAGTTGATTTTTATCCATCTTCATTTTATTGATGTCGATTGCCGAAAGTGATGCTGGAATGCGAAATGCAGACAGCGATTTCGCGGTCCAGGCAGAATCCATCCAGCATCCACCGGCAAGTAATGCATTCCATAACTCATCCGTTGAAACTAGATTTTTCACTTCGGTTGACTGTCCATTCGACGCATTGAATGCACTGCCCCGTTTTTCATTATAGAGTGCAGTTATGCGCTTCTTCAGTAATTCTTCTGTCGTTCCCTGTTCGATATTCTGGATTCCTGCTGCTGCAGCAAGACGTTGAATAAATTGAATTGGATCAACCACACCAGCGGGTACTGGAACAAGAGGAGCAGAAATACTGAGAGATGACAGCGCGCTATCATATGGACTTGTAAGCTCAGTATACGACTCAAGGAACACAGGTGTTGGAATAACAAACTGTGTGCAAAAGGATCTCTCTGTGACAAACGGCGAAAGCGAAACGATAATTCCGTTTTCAGCAAGTTTCTTTTGAAGAAGAGCATCGGAAAGCCGACATCCGGAAAGTGATTCATCAATCAGCATCACTCGAATTGAATGATCCGGAATCAAATTCATGCTAGAATGTACAGACATGCTATTTTTCGGCATAGAAACTGCGGATGGAATCTCGCGACGCACTGCTATTCCACCCTTCCGTCCAATAGTTCCGGTAAGGAGATTCAGCACCATAACTGCAATTTGTGCTTCACGCGAGCTTGCAAATCCATCAATCACAGCAACCGATGGCCCATTCGCAGAAATCGCCCGCGCTGTTTCTTTTACAATCTCTTGCGAAACACCGCACACTTCCGCAACGACAGACGGCGAGAAAGCGGAGATCATCGTTTCAAGTGCTGCAATGTCGATTGGTTTTACTCGAAACAAATTTTCTATTAGAATAACATGTACTAATCCAAGCGCGAACACTGCATCAGTCCCGGGCCGTATGGGAATCCACTGATCTGCCATTCCTGCCGTGCGTGACTGGAACGTCTCAACTTGAATAACGCGCTGTTTCGCTTCGGACTTTTTTTCTATATACCGCGCTGTGCGTGCAGGTGTGCCCCAGCTGTCAAACAACGGAACTCCAAAGCTGAGGATCGTCTGTGCGTTATCAAGATCATAACTGAATGGTCCACATGGTTTCTCGAACAGTGAGGCAAGCACATCGAGTGAAGCTTCACCGACGGGAATGTACTTTCCATTCGGAATATTGGCTGCAAATTGTTGGAAGAGAGACGATGCGGTTCGTTTTGGTCTTCCATCCACACATGCAATGAATTGCGAGGAACCGCTCGCATCTTTGATTGCGACAGAAATCTCGTTCAGCGACTCATCAAACGTCATCGTCGTTGATTGAAAGGAACCATTCGTACCATCTATGCGGAGCGGCCGCGAAACACGCGCCGGATGATATCGAAGATGATGTGCTACAATGCCGATTGGACAAAGGGCACCTTGATTCAACGGATGAGTTTTCATGCCGCTCAAACTCACCGGTTGATTGCCAATGCAGCGCGCACGCATCCCGCAGGCAGCGGGACACAGCGAGCACGTAGTGAGTTTATACGAAACATCTCCACGGCTTGGCTCCGGAATCCACGGCCAGTTTTGTGTCCAGATAGCCGAATCGTCTAAGGCTTTCCATGGAATCGGAGTTAAAAGAAAACCGAGGGCAGACCCTCCAACAAAACGCAGTATCTCTCTTCGTGTAATATTCATTTCCATAGGTTTCAATTTCACTTATGACATTTCAAACAGGTATTGGGAATATTGTGCTTGGTGTGGCAGCCAGCGCAATCATCCATTTTCATTCCGTCCCATGATGCAGACTTTATCCCGGAGATGGAACTTCCCCAGATATCGCGGCTGTACCCGCTGATGCGATTGCGTTCATAAGTGCGTAAACTGTCGGTTGTTCCATGCGGACCATGACATTGATCACACTTTATGCTGGCAAGTTTGACGTGCGAGGCGTGAGAGAAGTATGCGTTCTGCGGCTGGCGCGCATACACCAGCCAAGGAATCTCGCGATTCTGCTTTACGTATTCTTCAACGAGCTTTTTTTCGTGAGGTGATGTACCGATGATGTCTGCATGACATTCACTGCATTTGCTGAGTGTTGGAATTCCCGTAAACCGTCCATCATCTTTGAATGCGTGACAATTGTCGCATGTCATTCCGGCAGTTTCAGTATGGATCTTATGACTGAATTGAAGCGGTTGTTCTTTTCTTTCATATAACAAATACGGGAACACAACCCACCCTACAAACAGCATAATACACAACCCGGCGAGGAACCAAAGAAACTGAAATTTCATTACTATGTTTTTCTCCAATTAGCATATGGCGAGAAGAATTCATTGAATAAATGTAAGAGTTCTTGTCTATTGAGGTGATTTAAAAAATCGGGATGCGCGAATCCGCCATCCATCATCATGGGCTGATCATCGCCTTGATTCGGAATAATCTGATCATGGATGAATTCAGAGAGATGACGAACCTCCCTCTTCATCCATTGAACTGCTTCCTCTCCACGTACCATTGTAGATGCGAGAGCCATGGATTGAGAAGAATTCGTTTCTAATAACGTTCCTTCATAGAGCCATCCTGAAGTGTACGGGTGTGAGACCAGCTTGTGTAAATCGGCACGTATATAGGAGTTTACTCTGGTGACATTGACAGGAACTGGAAAGACCAGTTGTATATCAACGCCGTGCATGGTGAGCACAACTGTTGGGTGTGCGGAACTGTCTGATGGAAGAAAGTTGATAGCGTCGATGCGTTGAAAGATTTGAGTGAGAAATGCATCTACGCCGATATGGCACATTCCGTCGTTCGCCTGATCCAGCCACATATGGTTCATAGAATACGCAAGGTGTGCCGGAAGATGAATACCGTCACTTACCGTCTCTTGTGCGGTTTCGTTTGCAGCGCCAACATTATCCGGTGCCGCAATTGAAAGAAAGAGATCGCAATATCGGTGTCCGTCGTTGCCGCATCGGATAATAGATGATTCGCTGTACGGTACATATTTCGTTACCGATGAAGCGGAACAATACTGCACCAGCGACTCTTGAAGGAATGGGCAGCGCGTCTGTTGAGGATGTTCCTCGTGATGCTGCTTCAGCGAAGGACAATTCACATAGTCTTTTGATGAGCATCTCTCATTCAGTGTTTCGTGAGGCATGCTGGCAATCATTTTCTTGATTGCCGATCCCTGACAATATTTCACCTGCGCTTCACGCAGAAAAGGACAACGCATTTACTTCGTCCCTGTCATTGAACATCAAAAATCACAATATTGAATGAATGCAATTGAGACTTGTTCATTGGAATTTATTTCTTCCCTCGACGTTTTTGTTTTGGCTTGGAATCGCGCGTTAAACCTTTTTCGGATACTGCGAGTGGCTTTTCATCAACGCGCTCACCTCCGTCTGCCATTGTGATACCAAGATCGGTAACAACCAGTGCGTGATCATCAACTTCAATAAGATTCGCTTTACGCTTTCGGACACGCACAAGAACTTCCTGAATCACTCCGTATCCAACAACCACACAACAGATGAGTGTAACAACGCCAAGAGCAATGTTCGTAACATTCAGCCAGAATGTGTTTGGATCATTCAAGTCAAACATGGTTATCTCCTTATTTTAAGGTTCTTTCGTATTTTTCCTGCATCTGCATCTCCTTTTACAAGAACCTTGCCAAAATAATTCGGAATAAGAATTGACAATTTTGTGGTTATTAGAGGATTACGCTACATAAAAGAGAAGTCGTTTTCCTCCTTTTTCGGGAAAACCGACAAAGTTGTCGTGTATTCCAACATAACGAGTTAATCCCGACATACATAAAAAAAGGCTCGTCTCAAACAGTAAAGACGAGCCTTGAAATAAAACACTGGATTAACAAAACTAGGTAGTTATTCCGTTGCAGCAATAACCGGAGCTTCGGGTTGTGCAAAACTAAAAGTTCCTTGCTTCACCAAGTTCTCATAATACCATGCACACGTCGCTTGAACTTTCGTGCTTTCGTCAAACTTTACTGCCATCTTCACCGCATAAACACCCCGTGCATCGCCAATTTTGCAGAGCGCCCACGCCGCGGCAACACGCAAATTATCATTGGTTTGATTATGCAGGATAGCCATCAGGGGAACGACAGCCCGAGACGATTGTATTTTGCCAAGCATCAGTACGCAACTTCGTTGAAGGCCTGGATTATCGTTTGCCAACCCGACGAATAAGTTATCTTCGATAAGCGCCTTATTGGCGTTCGGTGGAAGGACTGATTCCTCCGCTACCACAGGGATTGTGAATGCGATCACTAAAAGTGACGCAAGCAGAATGATTGATTTTTTCATAACGACCTCCTTGAAAAATTGATAAACATCCGAAAAAAAGTTGGAATTTATTAGCTTATCAAATAGTACGGGAGCCGAGATGAGAAGTTCTTTATTTTCGATAAGCGGTAGAAATGGCGATACAAGAGGGATGGAATCGACGACGAATGGGACAATGCGCCTTCAGTGGAATTCTAAGATGATTGCTGAATAAGGCTATCAAGTTATTCTTATAATTGCGACCCAGATTCAAGAGAATTAGTTGACTTGACTGTGCTATGATACATTTGCTTTGTATTGTGAAGCATTAATTGTGATCGATTTTGGGGCCAATCTGTAGCTGGCATTACGGGTCGTATCTTTATCGCAAACGTCCGCTCAATCCTTTCTCTTTTTTTTGTATATTGTAACAGAAATTACTGTTGAATAAAGGACAACGTTCAAGTGTTTAGAAAAATTGTTACAAGAATTAAGAATGTGTTCGGTGTAACTTCAAAACCTATTTCACCGCCATTAGCAGCAACGATAAAAGAACCGAAATCATCTTCAGGGCGACCTATAGGATTTCCACACGAAAAGCCAGAAGGGACACACCATCCGCGTGATCTACGAAAACGCGAGACCCATGCAGAGTATGCAGCGCGAAGAGCAAAACTTGTACAGCGTGCACTATCCTCTCCTCCTCCTCCGATCGTGCCGTCTGCACCATGGGATAGTTCGGTCTTCAAAGTTCCTGTCGTCGATGGTAAAACACGTTTTCATGATTTCGAACTTCCACGTGAGATCATGCACGCAGTGTACGATCTTAAGTTTCACTATTGTACTCCTGTGCAGGCAGAGACCCTCGTCAAGTCGCTCATTGGTGAGGATGTGACTGCGCAGGCACAAACCGGAACGGGAAAAACCGCCGCTTATCTCATTACCATTTTTACTCACTTTCTTAAACATCCCATCGAAGGGAAACGGCATCACGGCACTCCACGTGCACTGATACTCGCACCGACACGTGAGCTTGTGATGCAAATTGAGCGAGATGCGCGCGGGCTCGGCAAATATATCGCTTGCAGTATTCTGTCTATTCTCGGCGGTATGGATTATACGAAACAAGCGGAAGTTTTGAAAAGTGAACCATGCGATATTCTTATGTGCACTCCCGGCCGTCTGATCGATTTTATGAAAAAGAAGCTAGTGGACTTAAGCAAAGTAGAAATTCTCGTTCTCGATGAAGCCGACCGTATGCTCAATATGGGATTCATAGATGCTGTTCGTTTCATTGTCTTAAGCACGCCGCCGAAAGCAAAACGGCAGACCATGTTCTTTTCAGCGACCATGTCATCCGAGGTCAAACGGTTAGCCGAAACCTGGACTCGGCAGGCATTCGAAGTAAACATTATGCCGGATAAGGTTGCCGTAGAAAGTGTTGAACAAATCACGTATATCACCACCTACAATCAAAAGGCAGCGCTCGTTTATAATCTGATTATGCAGAAGCACTTAGATCGCGTGCTGATGTTTGTCAATCGTAAAGATGAGGCACGCCGTGTGAAGGAACTGCTCGAGACGTATGGGGTCAGCTGCGCACTTCTTTCAGGCGATGTAGAACAACATCAGCGCATCCGCAGACTGGAACGGTTCCGTGAAGGAAAGATCCGTGTGCTGGTCGCCACGGATGTCGCCTCGCGCGGGCTTCACGTCGAAGGAATCTCCCACGTTATCAATTATAATATGCCGCAAGATGTGGAAGAGTATGTACACCGTATCGGCCGTACCGGGCGCGCCGGTGCGAACGGAATTTCAATTAACTTCGCTGACGAAGATGATGCGTACGAACTCGTGAAACTTGAAGAATATTTAGGGAAAAAAATCAAGTGCACGTATCCTGATGAAAATTTAACCGCTCCCATTCCTCCACTCCCACCGCATCGTTCAACTGAAAAAGAGGAACACGCAGGATATCACCGCCGAAATAGCTCAAGACAGAATAGAAGATAATATCCGTACACTTCTCCGACCGCTTATAGCGATCGGAGAGGTGTGAATAGATGCATGTAAAAGCGCGTTTGCATTCTTTCACATTTTCGAGTATTTTAAAACAGAACGTTCGGTACGGCAACGCCACTCCGTTATCGGTCGAAACCATGATTTTTCTCTTCGGTTTTTCCGGTTGTAAGAGAACTCTCTTTCAGAAAATGGTGTTCATCAATATGTGGCTAAACTCAGAACAACGGAATATATCGTATGACAACTTATAAAGAATTAGGATTGGTTAATTCGAAAGAGTTATTCCAGAAAGCTATAAAAGGCGGATACGCAATTCCGGCTTTTAATTTTAACAACTTGGAACAATTGCAGGCAATCATCGGAGCGTGTGTGGAAACCAAATCGCCTGTCATCCTTCAAGTATCGAGCGGTGCGCGTAAATACGCAAATCAGACCTTGCTCAGGTTCCTTGCACAGGGTGCAGTGGAATATGCAAAAGAATTGGGCTACGCAATTCCTATCGTACTGCATTTAGATCACGGCGATACGTTTGAACTTTGCAAATCGTGTATTGAATCCGGATTTTCTTCGGTAATGATCGATGGTTCGCATCATCCCTACGACAAGAATGTGGAACTGACCCGCCAGGTCGTTGAATACGCTCATAAGTATGACGTAACTGTTGAAGGCGAACTGGGCGTCTTGGCTGGCATTGAAGATGAAGTCTCCAGCGCCGTTACCCATTACACGAAGCCGGCAGAAGTGGAAGATTTTGTGAAGAAGACTGGCGTGGATTCGCTGGCGATTTCGATTGGTACATCGCACGGTGCGAATAAATTCACGCCTGCTCAATGCACGCGATCCGCAGATGGTGTATTGAATCCACCGCCATTACGGTTTGATATTCTGGAAGAAGTGGAAAAACGAATTCCCGGTTTTCCGATCGTTCTCCATGGTGCTTCCTCTGTGCCCGTCGATTTGGTAAATATTATTAACGCTAACGGCGGTAAGTTGAAAGATGCAGTTGGTATCCCTGAAGACCAGCTTCGCAAAGCGGCAGCTTCGGCAGTGTGCAAAGTAAACATCGATTCGGATGGACGTTTGGCTATGACGGCGGCAATTCGTAAAACATTAGCAGACAACCCTGCCGAGTTTGATCCGCGCAAGTATCTAGGACCAGCCCGCGATGCGCTCAAAGTGCTTTACAAGCACAAAGTCACAAACGTGCTTGGCAGTGCCGGCAAAGCGTAAGCACTGTTTCCAATGGAATAATTGAAAATCCCGCCTTGAGCGGGATTTTTTTATTGGGCAATATCTCATTTTTCCTGCAAACACAGTAATAACAGCATTACCATAAAGAATTGCTTTCTGCAAATCCACTCACTGTGATAGGAACCCTTGAATCCTATTCTGCAGTTATTTACATTGATATTGATTTCTTTTCCACGCGTGCAAACCACACCTTAATTCATGGAGGACGTATGAGAATCACTCGCAATGTTTTTATATGTATACTCGCAATCACTCTTGCTGGATGTTCCTCGTTGGTGCTTCGTCCGGCAGATTTTTCATGGCCCATTGAAGTTGCTGTCAAACCAGACGGAAAAGGAAATATACAGGAAGCACGATATCAGGTGAGCTTCAATGTAAAAGCGCTCTTGTTTGAAGAACTGCAAGACTCGGTTGCTGTTACCAAACATACACTTCACATATTGCGCGATCACGCCGGATACTATTATATTACTGCCAAAGGTTTTAAGAATGTATATGTCTTTGGCCAGAGTGATGGCGCGCTAAAACTTGAAAAGAAAATACATGTTTCAGAGAAGGGGCTTGAAGCACCGGCCCTGAATCAAAAAGCACCATACATACATTTGATCAACGAAAATAACGAGAACGAGGTGCCTGTAGTACTAACGAAAGATGGAATTGTGGAAGGAGGAAAGAAATGAGAACCGCACAGAATATTATCATTCTGCTTATTATCGCTGCGGTCTCGTTAACCGCACAGCAGAAATCTGATCGAGCGATAGTTGATAAGTTTGAAAAAACCGTGAAAGGGCTCTCTCAAGCTGCGGATTCCGCAAAAACGGTACAAGATTGTGCAGACATCAATGCGACTATAGATGAGCTGGAAAGACAATTTGTAACTTATAAACCACTGCTTGACCGCGCCCTCTATCCGGACGATTATACAAAGACAATCGCCAACCTCAAAGGGCGATTGCTCGTTCGGCAGAAAGACCTTGGTGTTATCGAAACACAATTTACCCGAATTGTCGAACTCGAAGGTCAAGTACGGGAGCTCTCCGGAAAAATTTCGAACCTCTCTCAGGAAAATGAAAGACTCATGGGGACCGTAAAAACGCTATCAACGTCATACGCGATGAGTAAAGAAACTGATAAAGCAATGTTCGACTCTTTGAACATGGTCATTACCAAGCTCCGTCAAAACTTGAAAGATCGAGACAACTTGATCTTTGCCCTTATTGACAGTTTATTCATGCAATATGACAAGAACGTCGCTTCGATGAACGATGTTGAGAAACAGGGTATCTCCGGAAAACTCGAACGGCGAAACGTATTGACAAGTATTAAGAAATCTATTGCAGATAATTTACAATTTCTTGAATCAACGAACCTTACACCAAACGATTACGCAGAGATAACACGCCAACATCAACGGTTTACCAGTCAGTGGAAAGGACTTGGACCGAAATTGGCAAGCATCTATTTGAGCGGAAAGCAGAAAAAGAACGAGGTAGCATTGATAGATTCTATGCTTTCAACGTGGTCTGCAAAAGTAGACCAAAGCATATGGAAAACGCTTGCTTCTCTTCTGGAGAAAGGTGGAGTTCAACTTAAGCCGTTCTCGAGTGGCACTGAATTGACCACAAACTTTTCAGAATACGTTGGCACTGAAATAAATAATCCAAAACAAGAACCGGATGATGTACGGGCAAAACGATATAATACATTCAATGATATGGTATGGAAAACTGATCTCAAGCCCATATGGCTGCCGGTATTAGCGGAGTCCGGTAAAATAACCGCCGATCAGAAAGCAGATATCGAAAAGCAGGTCGACTTATGGCATAGTGCTGTAACACCGGTCTCCCCGATTGTCTATGGCCTCGTCGTCATTCTTATTGCGATAGTCATCTGGTCACTGAGCCGCTATGTCAGGAAAAAGCCCGTTGTGACAAAGACCTAGTTCAGGCATTTGTTATTTTTTCGTTGATACAGCCAAGTCCATTCTCTTCATAATACAAGAGAATGGACTTTTAGTTATAACGGCGGCAATTCGAAAAACGTCAGCGGATGATCCTGCTGAGCTTGATAGACGTAAGTATGTTGTTATAACTCGCTCTGCATAGCAAGGATTACTATAGAATAATTGAAAGATCCTGCCTTGAGCAGGATATTTGTTACAGGTAGAGACGTTCAATTGAACGTCTCACCGCATGAATTTTTTATTATCGATTCATCATATCCAAATCTTCTAGTGGCAGCATAGGCAGCGGCTCTCCGTTATGCCGTAACCGGAACTTCAATAATTCGACAGTTGGATCACTTGCAATGTTATTTTCAATGCCAAAAAGTTTCGGTATAAACTTGCTGAAATCTATCAATCCCTTCCTCGGCATCTCTATTATAGTGAGATCATGATCCTTTGGGATACCGGCACGCTCCTTTGCAATGTTGATTGCTGTTTCCAATCCGCCAAGTACATCCACAAGATCATTCTGTTTTCCATCTAAGCCAGACCATACACGTCCCTGTGCAATCGGTTCAATGGCACTTACCTGTTTCTTCCGTCCCAGAGAGACTTTTTCAACAAACTCTTTATACATCGTCCTTATGGATGATTCAGCGACGGCACGTTCTTCCGGGGCTAGATTACGATCGGGAATTTGAATTCCCACCAGCGGTAATCGCATACCGAATCCTAAATCTGCATGCGCGCCCACTTTCACAAAATCCGTCGACATACCGAGTGTCTCTTTTAATCCTTTATTGTACATCCAACCCCCAATGACACCAATGGAACCTGTTATAGTGCGCGGGGCTGCAACAATTGTATCCGCATACATAGAAAGCCAGTACCCGCCAGAAGCTGCAACAAATCCTTGCGATACAATGATGGGTTTCCTGCCTTTTGCCTTTTTTATAGCTTCTGCAATATAATCGGAAGCCATCGCGTCGCCTCCGGGTGAATCGACGCGAAGAACAATTGCTTTTACCTTCGAGTTATCTACAGCAGCTTCAAAATCTTTCACTAATCTGCGGGCAGCAATTCCCTGATCCATATCGCAGACACCAAGTGCATATATGACTGCAATTTGCGGCGGTTCCCCCCAGTGATTGTCGTATGGGGCATTGAATTTTTTAAGCGACCCGTCAACAACAAACGATGCATCGCTTCCTGTTTCCTGTCTGACAAGCTGTTTCACTACTTCCCAACGTCCTATCGAATCTACCAACCCGTTTTCCTTCGCTTGTTGAGCAAGAAACAGCACATGTTCATTCGCTATCGTGTCAAATTGATAAGAGGTTAAGTGCCGAGCCTCGCAAATTTCTTCTTTAACAATTTTGTACCAATCATCCACAAGCTTCTGCCGTTGTTCACGATCCGCATCCGACATCTTGTCCCGTGAAAAATCTTCATTTGCTGACTTATATTTAAAGAACCGCCATTCATCGAATCCAAGACCGATCTTTTCCAGCGTCCCTTTTAAATACGTACGCCCCATAACGAACCCATCAATCATGATCATCCCCAGTGGGTCCATGACAATTTTATCTGCAATTGATGCAAGGTGGTACAAATTAATATCTGGGCGGTCAATGAAAACAAAGACTTTCTTACCGCTGGATTTTAATTCTTTCAGCTTTTCGCGCAATTCCCATAACTTTTCAGCATCTGTTTCCATCCCAGAAGTGTTCAAGGCGATTCCAGCAACGGCGGGGTCATCCTTTGCTGCATCAAACGCTTCAAGAAGGCTGAGCAGCGTTTGTGTTTTGTCGAAAAGGATATACCGCTGATAATCGACATGCATTGGTTGATTCATTTCGACAAATACTTTTTTTGTTATGAGAGCGCCGTCAAAAATATTCCTGTCATATGCACCGAGACGAATACCATACGAGTTATATGCATGGTTCTTGCTGCCGTCATAGTGCGCCTGTGTCTCCAATCCAAGATGACCAAAGTTGAACTGTACACCGAGAGTAAATGCATTGGTGTTGAAGTAGCGCCCTATGATACGGATACCGGGCATTGCTTCGAGGGCGATTCCGGCGCTCCACATGTTTTGGTCGAGTTGCGGTGTGCGATGAAGAATATAATCTGCAAAGATGGTGACCAGTTCGCTTACCAATGGACGCCCTGCGATATCTCCTGCGAGTTCATACCCCTTCGTGTTCAATGCCGATGTATAAGTAACGCCGGTGGAAATAAACGGAAGCGGACGATACAATGTACCTAACGTGAGCAGGCTGGATTTATCAAGAGTCGGATTATCGGTAATCGTCCAACCGTATGAAATTCCCGTGCTGAGAGTTCTATCACCTGCGGCAAGTGAAAGATGATAATCGGCAACTGCGACGCCGCCAATTTTTTCGCGCACCATACCGAATCCTGCGCTCGGTACTCCGACAAACATACCCCAACGATTTGTTGGATCGCTCGCATCGTTCCATGTCACTAAAAGATCCGGCTGGCGAACATACGAAAGCAGCGCGGGATTATCATACCCATATAATCCGAATTTCATTGCTCCGGGTGATGTGAAGAGAAAATCGTTGCGTTCGTGGTATGGAGTGATTGTGGACTGTGCCAGTGCGATATTCACTATAATAATGGACAACAGTGCAAACAATATTTTAGGTCTCATAAATTCTCCTTGGCATTGGCAGGTGAATGAAGGACAAATACGATTATATTTTACGGACAATTTGCAAAAATGTTTATCGGATTGAAAGAAAAGACTTCCAAAATTCTGTGAACCTTGCCAAGGTTTCAAACCCTTGACAAGGTTCATGTTGCGGAAGTTTTTTCTTTGACAATGAGAAAGCGAACAAATTGACGATATAAAATGATGAAAGTCCCGAAAAATATTTCTATATTTGCTACGAATTGTGAACCCTACACAAACACACGAGGCAATCGAATGGCTGGTGTCTATGAACTCAACTATAAAGGTAAGAACATTCTGTGTTTGGATGTTGCAGGCCTAAAATTAAAGGACAAACCGGAATTTCAGAAACACGTAGAAGAAGCTAAGGAACAAATCCGAAAGTGTCCTCCAAAATCCTTATTGATTATTACAAATGTTACTTCCACCGGATTTGATACACAGGTTGCTGCGATCATGGGGGAATATGCCGACCACAACACTGCGTACGTAAAAGCCAGTGCTTTGGTTGGAGTATCAGGCGTGCAGAAAGTCGTCCTGGCTGCAATCAAAGCGATGATCGGTAGAGATTTTTATCTTGCAGATACTATGGAAGAAGCACAGGAGTGGCTGATACAACAATAATGAGGAGATAATAACATGGCTGGTGTCTATGAACTCAATCATAAAGGTAAGAAAATACTATGCTTGGATATTGCAGGCTTGCAATCTAAAGATAAACCAGAATTTCATGAACATGTTGAACACGCAAAAGAAATAATCCGACGGCAACCTCCAAAATCATTGCTTGTCATTACACAAGTAACAAATACGGGATTTGATGCAGAGATAGCCGGCCTTATTAAAGAATATGCACAGCACAACACGCCATATGTCAAGGCAAGTGTAGTAGTTGGAATAGCAGGATGGGCAAAAATTATCTTAACCGTAATTAAAACTGCGACAGGGAGGGATTTCCATCTTTCAGACACCATGGAAGAAGCGCAGGAGTGGCTGGTAAATCAATAAAATCTATGAATAGCCATACCGACAGTCATATATGCTTAAGGATTTAACATTGAGATAAGGTAACCGTTATCTCTGTTATTCTAGCAGAAGAAGAAACGGTAATTCACACGATAATGATTATCATCCAAAAAGAAATACAACTCCGTGCACGCACCCGTGGATTCCATCTGGTCACACCGGAGATCATTTCTCAAATTCCGGAGTTGGAAACAATTCAGCACGGAGAGCTTCATGTGTTTCTCAAACATACATCAGCATCACTCACGCTGAACGAAAATGCCGATCCCACCGTCCGTGAAGATTTTGAAAAACACTTTAACAAATTGGCGCCGGAACATGCGCCATATTACGGACATGACACCGAGGGATCCGATGATATGCCGGCACACCTCAAATCATCGATACTTGGAAGCAGTGTGTTCATTCCAGTGACAGATGGAAGGTTGAATCTTGGCACATGGCAGGGAATTTATTTTTGCGAACATCGCAATGATGGAGGAGCAAGAGATTTAGTGCTGACACTTATTGGAAAAGAAATCGGTTTTTCGAACTGAATCAAATTTTGGTTGCCAAATCCCATCCGCTTGATAATTATTTCCAATAAATAATATCTCCATCTTGGAACGAAGGAGAGGTAGAGAACCTTATGAAAAGTTATAATCCTTACATAATGATTATACAATGCGTACCATCGGGTAGTACGCTGCACGGTAGATCAACGGGAATAATCTTCTTGTTGCCTCCGTCCTTTCCATCCCGTACATTGAAACCCACACACATCAATCAACGTATTGAGGTAGTAATTCATTATGTCCCAACAAATTCAAGGTGATGAAATGCATCCATTTGCAAAATTCGCGTTACCACTTCTCGGTCTGGCAGTTATAACACCAGACATATCTCTGGCACAGGAACGCGACCGCAGTAAAATTGCCGACCAATATAAATGGAACCTTACCGACCTTTATTCATCCGATGCAGCATGGAAAGAAGCGAAGCAACGGCTTACAGAGACCAATCCAGCAACCGAAAGAAGCATTTCAATTCCTGCGCTCAAAAAATATAAAGGAACATTAGGTACATCCGCTCAGCAGTTGTTAGGCTGTCTCGATCTTTACACTGAAATCAACAAGGAATTTTCACGTCTTTCCTCCTATGCAAGCATGAGTTTGGACCAAGACACTAAGGTACAATCGTATCTTGGAATGCAGCAAGAAATGAGTCAGCTTGGAGCATCGTTCAATGCACAAGCAGCATTTATCGAACCAGAAATTCTCAAGATCGATCCGGCAAAAGTACAGGGTTTTATCAAAGATGAGAAGAAACTGGAAATTTATAGACATTATCTGGATGACATTCTCCGCCGCAAAGCGCATACCGGAACCGAAGGCGAAGAAAAAATTATTGCCGATGCGGGATTGATGGCTGATGCGCCGGATAATATCTACGGCATTTTTTCCAATGCGGATTTTCCGTATCCTGAAGTTACCTTGAGCGATGGTAAAACCGTGAAACTCAATCAATCAGGATACGTTTTAAACCGCGCTTCCACTAATCGCGAAGACCGCAAGAAAGTATTTCAAACATTCTTCGGTAAGTTGAACGAATACCGCCGCACATACGGCACGCAGCTTAATGCCGAAGTAAAGAAAGACATGTTCTACAAGAACGCACGCAAGTACTCCTCGTGTTTGGAAAGTTCTTTAGATGCGAATAATATTCCCACAAAAGTGTATTACAGTTTGATAGAGAATGTGGATAAAAATCTTTCCACATTCCACCGATATCTCAAACTGCGCCAGCGCATCCTCGGCGTCGATCAACTGCATTATTACGATCTCTATGCGCCATTATTAAAAGATGTCGATCTCAAATACACGTACGAAGAATCACAACAGCATATTCTTGCAGCGTTGAAGCCGTTAGGTTCGGATTATGTCAATGTCCTTAAAAAGGGATTTGCGGAACGCTGGTTGGACGTTTATCCGTCCGAAGGCAAACGTTCAGGCGCGTACTCCAATGGTTCCGCCTACGATGTACACCCCTACATACTGCTCAACTTCAACGGCAAGTATGACGACATGAGCACAATTGCGCATGAATTCGGGCATTCGATGCAAAGTTATCTTTCCAATAAAAATCAACCCTATGCCACGTCGCAATATCCGATCTTTGTTGCGGAAGTTGCTTCCACATTTAACGAAGCGTTGCTCATTGATTACATGCTGAAGCAAATCAAAGACGACAATGTACGGCTTTCGCTGCTCGGCAGTTATCTCGAGGGCATCAAAGCAACGGTGTTTCGGCAAACGCAGTTCGCGGAGTTTGAACTGCGCATTCATGAAAAGGCAGAAAAGGGCGAACCACTCACCGGGGACGTATTGAATCAGATGTATGACGAAATTGTCAAAAAATATTACGGGCATGACAAGAACATCTGCATCGTCGACGACGAAATAAAATCGGAGTGGATGTTTATTCCACACTTCTATTACAACTTCTACGTCTTCCAGTATGCCACGTCATTCACTGCTTCCTCGGCATTGTCTGAGCGTACGCTGGCCGGTGACAAAACCGCGACAAAAGAGTATATCGAATTCCTTTCTTCCGGCGGTTCCGATTATCCAATTGCATTATTGAAAAAAGCCGGTGTCGATATGACGACCTCCGAGCCATTCGATCTCACCATGATAAAAATGAACCGCGTGATGGATGAGATGGAAAAAATATTAGATAAGAAGTAGTATTTTTTTTGAAACCGCCAAGGTCGCGAAGGGACGCAAGGACTTTGCGCTCTTGGCGGTTCGATTTCTCTTATGTCCACACCACCACAAATCGCTATAATAATTCTCGCCGCCGGTGCATCCACCCGGCTCGGCGCTCCAAAACAACTTCTTAACTATAATGGAATGACTCTTCTTCGCAGAACAGTGGAAACAGTTTTGCTGTCAAAGGCGAAATCTGTTCGTGTGGTATTTGGGTACGAAGCAGAGAAAATGAAATCGGAAATTGAAAACGTACTGGTCGACGTTGTCATAAATCCGAATTGGCAACGCGGCATGAGCACATCTATTCGCTCAGGAATACAATCGCTTGAAACAAACATCGACGCAGTAATCATCGTTCTGTGCGACCAACCAAAGTTGTCAACAGACATTTTGAATACACTGATCGACACATACACTTCAACACGAACACCTATCGTCACGTGCAAATATGCGGGGACTGTTGGTGTGCCTGCGTTGTTCGACCGTCGCATCTTCCCTGAATTGTTGTCGCTTGAAGGCGATTATGGTGCAAAAAAAATAATTGAACGACACGTGATAGAAAGAATTGAAATTGATTTTTTGGGCGGAGAGATGGATATTGATAGCATGACCGACCAAGAACAAATTCGTTGAATAGCGCAAACTAAGAAAGAAGAACTTATTATGTTCCTCGGCCACTTCGCTGTCGGACTCGGTGCGAAGAACGCTGCACCCCAGGTCAAACTCGGAACTCTGTTCTTTGCGGCTCAATTTCTCGATCTTCTTTGGCCGCTGCTCATCATTGCAGGAATCGAGCATGTCCGCATCAATCCTCATGTTATACCATTCTTGCGCCTTGATTTATATGATTATCCCATATCGCATAGTCTCTTCACATCGTTGATGTGGTCGGGACTGATCGGCGGCGCATATTTTCTCATCAACAAAAGCAAACATAATGCATTCATCGTTGGGTGTGTCGTCTTCAGTCATTGGCTATTGGATTTTATTTCTCACACTCCCGATTTACCGCTTGCACCCGGCTTGTCAACTTTCGTTGGTCTGGGATTGTGGAATTCGACTCTTGCGACAATTAGTATCGAGTCTGCGTTGTTTTTACTCGGCATCTATTTCTATCTTCGAACAACTAAAGCAAAAGACAAAACCGTTGTTATTACACTGTGGACGCTCATCATCTTCCTTGCAGTCAGCTACGTAGCGAATATCGTTGGCCCTCCACCGCCAAATGCCGATCCGGTCGGATGGATGGCATTATCCATGTGGCTGTTTATTCCATGGGGATATTGGATCGACCGGCACAGGACCTGGCATGGCTGAGCACATTCGTATTGAACAGACAACATTGATACGGCAGGTTGAAGAGATACTTCAAAAAGCCGGCGTACCGTTGCATATCGCTCACATCGAAGCAGAGATCATGACGGAATCAGACTTGATGGGAGTTCCTTCACACGGAGTCTGTATGCTTCCTGCTTTGTTGAAGGGAATGGAGAAGGGCAAAGCAACATCCAATCCAAATATGAGAATCGTGAAAGAACATAAGGCAACATGCGTTATCGACGGCGACAACGGTCCGGGCCGTTACGTATCGCTTTACGCAATGAATATTGCAATTGAGCGTGCAAAGGAATTCGGTATCGGTGCTTGCCTTGCGACAAACGTAACTCATTGGGGACGCGCTTTTGCGTATGCATTCAGAGCGGCTCAAGCCAGTACAATTGGTATCTGCACAACAAACACGATCCCGAATACCTTGGGTTGGAATTCCACAAAACCATTATTAGGCAATAATCCGCTTAGTATCGGTGTACCGAGACCCGGTCAAGATCCTATTGTTCTCGATATTTCAATGAGTCAAGCAGCGCATGGGAAAATTGCAATATACGCCCGTGAAGGAAAAGAAGTACCGCTGGGATGGGGATTAGATTCCGAAGGGAAGTCCACAACCAATCCAAACGAAATATTGAAGAGCCATCGGCTTCTCCCGTTTGGCGGCCATAAAGGTGCCGGTCTTGCTATGATGATGGAGCTTCTCACTGGAGCTCTTGCCGGGACCGAGCTCTCGCATGAAATTCTCCAAATTGAACGCGGCGCTCTCAACCCCGGTACTACCAAGCTGTTTATTGCGTTAGATGTAAGTTCATTCAGTTCGCTTGAAGCTATGGGAATAAAGATCGAACAATTCGCCCTCTGGCTTCACGAAACAGAACCGGGTGTTCTCATCACTTTCCCCGGCGATAGAAGCTGGCAGTCACGCCGAGAGAACTTGCAGCATGGAATCCCACTTCATCCCGACATAGCAAATGAACTGAGAAAAATTGGTGTAAATCTATAACACATTGTAATTCAAGGAGAAACAAATGTACCGCACAATTCAAGATTTTCTCACTGATTGGACTCAAGAGAATGATTCTACACTCAAAGTGTTTAAGAATCTTACCGACACATCACTCAAACAGAAAGTATCATCGGAAGGCCGCTCATTAGGTCATCTCGCATGGCACATTGTTCTGACACTTGGCGAGATGGGAGATAAAGCCGGCCTGAAAGTCGATGCGCCACCTGAAAACTCACCTGATCCAAACTCTGCATCGATAATCATTGCAGCATACGAGAAAGCAGGGGCATCATTAGCATCAGAGATAAAACAAAAATGGAACGACGGGATGCTGTTTGATGAAATCGATATGTATGGACAAAAGTGGACTCGTACCGCTACGCTCACATCGATCATGAAACATCAGATCCACCATCGTGCACAGATGACCGTTCTGATGCGGCAAGCAGGACTTACAGTTCCTGGCGTTTATGGACCATCACGCGAGGAATGGTCGCAGTTTGGTATGCCGGCGCAGGAATAATCCTCATGAAGCCTCACAGGTTTCTAGCCCCGGGAAGCTTTTTAGTCATCTCAAAAACAATTTGCAAATCAGGTGAAGCTTGTTAGGGCCTGACGTGCGCTGTGATATCTCGTTTCGAAAAGATCAGTATGACTTCGCTTTTATAAACACATTTTTGAGATGGATTAGAGAGATTCCCACCACTTACCGATTCCACTTCCCTGTCTGCCGAAATTATCGCAACCTCCTCTTGAATTTTCAGTATTATTGCATAGATTCATTTTTCATAAGGAGTGTAAAAAATGGAACATCACACACATCGCTCATACGGCCAATTGGGTATTGGTATCTTTTTGGTTTTCGTTGGAGTTGCGATACTTCTCAATAAACTTGACTTATTTGCCTACGGGCCCATTTGGCATTATTGGCCGCTCATCTTTATTGCCATCGGGTTAGGAAAACTACTCGACGCACAATTTGGGTGGGAATATCGTAAAGCCTTTTGGATGCTTTTTATGGGCGGATGGTTTCTCGTTTCCGAGCTTCATCTATTCGGATTGAGCTACAGCAATTCATGGCCTATTCTTCTAATCGGTGCAGGCATCGGAATGCTGTGGAAATCTATTTATCCTTCTCATCATGAAATGAAGGAGCATTGTCATGGAATCTAAACATGAATTCTTCGCTCCGCGCCTTGTGCTCGGTGCAGCAATCATTTTGGTCGGTGTTCTTTTTCTTCTCGGGAACATCGGCATGATCGATCCACATGATTATCTGCGATACTGGCCTGCCATACTCGTCGTCATCGGCATTGCGTATGTACTTCAATGTCAGCGCGGCCCTGGAAAAGTTTGGGGTTTCATTCTCATCTTTATCGGATCGGCCATGCTTCTTGATAGAATGTACTTTATTAATTTTAATATCTGGGATTACTGGCCTCTCATTCTTGTTTTTGTCGGACTTTCTATGATCGTACGCAGTTCTGTCTTTCGCAGTCGCACCACGATTCCCATTGTCGATACATCGGATGCGTACGATTTCATCAAAGCGATCGCTGTGATGGGTGGATATAAACGCAAAAACAATTCGCGGAATTTCAAAGGCGGTGAGCTCACTGCCGTGATGGGTGGATTAGAAATTGATTTGCGTGAAGCGTCATTTGAAAAAGAAGCAGTGCTGGATATCTTCGCATTTATGGGTGGAATGGAAGTTCGCGTACCGGAAGATTGGATTGTTATCGTGGAAGGATTTCCATTCATGGGTGGCTTTGAAGATAAAACGCGTCCGGAGAAAAATTCAACCAAACGATTAATCGTCAAAGGAACAGCCGTGATGGGCGGCATCGAGATAAAAAATTAGCATGCATCCCATTCTTTCCAACAGACGTACGCTCTTCCTCTATCTCGCAGTCTGGCTATTTGTCGGAATGCTGATAGAGATTCCCTATCTGCTTTCGCTTCCCAATCAATGGTTCGCCTTACTTGCGGCGGATGTTCCCAACACTCTATTCTTTGCTCTTATTTGTCTTTCCTCCTACTATCTTTGCAAAATTTATCCTATTCGCACAACGCAGTGGTACAATTTGCTCACTCTCTTTCTTGTTGCGGCATGTATTGCTGCCGGTATTGAATTAGCGTTTGGATATGTATGGGTGCATTTTATCGATTCCTTGCAACTTTCCGCTTCTGTTGCGCCATTGTATGAGCCCTGGATTATGGGGATTTTTAGCACCCTTGTTTTGATCTTCTTATTAGTTGCTACGCTTCATTATGCTTTAATTGCAATTGAACAGTCGCGGGAAGCAGAAAAACAAACACTGGAATTACAATTGCTCGCACAGGATGCCGAACTCCGTGCCCTCCGCGCTCAAATCGATCCGCATTTTCTGTTTAATAGTTTGAATTCTATCAGCGCATTGACGACGGCGAATCCCGAGCGAGCGCGTACCATGGTCATTTTGCTGGCGGATTTTTTCCGGAACAGCCTGGATTTTGGCTCCAAGAATCGTATTCCTCTTTCAGATGAACTTTCCATCATCGATAAATTTCTTACAATCGAGCAGGTTCGGTTCGGTTCACGCCTGCAAGTACAGCGCGAAATCGCAAGCGAAACACTCGAGTGCAAAATTGCGCCGCTGCTCCTTCAGCCCCTGATTGAAAATGCCGTTCGTCATGGAATTTCCCAGCTTGTTGAAGGCGGCACGATTACATTGAAAGCACAAAAGAACAGCAGTACACTTATTATTTCTGTCGAAAATCCTTTTGATCCAGATTACATTGCCAAGAAAGGCACCGGCCTGGGGATAAGGAATGTCCGCTCACGTATTCAAACACTTTACGGTGATGAAGGAAGAATCAGCGTGGAAAAAAGCAACGGCATGTTTAAGGTTGAGCTTTCATTTCCGACAAAAGAGTGTACCACATAACCAGGAAATATTTGTATGGCGTCCAAATCTGTTATCCGCACTATTATTGTCGACGATGAAGAACCTGCACGTATGGTGCTGCGTGAATTTCTTTCGAAGCGCGGCGATATCGAAATTGTTGCCGAATGTGCTAACGGCTTTGAAGCAGTAAAGGCGCTGACGGAATTGAAACCCGATCTTGCCATTCTTGATATTCAAATGCCAAAACTGAACGGCTTCGAAGTATTGGAACTTGCTGAAAATCCACCGACAATAATTTTTGCGACTGCATACGATCAATATGCAGTAAAAGCATTTGAACGGCATGCAGTAGATTATCTCTTAAAGCCGTTCAGTAAGGACCGATTAGACGAAGCTTTGAAACACGTTACCGAGCATCTAAAAAAGAAAAAATCTCTGCCCTTAGAAGCACTTGTGGAAGCTGCTGGCATGAAACCCATGGCTTTGGAACGCGTACTCGTAAAAGACGGTTCGAAAGTGCATGTCATTCCTGCCAATAAAATCGATTACATCGAAGCACAAGATGATTACGTAGCGATCAAAGTGGAAGGGAAATCTCATCTGAAACAACAGCGCATGGCGGAGTTGGAAAAGCTGCTCGATCCAACAAAGTTCGTGCGTGTCCATCGCTCATATATCGTGAACCTTGAACGCATCGGACGCATTGAGCTCTATGCCAAAGACAGCCGCATGGCAATTTTAAAAGACGGCACAAAACTCCTTATCAGCCGTGCCGGGTACGATAAGCTGAAGACAATGCTCTAATTGCCCTGTTGTATCTTCTCTACAATCTTCACTGCTTCCCGTGCACAATGTTCGCAGACCTTTTGTGTCAGTAATTCCATATTTATCCATGAAATTTCAAGTCCTTGCACTTATGCTAGTTTTTGTTCAGATTCTTATTGAAACATGTAATTCTTAATCAAGGAAACAATTATGAAAAAACTATTTTCTATTATGACGTTGTGTTTCATTTTTCCAATCAGAATTCTTATGGCACAAGACACAAAAGCAAAAGATGAAGCATCCTTGCTTATGCAACTCGACCGTGATTTTGATAAAGCGACTGCCGAGAAAGGTGTTGAGGGTTGGGTTGCATATTTCGCACCGAACGGCTCAATGTTGGAGGACACAAGCAAGCCGACGACAGGCCCTGCCGAAATTCGTGCAGAGATGGAACCTGTTTTTAGAGATTCATCGTTCACACTCCGCTGGCATCCCACAAAGGCCGAAATGATGATACCCGGAGTTATTGGATATACCGTGGGACGATGGGAAAGAATTCGGAAGAACAAAGCCGGAAAATGGATGAAATCCACCGGCACGTATTCGACCACCTGGAAGAAACAACCCGATAGTTCCTGGAAGATCGTTCTTGATTCCGGTGTTCCGGATGGTCCGCCTGTTGAAGTAAAATGAAAAATTCAAAATAATTAAAATGAAAAATGGCTAAAGACACTTTTGGTGGAATGGATCCTGAAGAATTTCGTACGATCGGAAAAGAAGTCGTCGATTGGATTGCTGATTATCTAAAAAAACCAGAAAACTATCCAGTATTTCCAAACATCCAACCAGGTGATATTAAGGAGCAGTTACCAACAGTTCCTCCTTCGTCATCGGAGAAGATGGATGTTATACTTCAAGATTTCAATAAAATCATTATACCCGGAATTACGCATTGGAATCATCCCGGTTTCCATGCGTACTTCTCAGTTACCGGCTCTGCCCCTGGTATTCTTGGGGAAATGTTGAGCGCAGCATTGAATATAAATGGAATGCTTTGGCGAACCTCGCCTTCAGCGACAGAATTGGAAGAGGTTACACTTGATTGGTTGAGGCAAATGCTTGGATTACCTGCAGAATTTCGCGGAGTTATTACTGACTGCGGCTCTGCTTCAAACCTTATCGCAATCGCAGCCGCACGCGAATCAATCCACAAACGTATACGCGAGGAAGGATTAGCAGGCAGGAGAGATTTACCAAAACTCAGATTGTATTGTTCAGATCAAACACACTCTTCAGTAGAAAAAGCTGCAATTGTGCTTGGCATTGGTCAAGAAGGTGTAAGGAAGATTCCCTCTGATGCAGAATTTAAATTGAATGTGAAAGCTCTTGCCGCATCTATTGAAGAGGACAGGAACAATGGTTGGTTTCCTTTTGCAGTTGTTGCAACAGTCGGAACTACTTCCAGCACGAGCATCGATCCGGTGCCGGCAATTGCAGATATCTGTCAGAAAGAAAAACTCTGGCTGCATATTGACGCGGCATACGGAGGAATGGCTGGCGTTATCCCAGAAATGCGATATTTGCTTGATGGCTGCGACCGTGCTGATTCTTTTGTAACAAATCCGCACAAATGGCTCTTTACGCCGATTGATTGCAGTGCATTATATACTCGTCACGTTGCCACACTGAAACAAGCGTTCAGTCTCATACCTGAATATCTTACAACCTCGGACGATAGCGTAAATAATTATATGGATTGGGGAGTTCAACTTGGCAGACGATTCCGGGCTTTGAAACTCTGGTTTGTCATTCGTTCGTTTGGTGTGAATGGAATTGTAGGACAATTGCGCAAACCTTGCAATTTGGCTCTGGAATTTGCGTCCTGGATAAAAGCAGACAAAGATTTTGAATTGCTGGCGCCGGTTCCCCTTGGTGTTGTTTGCTTTCGCTATCATCCACATCGAATTTCTGATGAAACAAAATTGGAACACATGAATAAAAAAATCATTGATCAAATAAATTCAACAGGTGAAGCATTTCTTTCTCATACAAAGCTTCACGGAAAATATACCATCCGTTTGGCGATCGGAAATCCTGCAACAACAGAACAACATCTAAAGCGTGTATGGGAATTGATAAAAGCGGAAACCGACAAGTTTTAACGGTTCAATAATAAGTTCCGCTTATACGCATTGAACGGCGTATGCCGGACTATAAAGTGTAGAATAATCGCTTTTTTCCAGCATGAGAACAGCCTCTCAGCAACTATTTCCTGGTCTTACACTTTGCTTCTCCTCCCTTTTCTTAGTATCATTTTGCCACAAATTTTCTCACACAAATTGTAGTTTTTTTTCTGGAAGAGAGGATAGTTTATGAACGACCCGTACGCCCTCACCAACCCGTTGTCGTTGTTTCTCAGCAAACCACGAGAAGAATTCTGCCGTGAAGATCTTATTAAGATCATCGAAACAAAGAAGGTCGAACGAATCACGTTCCATTACACAGCTCTCGATGGCAAGTATAAAGAACTAAAAATTCCTGTCGGCAGCCATAAACAGGCTGAACGTGTTCTTGCTGATGGAGAGCGCGTGGATGGATCCTCGCTCTTTAAAGGCATGATAGACACGTCGCTTTCTGATCTCTATGTTGTACCGGTTTATAAATCCGCTTTTCTCAATCCATTCGATGAAGGAAGTCTCGACTTTACATGCCGTTACCTTCTTCGAAACGGAAGTCTCGCGCCATTTACACTCGATACAATCTTGCACAACGCGAGCATGCTCTTTAAGAAAAATACCGGGGCTGAATTGTATGCCATGGGTGAATTGGAATTCTTCCTTCTCAGCGAACCGGCATCACGCATCTTTCTTTCGAAGAAACAGCACGGGTACCATTCGTCCGGACCATTTCTTAAAAGCGGCGTCATTCTTGATGAGATGGTGCGATATATTGCGCAGATCACTGAATCGGTAAAGTACGCACACGGTGAAGTAGGATACGTACCAAATGTCCGCAGCGATCTCGATGAAATCAAGGATAAGCAGGCCGAACAATTGGAAATCGAATTTTTACCGGCACCGATCGAAGATATGGGCGATTACCTTGTCCTCGCCCGATGGCTCATCCGGAATGTCGCCTATAGGCATGGATGTGTTGCAACATTCACACCCAAGATTGAAGAAGGCATCGCAGGCAACGGTTTGCATGTGCATATGGAAGTGATGAAGAACGGAAAGAATCTGATGACCGATCCTGATGGAAAGCTTTCTAAAATCGCAAAACAGGTTATCGGTGGATTGTGCACCTACGCGGATTCTCTCACAGCGTTCGGAAACACCGTCTCATCGGCATATTTGAGATTAATACCTGACCATGAGGCGCCTACACGAGTGTGCTGGAGCGATATGAACCGCAGTGCTATGATCCGCGTACCGCTCGGCTGGTCGAATTTAAACAACCTTGCTCTACGTCTCAACCCGCAGGAAAGGACAACATCCTATCAGAATGAAGGATGCCAGACTGTTGAACTGCGAAGTCCGGATGGGAGCGCTCTTATTCACTTGTTGCTGGCAGGAATCACTATGGCTGCTGAATGGGGAATGACGCACGATGATTCGGTTGCATCAGCGGAGAAAGTCTATGTGACAGGCAACATATTCAAAGATGAGAAGCTCCTGAATTCACTTCTTGCCCTCCCAACGAGTTGTATGGGATCATCACGTTTACTCTTGGAAAAACGGAATCTGTACGAACGTAATGGTATTTTCCCGCCAAGCGTCATCGAATTTGTTGCAAGGTTACTAGCGAAAGAAAACGACGAGAACATGAACCGTACTCTCATCGATCTCCCGGCTGACGACCGTCTCCATGAAACACGGAAGATTATGCACAAAGACCTGCACAAACATTGAGTGCGATATTCAAAAGGATTTTTCACTGAATCTAGTATGTACTTTGAGGATTCGAAGATTCTAACATAAATCAAAAGCGCTTGCGCTTCAGCAATCCTCTCCATAGATTATCTACAAATCCTTCCATTCTTACTTTATTTTAAAGGAGTGTTTATGAAATACATCGTTCTCTTTCTACCCATTCTCTTCTCGTTTGCATTGATATCCTGTTCGATGCGCAACGACGAGAAAGACTTACGCGCGTTCATTGACAGGCACCTCAAGATCTATGAGCCAAAGTTCAGGGCGATGAACCTTGCCGATTGGAATGCTAATGCAACAGGCGAAAAAAAATATTATGATGAAAGAGCAGCAATCGAAGTAGAGATCAACAAGATATATTCCAACAAGCATGAATATGAAAATTTAAAGGAATGGAAGGAAGCCGGTAACATTAAAGATCAGCTTCTCCAACGTCAGCTTATTCTCCTCTATAATAACTATGTAAAGAACCAAATGGACACGGCGCTTATGCGCAAAATCGTTGAGAAGAACGCAGAAATTGCCAACAAGTTTAACACATTTCGTCCAATTCTCGATGGCAAAGAAGTGGATGACAATACTATCAACAATATCCTGAAAAACGAAACCAATTGCACAAAACGCCAGAAGGCGTGGGAAGCAAGCAAAGAAGTCGGAAAAGCAGTTGCACCAATGGTGGTAGAATTAGTGAAACTTCGCAATGAAGCTGCGCATCAGTTGGGTTTTAAGAATTATTACGAAATGTCCTTAGCCACCAGTGAGCAGACTGTGAACGAAATCGTTTCTATTTTCGACGAATTGAAAACTCTCACTGATAAGCCGTTTAAAAAACTTAAAACCGAGATCGATGCAACTCTGGCAAAGAAGTACGGTATAAAACCGGAAAACATAATGCCCTGGCATTATCAAGACCGCTTTTTCCAGGAAGCGCCTCAGATGGGCTCGGTGAATCTTGATAAATACTTCAAAGGCAAGAAAATCGATGAACTTGGTCGAACATTCTACGCAAACATCGGTTTACCTGTAGACGACATTTTGAAGAATAGCGACATCTATGGACGAAAAGGGAAATACCAGCATGCGTTTGAGAACGACATTGATCGATCGGGTGATATCCGAGTTATGCTGAGTGTCATTGATAATCAGGACTGGATGAGTACGATGCTGCACGAATTAGGTCACGCTGCGTACAGCAAGAACGTTTCACGCGACCTCCCATTCCTCCTTCGCATCGAAACACATACATTCGTTACGGAAGCCATTGCCATGTTGATGGAACGGCAGCCAAGCAATGCCGACTGGCTACAAACGATGGTGGGCATCAGCAATAAAGACAAAGAAATGATCCGCGCTGTAGGACAGGAGAATTTACGGATGCATGCTCTTATCTTCTGCAGGTGGACACAGGTGATGATGAGGTTTGAGAAAGCTATGTATGAAAATCCCGATCAAGACTTGAATAAACTCTGGTGGTCTTTAGTGAAAGAATATCAAATGGTCACTCCACCGGAAGGTCGCAATGCACCGGATTGGGCGGCAAAAATTCACTTGGCACAATACCCAGCGTATTATCATAATTACCAGCTTGGTGAGTTGACAGCGTCTCAGCTTCAACATGAGATTGCAAAAAATGTATTAAAGCAAGAAAGTATGAACGAAGTTTGCTTTGCGAACAAACCGGAAGTCGGCACCTATTTGAAAGCAAAGGTATTTGCACCAGGCGCCAGTTTACGCTGGGATGCTTTGATAAAAGAAGCAACAGGAGAACCGCTCTCGGCGAAGTTCTTTGCAGAAGAATATGTAAAGTGAAATGATTGATGCATTCAGACGAGATCATGCAGTCTCGTCTGATCAATGTGAAAGAGTGTGTTATTCGACTCATGTCTAATCACTTATAAGGAGACTATGATGGAAGAATCAGGAGCGACCTTGAACGGTTTATGGGTTGTAGGTGGAATTCTTATTGTTTTTCTTTTTTTGATCGGTATCCGAATTATTCGCCCGACGCACAGAGCACTCATAGAACGCTTAGGAAAGTACAACCGCTTTGCGCAGCCCGGCTTTCAATGGATTATGCCGGGAATTGATAAAATATATCGGATCAATATTACAGAGCAGATGGTTGATGCCGAACCGCAGGAAATCATTACCAACGACAATCTGAATGCTGTCGTCGATGCGCAGGTTTATTTTAAAGTGAAGCACGATGAAGAAAATGTAAAGAACTCTGTCTATAACGTCAACGATGTGAATTTCCAGATAGTGAACCTTGCGCGCACCACGCTCAGGAATATCATCGGCACGATGACACTTAAATCCGCCAACAGCGAGCGCGGCCGCATCAACGACGATCTTCATAAAATTCTCATTCAAGAGACAACGAATTGGGGTATTGACATCGTCCGCACAGAATTAAAACAGATTGATCCGCCGAAAGATGTTCAAGAGACCATGAACAAGATTGTCAAGGCAGAAAACGAAAAACTTGCGGCAGTCGATTTTGCCACTGCCGCCGAAACAGCAGCAGATGGAAAGAAACGTGCTGCTATCAAGGAAGCAGAAGGAATTCGTCAGGCACGAATTCTTGCGGCTGAAGGTGAAGCAGAAGCAATTAAGCTTGTGAATGATGCTGCTAACAAATTCTTTGTTGGCAACGCGCAATTATTAAAACGTCTTGAAACCGTTCAGGTGTCTTTGCAGCACAACGCGAAAATTGTTGTACCGGCAAACACCGAACTGGTCAATGTTATTGGTGAATTAGCAGGCGGTATCTTACCGCTGAAGAAAGAGAAATAGTGCGCAGTAACGTGCGAGGCACTTCCAAAGTGCCTCGCACAATGAAGTATGAGGCAAAGATGGATATCACGATACGCAACGTACAATTCCAGGATGCCGAAGATATAACCGATATTATCCGCGAAGTCGGCTGGTTCGAACATTTAAAATCTGAATCCGCTCAAACGACGGCAGAGCGTGTCCGTCAGCATATTTCCCACTGTCTCGCAGATGACAGCCATTCTGCTTTTGTCGCGGAAGATGAAGAACATAAAGTCATCGGATATTCCTCGGTGCATTATCTTCCTTACTTCTTTCTCCCTGGGCCGGAAGGATACGTTTCTGAACTTTTTATTTCTGCAAAAGCCCGCGGACAAGGTGTCGGCACGGCTTTGCTGGAACAAGTCATTGCAGAAGCACGAAGACACGGCTGTGCACGCGTATCACTCATTAACAGTCGAACTCGCGAATCCTATCAGCGCAAGTTCTATGAAGAGCGCGGCTGGAAAGAACGCACCGAGGTAGCAGCATTTGTATTACCGTTGATTTAGAACACATTCCACTATCTTAAAGAGAGTTATGCATTGCGCTTCAAGATGCAAATTGTTAGCTTATTTCTAGACGAACTGCAGTTTTATGTAATGCAGCAAAACTTTACATACTACATGAGACAATGCCGAATACCATACTAATCATAGATGATAATGCTGAATTCGTCTCTTCGTTGCAGATGGGTTTGGAAGCGAAAGGATATGCGGTAGCTTCTGCACTGAATTCGATCAACGGTTGGAGGGAAATGGAACGATGCCAACCAGATATTATTCTTGTTGATTGGGAAATGCCGGGAACGAACGGCATAGAATTAGTTAAGCTCATTAAAGCCGATCTTGTTCATCGCAGCCGCTATACAATTATGATTACTGGTCATTCTGGAACGAAGAACATCGTACGAGGATTGGATGCAGGTGCGGATGATTATTTTGACAAACGTCTTGAACTCGATGAATTGTTAGCACGGATTCGTTCGGGATTACGTATTCGCTCGCTCGAGGAGCGCATTTCGGAAGAGACAAGACGGTCAACGGCGCTGGAAATGGCGCTTTCTGCCGCAGATAGAATCGGCAACCCAATAGCCGCCGCGAAGATCTACCTACAATTGCTGATGAAAAATACGGACGTCACTAAACTTCATGAAGTTCAAGAATCTCTTCATACGATTGGTGATCTTTTAGATGAAGCTCTTAATCTTATCAATAAATTGAATCCCGTAGAATCCTCGCCATCGATCCAAGCACAGGATGGCAAAACGATAAATACACTGGAACGACAAATAAAATCTTAGAGAATAAGATACGAGCTATGAAATCAGAATTACACTGTTTGAACTGTGAGAGATCTGAACGCGAGACACCGCTTCTATATCTGCATTACAACGGTGAAGAACTTTGGATTTGCTCGCAGTGCTTGCCGATACTCATTCATGCGCCGCAAAGATTGACAGGCAAGATAAAAAACGCCGAACAAATCAAACCGGCAGAACAACATAAACATTAAGAATTATTCTTATATGAACACCAGACAATATATTCTTTCCGAGACCAATTGGAAAGCTGTCAAAAGCGGCAGTTACAAAGTTGCCATCCTTCCCTGGGGAGCAACCGAGCCGCACAACTATCATCTTCCCTATGCTGCTGACATTATAGAAAGCGAATACATTTCAAAAGAATCGGCACGAATAGCTTGGGAACGAGGTGGAAAAGTCATTGTTTTGCCGGCTATTCCTTTCGGCGTAAACACTGGTCAACTTGATATCAAGCTGACCATCAACATGAAACCAAGCACTCAGTTCATTGTTTTGCATGATATCGTGGACTCGCTTCATCGTCATGGATTGAACAAGCTAGTAATTCTGAATAGTCACGGCGGTAACGACTTCAAACAAATGATTCGCGAATTGAAGCCTCAATTTCCAAAAATGTTTATTTGTCAGATTAACTGGTATCAAATACTCGAACAGGCGAAGTATTTTGAGGAGCGCGACGATCATGCAGGCGAGATGGAGACGAGCGTGCTGTTAAATATCGCACCAGATTTGGTTCTACCATTATCTGAAGCAGGTGCAGGGAAAGAAAAGAAGTTTAAACTCCGAGGATTGCGTGAACGATTAGCGTGGGCACCGCGCGAATGGACGAAAGCATCAGAAGACACGGGTGTCGGTAATCCAAAGAAGGCTTCTGTAGAAAAAGGAAAACAATTCCTTCTCGATGTGACAAATCGCATTGCCGATTTCTTCGTAGAACTTTCAGCCGCCGATATAAACGATCTCTATGAAGAATAAACAAACAGCAATCCTTTCTCGCTAAAGAAAGATTACCTAATTACTATGCCATTCTATTCCTTCAATAATTATTTAATGTGAATTAGGAATATCTATGTCAATCAAAACCATTCTCATCACCGGTGCAAACGGCGAAATTGGTCACGGACTGATTGAACAATTGTCCGAACAAGGCGGCATGCACATCGTCGCAATGGATATGCTCTCCATCGAAGAATCAGTGCGATTACGTTGTCACCGGATCGTCACAGGAGATATTTTAGATTCACATTTACTAGAAACACTTTCTACCGAACATAACTTCGATACAATTTATCATCTTGCTGCGCTGCTTTCTACACGCGCCGAACGTCAACCGACATTGGCACATCGTGTGAACGTCAACGGCTCAATGAATCTTCTGGAAATCGCAGTCACGCAATCGCGTTTGCAAGGACGCGAAATTAAATTCATCTATCCAAGTTCTATCGCTGTTTATGGTCTTCCCGACATCGCAACTAAACAACGAGCCGGCAAAATCAAAGAAGATCAATGGCTGACGCCGCGCACGATGTACGGCATCAACAAACTGTACACTGAACAGCTTGGCAGGTATTATGCAAAATTCTATCGTCAATTGGATGCAGAGCCGCCCAAAGGTCAGGTTGATTTCCGCGGAGTGCGGTTCCCCGGACTGATTAGCGCGGCTACTCTGCCGACAGGAGGAACAAGTGACTTTGCTCCTGAGATGCTGCATATGGCAGCTAAAAATAAACCCTATACTTGTTTCGTTCGTGAGGATACATGTATTCCGTTTATGGCAATGCCCGACGCTATTACTGCGTTACTAAACCTTCAATCTGCTCCGCGCGAGCAACTGACAAGGATGATCTATAACGTAGGAGCTTTCAATCCATCGGCATCGGAAATATTTCAAATTATCCAGAAAGCGTTCCCGAAACCTAGTGTTACATTTGCATCTGATTACAGGCGTCAGGCAATTATCGACAGCTGGCCGGCAGACGTGGATGATTCTGCGGCGCGTACCGATTGGGGCTGGCAGCCGAAGTACGATATGGAACGAGCATTTGCAGAATATCTTATTCCCGCGGTGCGGAAACGATATGCTCTCAAGGAATAATAACACTTCTTCTTGAAATCAAAAACAGATTTTACGCACCCTTTTTCCATCTGGATTTTCTGCCAATAATTGATTTAATTAGATACAGTGTTAATAAAACTCACTAAAGTAAAAACATATAAAATTCAATCCTATGACAAAAAGTGTGTTACAAATAGCAAGAGCCGACTATAAACCAAAATTACCAGCCGCCTTAACAGGCAACATATTGATTCAAGAGGGTGCTGCAACTCAATCTATTGACCATCAACAAGAAATTAGTAAGATGTTTCCAAATACCTACGGTTTACCGGTATTAAATATCGAAACCGGTTCAAAGCATTTGGAGTCACCTGCAATAAAAGTTGGGGTTATTCTTTCCGGAGGTCAGGCTCCAGGAGGACATAATGTAATTGCCGGGCTCTTTGATGGTTTAAAAGCTATGAATAACAACAGCCAATTATTCGGTTTCCTGGGCGGTCCTTCAGGATTAGTAGCCGGTAAATATATTGAACTGACTGCTCAACTGATTGATGAATACAGAAATACAGGAGGATTTGATATCATTGGCAGCGGCAGGACGAAGCTGGACGAACAATCACAGTTTGATAAAAGTCTCGAGAACTGCAAAAAACTTGGTATCAATGCTATCGTTATCATTGGGGGAGACGATTCAAACACAAATGCCTGCGTGTTGGCTGAATATTATAAGTCGATCAATGCCGGTGTGCAGGTCATAGGCTGCCCCAAAACCATTGATGGAGATTTGAAAAACGGCATGATCGAAACATCCTTTGGCTTTGATACGGCATGTAAGGTGTACAGTGAGCTTATTGGCAATCTCGAACGCGACGCTATGTCTGCAAAAAAATATTGGCATTTCATTAAACTCATGGGGCGTTCTGCTTCACATATTACACTCGAGTGTGTCCTTCAAACCCATTCAAACTATGCTATCATTTCTGAAGAAGTACAGGAAAAAAGACTGACAGTGAACCAGATTGTTGAAGACATTGCCAGAGTGATAAAAACACGCTCTGATAATAATGAAGACTTTGGGATTTGCCTGATACCGGAAGGTTTAATTGAATTCATACCTGAAATTAGAATATTGATTTCCGAGCTGAATGATTTAATAGCTCACAAAGCCGAATTTTTTAACGCTTTAGAGACCGACGATGATAAATTCCAGTTTATTAACAGTCATATAAGCGCTGATTCATCCAAAGCATTTAATTCCTTTCCAAAAGAAATACAGACTCAACTCATACTGGATCGCGATCCGCATGGCAATGTCATGGTTTCGCGTATTGAGACTGAAAAATTACTCATCGATATGGTCTCCGATAAACTGAAGGAATGGAAAGCCGAAGGAAAATTCAAAGGGAAATTTACTGCATTGGCAAATTTCTTTGGGTACGAAGGCCGCTGTGCTGCACCGTCTAATTTTGATGCCAACTATACCTATGCATTGGGGTATGTCGCTGCCGTCATTATTGAATCGGGAAAGACAGGGTATATGGCATCGATTCGAAATCTAACTGCTCCGGCTGAACAATGGATCGCCGGAGGTGTGCCAATTACCATGTTGATGAACATGGAAAAAAGGCACGGTTGCATGAAACCTGTTATTCAAAAAGCGCTGGTGAAATTGGACGGTAAACCATTTAAAGAATTTGCGAAAAACAGGGCCGAGTGGTCTATTAAGAGTTCCTATGTTTTTCCCGGACCGATCCAATACTTTGGGCCAAGTGAAGTATGCGATTCAACCACGAAAACCTTACAATTGGAAAAAGGGTAAGTAACTGCACACAGGCTTGGTAAGAAGATGTTATTATACGAAGCCGATTTTTTCAGTGACCGTCCTTTCGTTTTGTATGAACCCAGATAGTGACGGCCATTTTTTTTAATTTAAAAAAGGAACCATCGTGCAAGATGAAAAATATTTAGAAGAATATGTTTTGGTCTTTCCCACTCAATTGCTGGAACACATTGGTATGTTTCAGGGAGTTACGTTTGAGCTGGATAAATACTTAGACATCATTCTTAATCCAAAAAATCATACATTCCTTAAAAGAAAAGAAGCAGAAACAAACCCTGCCTACAAACAATTAATTCCCTATGCCCTGCTGCATTGTGGAAGCGACGTATTTGTTTATCGGCGCGGGAAACTTCTGGACGAGAAAAGACTTCTTGGCAATTATTCATTAGGCATCGGCGGGCATATTTCTGTCACTGATCCAGGTTTATTTGGATCTACATATGAGGATGGGCTGAAACGAGAAGTAAACGAAGAGGTCATTATTGATTGTCCCTATACACAGCGAATTGTCGCCTTATTGAACGACGACTCCAATGATGTCGGGAAGGTTCACTTCGGCATTATACATGCTCTTACTCTGGAAAAGCCATTAGTTAAACCACGGGAAAAATCAATTAATGAAACGAAATTTCTCGGCATCAACGAACTCCAAAAAGATATCGAGAAATTTGAGAACTGGTCAAAGATTTGCATTCAAAACATGCAGCATCTCATCCAATAGTAACAAGGCATCAAATGAAAAATACTTTTATTGGAAAACGACTTAGTCTTATTGCGGCAGTCATTGGAGTACTGGCGGCCATTCTCGGTGTCATCCAGATGATTGACAGAATAAGGGTTGTTGATATTCTGTTGTTGTTCTTCGGGGGATTCGGAGCAGGCGCCGGATTGATAAAAGCAATAATGGACTACCGAATGAAGAAAACAGATACCGACTTGACCACACACTGATTTAAAACAGCAACTTCTTTACTTATCTCGCAAATAAGGCCTATAATTAGTATAAAGGATGGCCACTATTGACTATGCAAAAAACGATAACTATAATTAATTAATTATTTCAACGAACTTTACGAAGAACTATTTGTGTCTCGCTCTTGTTTAAGGAGGCACAGATGAAATTACAATCAATCCTATCTATGACACCTCCTATTCAAAGGGATGAGAACAATCTCAACCAGGTAGCAGCAACTATTCTGTCTTTCGTTCAAGAATTGGGTGTCTACCATTACAATAAACTCATATACCTTTTTGAGTATTTCCATATAAAAAACTTTGGGAAGAGATACACACAAGAACTTTTCATAAAATATCCACACGGTCCTGTAATAATTAATTATAAGGGACATATTGAATCCTTAGTGGATAAACATATTGCAAATACCGATATCACAAAGTTGCAAACGAAACGTTGTTTAGATGAAGGTTATGGCGGTAAAATTTCTATTTATAAAGCTGAATTAACTGAGAATTTTACTTTTAGAGATGTAATGTTGCTTTCTTTCACAAGAGAACTTTGCGACAAGTTTTCGACCATGAGCGTCGAAAGTTTAGAATCGTTCGTATACTCGACTGCTCCGATGAAGAACTATGTGAATTCCCTATATAAAAAAGAGACGGGTGGATATATACTTACAAGTGATTGCATCAAAATATCGGATCATAGAAATCCGACTACTGAAGGTCGCCGAAAAGCATTACTTCATCTCCAAACCTATCCAGAAATCGACTACGCTCAACATCGACAGTTAGCTGAAGAATTTGCTCCTCTTTCCTCTCTAAGACCATCTGTTGCATGACAAATATCTTGCAACATCCTCCGAAGACAGGCGAAGTGTGGTCAGTCGACGATGATGAAGTGAGACTTCATGTAGAAGGTAGAGAAGAGAAAGGACCGAGACCTGTTGTTATATTAATGGCTCCTCAAATTGATATTTCGAAAATTGGTGTTGCTAATGTTGTGCCTCTTACAACATCCTCCAACCCAGATGCGCTCATTATTCCGATTACGAAGGGTTATGAAGATATCGCTCAGGGATTTGCTCCCGACAATAATTCTTGTGCGGTGGTGAATTTCTACCAGCCAATAGAGATTCGCTTTTTTAGGAAGTATCGGGGAAGACTAGATGAAACTACACAGGTAATGCTTAAATCTGTTTTGCAAAATCGAGTGATCGGAATTGCCGATTTCGATTTTACTGTTTAGGAATGTATTGCTAAACTAGGATTATTCTATTTAAAGTTTTTCTTTTGTGTATCTTAGCTCAAGAATATAGCCGACTTTGAACTTGACGATTATTTATTTACCCTTTTTTGAAGATTTAATTGCGTCTTTAAGAAACTCTTGAATTTTTGACCCTGTTCGTTTGTACCCAAGAAATTGTACTGCCTCATTGATAATCTCTTGGTCTGTTCTCATCATTCCATCTGACATAATCCAATCAATAAGGGCAACAAGTTGCTCATATCTGTAGTTATCTATTGGTATTCCCTTTGCAATTCTTGGCGGATTCCCTCGCCTTATCCCATTTGTGGGGGCATAATTACTAAATTCTTCTTTACTCTTTTCCTCTCCTCTTGGGAAAACATTCCCTTTTTCAAAGCGTTTCATTAAATCACCATAAGCTGAAAGGAATCGCTCTTTCTCTTGATGTTTTCTTAAGAACCAATCTGTAGACCATATGCGATAAAAATTCCAACCGAGAGCTTCTAAATGATTCTGTCTTATTCTATCTCTTTCAGTGGCAGTTGGAGAAGAATGATATGCAGCACCGTCACATTCTAATGCCATTATCATTTGACCTGGTTTATCAGGATGAACAACTGCAAAATCAATTCGATATTTAGAGGATCCGTATTGTGGTATCAATCTTATATTGTGACTGCCCAAAGTATCGTACACATCTTTTTCAAATTCATTCATTAATATTCCAGAGCTTCCCACGTCACTAAGACGTTTGCCGTCACTCTGCATAAATTCAATATAATGATGTAAAAGCTCGATGCCCTTTCCCTTAGCTCTTTGCAGATCAATGTCGTGATGCGAAAAAGAGGAAACAAGAGTGCACCGATTTCTTGCACGTGTTACTGCGACATTTAATCTACGTTCCCCTCCTTCAAACAAAAGTGGTCCGAATCGATGGGGCAATTTCCCACTCCGATCTTTCCCATAACCAATTGAAATAATGATTGCATCACGTTCATCACCTTGTACCCGTTCCAAATTCTTTATAAAAAATCGTTCCGTTTTTTCCGAACTGAAGAATGAATCTAGGTCTGCTCTTAATTCGGCTCGCTTTTCAAATTCCGCCTCTAATCTTTTTGCATGCTTTAACCCCATAGTAATAACACCTAGACTTTCATTAGGTCTCTTTTCCGCGTGATCCATTATAAGTTCAACGACCTTTTTCACTTCATCAGAGGAGCTGTCTTCATCTATATCAGATAAGAACTTTTGTTCAACCAAGACATGTCGTATCGCTTCTTCCTCTCTTGCGCTTGGGAAACTAACAAGGCGATCCGAATAAATATGGTGATTAGAAAACGCAATAAGTCTTTCATCTTTACTACGATAATGCCATTCCAACCACCATGGCTCAAGAAATGTGGTCATTAAATCTAATATACTTTCATATCCTTCGCTTACTGAATCAAAATCAACATCCTTATCCGTATCGTCATCAATAGATGCAAAAAAGGTTGTAGGTGGTAACTGGTGTCGATCACCTGCAACAACGACCTGTTTTGCACGCAAGATAGCCGGAATTGCATCTTCTGGTAATACCTGGCTGGCTTCATCAAAAAGGACAACATCAAATAGCTGGTTGCTTACCTTAGTAACTTGACTGATCGATAACGGACTTGCCATCCAGCAAGGGAACAAAGCTGTTACAACATCTTCTGCTTCAGCGAGTAGCTTCCTTAGTGGCATCAGTCTTTTTCTTTTCTGTGATTCCCTTTGAATAAGTTGTGTTTGGGCATAGCAATTATTCATTCTCTTTATTGCATTACTTGCGTGGTTATGTCTGATAATTGCTTCAGCGATTTTCTGACGTTTCTTGTCTAGATTTTTGAATTCTTCAACATATTTTGAATGTGCCGAGCCCTTAAATCCTGATAAATCAGCATCTGATTTAAATATGTCATCTAAACAGGATTGATACCAAATGTAATAAAGTGCCTCAGTCCAATATTGAGAACCAATTTTCTTTCGCCGAAGCTCTGATACTAATTCATTTGCCCCAAGAGAACTGATTTCGTTTTCGATTTTATAAAGCTTAGGCATTGTCCTAACCGTTTGACTATCATTATAAAGTTCTTTGCTGACTTGATATATGCTATTTAATTCATTTAGTCCCACACGGCTTTCTTCAAAAAAATTGTCGTGCTTTTTTACTAATACTGCGAGGTGTGTTAAACATCGCCAGATTTCATCTACATCAATTTGCCGCGTCGGATAAGAATCTTTTATTTTGGAAATAGTACGCCAATCCTCGAGCATTTTCTTTGCTTGCCTGAGGTCTTTAAAAATATCTTTTCCAAGGAATGTCGTTTTTGTCTGAATATCTTTTATTGTTTTTCTTGATTTTCTAAATCTTTCGTCTGTAATATAGTGCCAGATGGTAGAATATCTGTGCTCCAAAGGTTTTAGCGAAGTCGTTATGTCATCAAAATTAATCCGAAAAAATCCCGGTTTATAATCTTTTAAAATAGTGTTACATCCACAAACAATCGTAATCATTTTCTCAATACTCATAATCTCTGTTGGAATAATAAGCGTAGTTCCGCTAAAAGATTTTTGCAGCGCTTTTTCAAGATTTGGAATTGCTGATTCAAAAATGGTTTTGGAAAGATTCAGAACATCATCGGCTATATGTCCATTTGGAATCTTAGCTCCGTTCCATTTTGAATAACTGGTTCTAAGAAAGAGGTCTTCGAATCCTGATGCATCGATAAATAAATTATTCAGACGTTGTAATACTTCGGGTGTAAATTCTTTGAGCTCTTGTATATTCCAACGAGTTTCCAATCTTGCCTCAACTGACGTGAGGAGTACTTTTCCCTGGAGCTGATAAATTGAGAAACCTGAAGGTGTTCTTCGCTTATGAAGTTCTTGGACGTGTTTATTGAGTTTTTCTCTCAGATTAATAAGCTTTTGATGATCAAGATGCGAATCTATCGCAGAGGAAAGTTTAATCTTATCAAGACAAGAGTTTAATTGATCGATAATCCTTCTTGGAGAGAAATCAGCACCATGAAAATCCAATGCTAAATGCTCTAATCCAGACCTTTCAAGTCTTTGTTTTACTACTTCAAGCGCTGCACGCTTCTCTGCAACGAAAAGAACTTTCTTTCCTTCTGCTACTAATGCAGCGATTGTATTTGCGATAGTTTGGCTTTTTCCTGTTCCTGGCGGCCCTTGCACAACACCGTTTTGACCTTTGCGAATTGCCAAGATTGCATTTTGCTGACTCGAATCAGCATCGATAATTAATAATTCGTTCTTTGGCTCATTTTTATCAAATTCAATCGGATTTAAATTCTCTCGATTTTTGCTTAATAATTCCTGCGCCTTTAAGTCTCCAGCTATTGCTGCGATCAGATCATGAGAGATCATCAGTTCACCGCAATCCTGTAAATCACGAACCATTGCCATCTTCTGAAAAGAAAAATTCCCAATTACCGCACACTCTTCTACTTTAAAACCTGGGACATTATTACATTTCTTTATTACACCTCCGATCAACTCTGCTGGATTAAAACAATCATTCGAAGCAGTGTCAATGATGGCATCTCCATCTATTTCAACTCCATAGTTGTCTTCTAAAACCTTAATGAGGACAATATTAAATTGAGGATCGCCATCCTGTAAAATGAGGAAATCTTTTTGTTCCCTTCCTCGCTTTTCAATCTTTAAGGGAAACAAAACAAGTGGGGCGCGAGTCGGTATCCCTCCATCTACCGAATCCCAGCTTGCTAATCCAATTGCCATAAAAAGAGTCTGTAAACCTTTTTCCTCCACATTAGCGGTGTTACGTTTAATAATCTCTCGCAATTTCGCGGCTTGCTGAATACGATCTTCTTCCTTAAATAAATTGGAGAGATTGAATGAAGCACCACAAAAGAATTTTCTAAGGTTTTCATTATCAAGATCTCCCAGCATTAATGTTCCCGTCTTGAGATCTTTATAATAAAGTAAATTGTTTCTCCTGCTCTTATCAATAAGCCGATTTATCCAACCTAGACGAGCTTTCTCGATCTTAATTTTTCTCTCGGTGGAATATTCTGGATCATTCATAGAGATTGGTATAAGTAGTCTTCTGTCGTCCTCTTTGATTCATTTCAATACGATGTATTGGACGACTTGCATAAGTAATGTAGCCAAAACATTTCTTGGCATCAAGCGTTTTGCCTACCGACTCTTTAAAAACAACAGCGCCTGACACACTACCAGATGCCAGGCGCTTAGGGTAAAATCCCGAATTCTCTTCTTAATTTAAAACAGCAACTTCTCCACATACCGCGCAATTGCCGGCGATGACGTTAATCCCGGCGAATCAATTCCAATCAAGTTCACAAATCCTGAGAGACCGCGAGCCGTTTCATGAACGATGACAAAATCGCGCGGCGGTTTCCCTTTCTTCTGGAGTTTCGGACGAATACCGCTCATATCCGGCGAGATATCTTCATCAGTGATGCCTGGTAAAATTCGGCGAATGGATTCGGCAAACGCATGCCGCTTGTTCTCTGCTACATAATAATCGAGCGTGCGGCCATCAAGATATTCTACATCGGGACCGAACTTCAACCTTCCTCCCCAATCCATGAGTGCATGTATGCCAAGCCCTTCGTTCACCGGAACGGGATACACAAGCCGTGATATAAGCTTTGCCTTGGATGGTGCTATTGCAAAGTACGACCCTTTGACATAATTCAACCGCAAATCTTCTTTATCGATATCAATGCCGATCATCTGTGCGATGAGATCGGAACCAAGTCCAGCCGCATTGATGACGATCTCACTTGTTATACTCGACCTGTTTCCTGCTTCATCCAAAACAATTTCATGTTCACTATGAACTTGCCGAATGTCAACAACGTGGCACCGATGCTGAATCGTTCCGCCATATGATTGCGTCGTATGGAAATAATAATCCATCAGATCATGTACGCTAATAACACCTGTGAGCGGCGAGAAGAGCGCACCTTCCGTTCGAATGTTCGGTTCTAACTTCAACGCTGCAGTTTTATCAAGAAGCTGTAATTCCACTCCATTCTTTGCTGCATTCTGCTGAATACCTTCAAGCTTCGCCAATTCTGTCGTCGTTGTTGCGGTGATCAGTTTTGTCAACGGTTTAAAAGCGATATCGTGCGCTTTGCAGAGAGCGTATAACTCATCCCTTCCTTCAACACATAACCGCGCTTTCAACGAGCCTAGTTCATAATATATGCCTGCGTGTATCACCTCGCTATTACGGCTTGAAGTTTCCATTCCATACTTTTCATTCTTTTCGAGAAGAAGAAGATTGGGATGTCGTTCAGAAAGGCGCGCAGCAATTGCAAGTCCAACCACACCAGCACCAATTATTGTAATTTCAAAATCTGCCATAGGTTTATTTTATCTCGGAATCATTAGGATGTTTTCTAAAAACACTATTAAAATACTAAATCGTTGTTCAAAGGACACTCAAAATCTTGACAGACTCCTTTTTGCTCCGTATGTTACAAATACTATGAAATCAAACAAAGAAATATATCTCTTGCTTCAACTCATCGGTGAGGCATACGAGAAGCGCGCGTGGCAAGGAACAAATCTACGCGGCTCTCTTCGCGGATTATCCGCACAAGAGGCGGCATGGCGTCCGGGATCAGACCGGCACAACATATGGGAGATTGTGCTTCATGCGGCTTATTGGAAATACATCGTCAGGCGGCGCATACTTGGAGAGAAGAAAGGCTCATTTCCATTAAAAGGAAGTAATTGGATTAAACGCCCGCTTGTCATGAGCGAGAATGCGTGGCGTGAAGACCTCCGTTTACTTGATGAAATGCATTGCTCGATGTACGAAGCGATCGCTCTGCTCAAGCCATCCGATCTCAATCGAAAACCTGCCGGCAGTAAATTCACAAATGCATCCATTATTTCCGGAATTGCCTGCCATGATGTGTACCATACCGCACAAATTCAATTGCTTAAACGATTGATGAAACAATGAATGGAAACGCACCTTCCCGAAAACCCATCTGGCGAAAAACCTTCGCCGCGTTGAAACATAGGAATTACCGTTTCTGGTTCTGGGGTCAAATGGTATCGTTGTTCGGCACGTGGATGCAGACAACTGCCCAGGGATTTCTTATTTATCAAGTGACGCATTCTTCGGCATATCTTGGGTATGTGGGATTTGCTTATGGAGTACCATCGTGGTTTTTTATGCTCTATGGCGGCGTTGTTGCAGACCGCGTCTCAAGACGCAAGCTCCTCATCATAACGCAATCTATTATGATGATCCTTGCATTTGTCCTTTCAGCACTTGTGTTCACAGACACTGTCCGAGCATGGCATATTCTCGTGCTGGCATTTGGTTTGGGATTGGCCAACGCTTTCGATGCACCGGCGCGCCAGGCGTTTGTCTCAGAATTAGTGGATCGTGAAGACTTAACAAATGCTGTTGCGCTCAACGCAACGATGTTTAACACTGCTCTTGTTATTGGCCCGGCACTTGCCGGCATCATTTATGCCGCTTTTGGACCTGGGTGGTGTTTTGCTGTCAACGGCATCTCATTTATTGCCGTCATTATTGCATTGACATCGATGCATTTGCTGCCACCAGCAGAAACTTCGCAACACAGTTCCACGCTCTCGGCATTAAAAGAAGGGATTAATTATGTACGTCATCAACCGACCATTCTTGCGCTCATTGGGTTGGTTGCAACGACAAGTATATTCGGAATGTCTCTAGGAACATTGCTCCCTGCATGGTCGGTAAAAATACTCCATGGTAACGCGGCGACAAACGGCCTTCTCTTTTCTGCCCGCGGTGTTGGTTCTCTTTTTGGAGCATTGACGATAGCTACGCTTGGAAGATCTCATATTCGTGGTAAATTTATTACGTTCGGCTCCCTCTGCTTTCCTGTCTTTATTATTTTCTTTGCATTAACATATTGGCTGCCGCTCTCGCTGCTCTTCATGGTCTTTGTGGGCATAGCAATGATATTTGTTGTTAATTTTTCTAATGCCACCATACAAACGATTGTGCCCGACTCACTGAGAGGACGTGTTATGGGTGTGTACACAACGGTGTTTATGGGATCGATGCCGCTTGGTGCACTTCTGCTCGGAACCATTGCTGAACATGCTGGTGAAGCAGAAGCGGCTCTCTTGGGCGCAGGAGTGGCCTTTTTTATTGCATGCCTCGTTTGGTTTTTGATACCAAAGGTTCGAGCGATAGAATAAATAAGTATAAAAAAGGGTGAAGCATCTATTTTCTTCTGCTCCACCCTTCAATCAACATCTTCAAATGTGTTGTCTATTGTGTCCCCATCAGTCGTACCAGCCAAAGACTCAAGTCAGGCCAGTAGGTAATCATCATCAATGCGCCAAGCTCGAGAACGATAAAAACAAGAATCGACTTAACGACATGAAGCATAGGCTTCTTAAATCTCAAGCTCGACATAAAGAGATTCAATCCCACAGGCGGCGTCAGGTACCCGATTTCTAAATTCGTGAGAAAGATGATACCGAGATGAACCGGATCGACATTGAACGCGCGCGCAATCGGGAGAATGAGCGGTACCACGACAAATGTTGCAGAGAAAATATCCAGCATCATTCCAACAATAATAAGAAACCCGTTGAGAATGAGAAGGAATGTTACTTGACTTGAAATTTGAGTCTGCACTAACTCAAACAAACGCTGCGGTACTTGTTGATCGATCAGATAATTTGTCAGTCCCAGCGCTACACCGAGGATTGAAATAATCGCGCCCACCAGCAGCATCGATTCTTTCATCACACGGGGCAAATCGCTGAACATTTTCAGGTCGCGATAGATGAACACCTCAACGATGAACACATAGAACGCGGTGATGGCAGATGATTCTGTGGCAGTGACAAATCCGCCATAAATACCAATGACAATAATGAACGGCAATGGGATTTCCCATGCTACTTCTTTGAGTGCCTTACCAACATTTGACCAGACGAATGGAATGCGCGGCACTTTTGCCTGGGCACCTTTGCGCACACTATATGCACCGAGCATTAAAATCAATATAATACCGGGAATGATGCCCGCTATAAATAGCTTATCGATGCTTACTTCTGCAACCATGCCGTACACTATGATCGGCAAGCTCGGGGGGAACAATAATCCGATACTGCCTGAAGCCGTTACAAGACCAAGTGAAAATTGTTCGGGATAATGTTCTCTTATCAACATCGGATAGAGCAATCCGCCGAGCGCAACAATCGTAACGCCGGATGCACCGGTGAAAGCAGTGAAGAACGCGCATGTAAGTAAGACTACAATTGCCAAACCGCCGGGGATCCAGCCAAACAACGCTTGTGCAAGATTCACCAAACGTTTTGGTGCGTTACTTTCGGCGAGCATATAGCCTGCAAACGTAAAGAGCGGAATTGCTACTAACGGCGGCATATCGGTAAGGCGATAGAGTTCGATAATCACTGCCGATGTATCAATGCCGGAACCATAGAACAAGTATAAAGCCAATGCACCAAAAATTGTAAAAAGCGGGGCACCGCAAAGCGCTACGAGAACAATAATTGCGACAATCAACCAGATACTCATACCGCCGATCCTTTCTGCAGTGCTTTACCTGCATCAAGAATCGCGCGGACAATGAAATGGAATGCCAACAAACCGTATCCCACAGGAATAATAATTTGTGCATACCATGATGGTATTCCGCTGAAAATTGTATTATTGTTGGTAATTTCAAATTTGATAAATGTCAACGACGCCCGAAACAAGAGGAAACAAACGACGGCCGCAAATACATCGGACAGTGCTGCCACTGCTCCTTTCAACCGCGTGGGAAGGTATCGAGTAAGAATATCAATATTGATATGACGCTCACCGCTCGTGGCGAGCGCTGCTCCAAGAAATCCTATCCACAACACGAGATGGCGGAGTAAAACGTCCCCCCACACAAAACCGCCGGAGGAAATGTTTCGCAGTAATACTTGTCCGAATGCCATAAACAGCATGACAAGAAGGAGAAATATAAGAACCGCACCTTCAATTTTGTTGAAGATGGAATCGATTGTCTTGAGTGTCTTCATTTTTTCTTTGTACTCTTTCTAAAATCTTCTGTAGCTTTCTCAACACGCTTCATAAAATCCTCGTCGTACATCTTACCGACAAGCATCCGGCGTGCACGGATCCCTGCTTCGACAAAACTCTGGATTTCTTTATCATCGGTTTTTGTAAACGTGATACCGCGTTTCTGCAATTCCGTCAAAGACTTCTTGTTATCTAACCGACCCGCTTCAGTCAGTTTCTTCATATAAATACTGCCGTTACGCAGAAGAATCTCCTGCAAATCTTTCGGCATCGTATCAAAATATTTTTTTGAGAGAAGCACAGCGCCGGCTGAACATGTCAATGGAAAATCTACCATATACTTTGCCTGTGTGTACCATTGAAGAGCAATAGCGGCATAAGGCGTTGTGTAGAACGCATTGATAAGTCCTGTTTGCAGTGACGTGCGAACGTTGTCAAACGAAAGAGGAATCGGTTTTAGATCCAACGCATGAAACGCTGTCTCCGCAACCGGGTCGCCGTCCCACACCCACATTTTTATATGTTTTATATCGTCCGGCTTATTGATCGCCGAGTTACTAAAGACATACACAAATCCGACTTCTGCCCAACCGAGCAGTATGTATCCATTCGCTTCAAAAGCTTGTTCCATTTCAAAGTTGAACATCTGATAAAGGTTATCTGCTTCTTCGCTGCTGCGAATGAGAAAAGGCGTGTCGAGTATTCGCACCTTTGGCACTATTTCACCCATGCCGACACCGGTGAAACCTGCTGCATGCAATTGACCAACACCAATTTTGCGAATGACTGTTTTCTCATCCCCCTGAACGCCGCTCGGATACATTCGAAATTTTATACGCCCGCCGCTTTCTTTTTGGACAGCAGCGTCTAATTCTTTCATGACATTCATCCAAGTACTGCCTTCCGGGGCAATGGAGGCGAATTTAATAGTGTACTGCTGGGAGTAACAATTAGAAAAGTAAGAAGTAAAAAGTAAAAGATAAATTAACCGTTTCATTATTTAGTGTTCCTTCGAGTAATTTTTTGATTAAAACAATTCACTTTCCTGTGCTAATAATTTTCGTGCTTTCTGCTTTGCGACAACATTCGCAAGTCGAATTTCAGGTACATCATCTATCGAAGCATCTTCAACCTGTTTCAGTAACGATTCAAACAACGGCTGGTCTTGTGTTGATACAGCGTACGTTCTAGCGTAATACAATTGTGTCATGAGAAACTTGCCGCCGTTGATCGTGAGAGCTTTCTTAAAGTATTCTTTTGCTTTATCGGGATTTCCGCCAAGCGACCGGGGTGTGGTACCTTCGATAACACCAAGGAATAAATATGCTCCGCCGTGATAGAAGGATGGATTTTTTTCCGCCACAAATTCAATGAGAGCTTGCACCTTGCTCAAATCGGCAAGGCCCGCAACATCCGTGCGTGTGATATTGACATAACTGCCCCAGCTAAATGCCGTCCAGAAAATTGCAGGTACATCATCTTTGTCGAAAGTTTTTACCGCCTCACGGAATGCCGTAATATCTCCATCCATTGCCTCCTTGAACCTCTTGTTTTTCACCAGAATACGCATCCCGTACTCTTTTGCGCGCAAATAAAAAACGCGGGCACGTTCCACACTATCATCCTCGCAAAAAGCAAGTGCATAGGAATTATATCCCTGTGCAGCAAATAAAAGAAATCGTTCATTCTCCGGATCGCTCTTGATCATTGCCTCGATCAGTTTGAGATTACTTCCGAGCGATTCGTGTGCAAGTTGCAGGTCAGATTCCTCGTTGAACGATGCAAATCCATTATCGAGAATACCGCCCATCGAATATAACGCAATGGTCTGGATGCAGCCTTCAAACAGAAATGCAGTCGCGATAAACAAAAATATTCGTTTCATATCATTGTCCTTGGTAAAAAATACAGAAAAATATAGGAAAAAATGTGTGTGATTCAAAGATGAGAGTATGAAGAGTTTTTCATATAGCCAAATTCCCTAAGAATTCTTTTTTCATACCATATCACAGGCCACCCTTCCTATTTTGTATGTAATTGATAAATGAAGGGAATTGGGATAGTCTTTACGATGAAGATGACTTATATTTATTGTGTTCCTATTAAAAATAGATCTAATTATTGAGAAAAGAAAAAACGACTATGAGTAAAAGCCCGATAGAACAGATATCCTCATTAACATCCAAGCCGGCTTGGAAGGCATTAGAAGCTCATTATATAAAAGTGCAGCCCATGCATTTACGGCAGTTGTTTGCTGATGATCCTCATCGAGGGGAGAAGTATACGGCTAAAGGGGCAGGATTGTATCTTGATTACTCCAAGAATCGAATTACTGATGAAACGATCCCTTTGCTGATTCAGCTTGCGGAAGCATGCGGCCTGCGCAGGCGCATCGATGCCATGTTTAGCGGTGAGAATATTAATACGACCGAGCACCGGGCGGTGCTGCATACAGCATTACGTGCACCGAAGGGAACAAAGATCGTGGTGGATGGTGCGAACGTAGTGACTGAAGTACATGCAGTACTCGAACGAATGGAAGTGTTCGCGGAAAAAGTTCGCAATGGCGAATGGTTGGGATATACTCGCAAACCAATTCGCAATATTGTCAACATCGGTATTGGGGGGTCTGACTTAGGTCCCGTGACGGCGTATGAAGCATTACGATTTTATAGTCAGCGGAATATGATGTTCCGTTTTATCTCCAATGTGGATGGTACCGACTTCGCGGAAGCGACGCGTGATCTCAATCCTGAAGAGACGTTGTTCATTATTTGTTCGAAGACATTTACGACGCTCGAGACGTTAGCGAACGCCAACAATGCACGCACATGGTGTCTGAAAGCCCTCGGCGATGAGAAAGCAGTGCGCAACCATTTTGTTGCCATTTCGACCAACGCCAAAGAGGTGGCAGCATTCGGAATCGATACCGCGAATATGTTTGGGTTCTGGGATTGGGTAGGCGGACGTTATTCGATGGATTCGGCAATCGGACTTTCGACGATGATAGCAATAGGACCGGAAGGTTTTCGTGCTTTGCTTCATGGATTCTATGCAATGGATGAACACTTTAGAACGGCGCAGTTCGAGAAGAACCTGCCAGTACTGATGGGACTTTTAACAGTATGGTATACGAATTTCTTTGACGTCGAGACAACTGCTGTCCTTCCGTACGATCAATACCTTAAACGATTTCCTGCATATCTCCAGCAATTGACAATGGAAAGCAATGGTAAACATGTGACTCTTGATGGTATGAATGTCGATTACCAAACAAGTCCGATATATTGGGGCGAACCAGGTACTAATGGACAACATTCATTTTACCAGCTTATCCACCAGGGAACGAAATTAGTGCCGTGCGATTTTATCGGTTTCTGCCGAACCCTGAACGCTGGTGGAAGCCAGCATGCGATGCTTATGGCAAATTTCTTTGCACAAACAGAAGCACTTGCCTTCGGGAAAACTGAAGAGGAAGTAAAAGCAGACGGAACACCAGCGTGGTTAGCCCCTCACCGTGTGTTTGAAGGAAACAGGCCGACTAATACGATTCTGGCAGAACAACTGACGCCCGAAGTGCTTGGTGCATTGATTGCCCTCTACGAACATAGCGTTTATACTCAGGGGATTATCTGGAATATTGATCCATTTGACCAGTGGGGAGTTGAACTTGGGAAGGTGCTGGCGAAACGCATGATACCAGAACTTGAAACCACGGATGAACCTGTGCTGAAGCACGACAGCTCCACGAATACACTTATACGAAAATACAGGAAGTCCAATTCATAGTACCATGGAGGGGGAAATACCTTAGCTCTATTCTTTAGCTCAAGTTATTGTCCCCCATCACCTTTTTTCTTTCTGCATTTGACACTTTTCCGATAAACGAGTAACTTCTCCCTGCAAGAAATATTCAACAACCTCACCAAGAACAGGATCGTTATGCGCATCCTCGTAATTGAAGACGAACTAAAAGTCGCCCGTTTTCTCAAAAAGGGTTTGGAAGCTGAAGGATATGAAGTTGAAACTGCCGCTGATGGAAAATCCGGCGAGAAGTTAGCCCGCACAGAAGCATACGATCTCATCCTGCTTGATGTCCTCTTGCCAAAAAAGGACGGTTTTGAGATATTGCGCGACCTCCGCAAAGATGAAATCCGGATTCCGATACTCATGCTGACTGCGCGAAGCACGACGGAAGACATCGTTGGCGGATTAGACCATGGCGCCGACGATTACCTGACAAAACCGTTCGCCTTCACTGAATTGCTGGCACGCATCCGATCTCTCATGCGTCGCGGAACAGTGAAGACAAAACTCAAATATATCGATTTGACATTGGACACAATCGCACATAAAGCCAGCCGCGCCGGTAAACAGATCGAACTCACTGCCCGTGAATACGCTTTGATAGAATATTTTATGCGCAATCGCGGTAAATTGATTTCACGGCAAGAACTGGCAAAGGAAATCTGGGGATATAATTTTGACCCGGGAACAAACGTTGTTGATGTCTATGTGAATCACCTCCGAAATAAAATAGATGCTGATTCCACAATAAAACTCATGCAGACAGAACGCGGCAAAGGGTACTACCTTTCGGACAAGAAGATTATATTCAAGCCCGCCAAAGGAACGGTGTCGGGCAAGTTCGCATGACAATTCTTCACTCCATTCGTACCAAGCTTTCGTTGTGGTATGCTGCAATCCTGTGCGTAACACTCATAGGTTCAGGTGCAATCGCTTATGTCGTATCGCGGTCAACACTCTTAGACAATCTCGATGGGTCGCTGAAGAATGAAGTAACGTGGGTGAATGCGTTTATCGAACCAAAAGCAAAAAAAGTAAAACTAAAACGTGCCGCACTCCAAGAACTGCGGGAACTCAAGCGCACAGCCGCACAGCAGGAAGAACAGCCGGAAGTAATTGATACAAGCGCCGGCAAACGGACGGAAATAGATGAGATGTGGAGTCAAATTTACCAACACACGCTTCTCAGTCCGCGCCGGCATTATATTCAGATTCTTGACCGTAATGGTGATTTGCTTTACAGGTCGCAAAGTTTGCGCGGCCACACAATCAGCTACAGCGAAATCCCATATCAATGGATCAATGTCGTCAGCACAAAGGGTCCGGATGACCAAGGAATTCGCCTTGCATTAACTCAAAACGACTATGTGAAAATTTTTGTCGCCTACCCGCTGGAGCCTATATATGAAATCACAGATAATGTTTTCTACAACTTTCTCTTCATTACACCGTTAGCGTTATTGATCTCTATCATTGGCGGATGGTTTCTGGCGCATAAATCGCTCAAACCCGTTGATGAATTGACGAGGACCGCCAAAGAAATTACTGCGCAAAATCTTAGCCGCCGACTTCCAACCCACCGCGTCAATGACGAGCTTGGCAGGTTGACAGAACAATTCAATGATATGATCAGCCGGCTCCAGGCATCGTTCACACAAATCCAGCAATTTTCTGCCGACGCGTCGCATGAATTACGCACGCCGCTCACGATTATGCGCGGCGAAATAGAAGTAGCTCTTCGCAACCAACGATTATCGAAAGATTCACGCGAATTGCTCAAAAGCATCAACGATGAACTTATCCGGCTTTCTTCTATTGTAGAAAGTCTGATGATTCTTGTGAAATCTGATACAGGCAGATTGGTATTCAATATGCAGCCAATAGCTCTCGACGAGTTCATCGAACAACTTTTTGAAGAGACGAAAGTACTTGCAGAATCAAAGAAAATAAAAGTGCAATTAGAACACACACAGCCAATCCAAATCAATGGTGATGCTGTACGCTTGAAGCAGCTCTTCCTCAATCTTATCGACAACGCCTTAAAGTACACGCCGCCGCGCGGACAGGTTACATTGACACTGGCGAAAAAAGAAGGCGACGCCGTGTTGTCTGTAAAGGATAACGGCATTGGCATTCCACGCAAAGATCAAACCAAAATTTTTGAACGATTCTATCGTGTGGACAGAAGTGAGGATACCACGGAAGATGCAGGCGGAAGCGGGCTCGGTCTTTCCATTGCCAAATGGATTACTGAAGCACATAATGGCTCAATCGAATTGAAAAGCAGAGAAGGCAAGGGGAGTACATTTACCGTGCGGTTTCCGATTTTGTAGAGTCCAGTCACCGACTGGACATTTTCTATTGCCTTCATGTTGTCCGATCTGATGATCGGACTCTACGGATACCGAAGCGCACCATAGCTCAATAGAATTGAAAACCAGAGAAAGCAAAAGCAACGCGTTTATTGTGCGGCTGCCGATTCTGTAGAGTCCAGTCACTGACTGGACATTTTTTATTGCCTTCATGTTGTCCGATTTGATGATCGCCTGCCTGCCGCAGGCAGGGACTCTACGCGTACTGAAAAACACAACGGTACAATCGAAGAAATAAGTAGAGGAGACAAGGATAATACGTTTACCGTACGGTTGCCGTTATATAACCTTTGAACCGATGTGCATTTGCATTCTGCTAGGTACCGTTGCTTACGCCAGAGGCAGCGTTATTTTTATTTGGATGCGATTATTTTCACTTGCACTCACCTGGAACGAACCTCCTTGAGCTTCTATGATTCTCCGAGAGATTGTAAGATTTAAAGTGCTTGCCGTTAAGGTGTTATTGATGTTTTTCCATTCGGTTTCTTTTTCGGTCATACCTACCAAAAGCTCTTCAGGAGTTATCGAACGATTTGAGTACTCGATCGTGCAAATCGCACATTCAGATGGCTCTCCAAGTAAACCGATCTGAGATTTCGCGAGGGTTACACTAAGGAGATCATTTTGTTTTGAAGTATTTATGCCGATCTCAAAAATACTGTTCACAACTTGCTCAACACGTTCAGCATCACATTGTACATGAGGGAGTTGCGAATCGTTCAATAGCTTAAACACAATTTTCTTTTCCAGAATACATGATTCATAACGATCGGCTATCCGTTTTACTAACAGACCAAGATCCGTCTCTGTTTGACGGAGAAGAAAAAATCCGTCTGTACGATCGTATTCTTTTACGTTTTCTTTATCTTTGAGTGCACAATCTGCGCATTTATGAGAGCGGTTGCATACTGCAAAATCATTGACTTTTGTGCTTTCTCTCAAGGTATGAGCAATTTGATCGTTCAGTTCGAGTGCATGGGAGAGCAGTGCCCTGTCTTTTTCCGATAACACAGATTTCATAGATCCTAGTGTATGGTTCATTATAAATTGAATACTTCGAAGTGATCCTAATACGTCAAACAATATGGTGGATTGCCATAAATTTCTGAGAGCTAAGAATCGATGTTCAGAATCACGCACGCGGAGCAATGACTTAATTCGTGATACCAACTCTGTGAGGTCAATGGGTTTTAATAAATAGTCCTTCGCTCCCTTTTCTATACACTCTGTAGCCATAGAATAATCGTCAAGGGCAGTCATCATTACAACGTCCGTATAGGGATGTTTTGATGTAATAAATTCCAGCACTTGTATTCCATTCATGAGCGGCATATTGATATCGAGAAGCACGATATCATAATTTTTTTGTTCGATACGAGTCAATGCCTCTTCACCATTCGCCGCTGTATCGACATCATATCCCTGTGATTTTAGTTTGTATTGACTGGACCGTGCAATCGCTTCCTGATCGTCAACAACAAGAATTGAAGCTTTCATTCAAACACCTCTTTCTGACAACACAATAGTATTCATATTGACATCCTGTATACTTCGGTTCATTAGGAACCTATGTATCTTTGAATAGTGTTCAGCAATTCCTCTGGATCCATTGGTTTTGTATATTGTTCTACACAACCAATCGAACGCGTTCGTGCAATATCTTCCGGACGGGCTTGAGCGGTAAATGCAATTATAGGAATTGTGTGGAACATTGGATCCCCCTTGATGACTGACACTGCCGCATAACCATCCATAACAGGCATTTGCATATCCATCAAGATTAAATCAGGGCGTTTTATTTTGATAAGATCAATTGATTCCTGACCGTTCACCGCAATCACGAGCTCGATATCGAGACGACTTCGGGAGATAACAAACTTCACTAATTCACGATTATCTTCGTCATCATCCACTAATAGAACTACTTTGCTCATTGACTAAACCTCCATGTGAGCGTTGAGTAATAAAATATTTTTTCTTTATGAAGGATCATACAAGCGATCCGATATATTCACGAATATGCTGTAATTTTTCATTGACCAATGTGTTGATCTCATCGAATTCACAGGATTTGGAAATATAACCTTCGGCACTTTTTAATTCAGAAGCACTAATTTGGTTTTCCTCAGAAGGTTCGCACAATAAAATGAATGGCACTGTTTGATTTTTTGACCGGGTCCGCCAAAAATGCAGAAACTTAAAACCGCTCAATCCACCTATCTCAGACATTGTATCACAGAGAATAATTGCTGGATTAAGTTTCTCAACTTTTTCGAGCGCCTCTTCGGCACTTGAAGCTGAAGCAACTGCAAATCCGGTTTCCTTAAATCGCGGAACGAACTCTCCTCGTAGCTTTTCATTTGGTGATACAAACAGCATTGTGCCTCGAAATTGACTTGTCACCAATTCTGTTAAGAAATGAGATTCGTATTCCAAGTATTCATTTATTGATACTTGATATATTTTCCGCAGCCACTCAAGCGTAGATGATGAACTTCGCAATAATTTTCGTTTGGCGATTACTTCTTTTACTGCTTTGCTGTACATCATCAGCTTGACTTCGCGCATTACCGACGTTTCTACTTCGGGAGGTATATTAAGAACTCGCACTAATCTTTGAAGCTCATCGGATTCGTTGTTTTTGGGCGCTCCGAATTGCCACGCCTTCTCAAGCGCTGCCCTCAATTGGCGCACCGATGCTTCAAGCTGCTGGGTCACTATTTCCTCGCGAGCAACTCGTTCAATATTGAGTGTACGGTTTAGTTCAGCAATCTGCTGACGCATCTCCATAATCGTTGATGTGAGCAGTTCTTCCTTCGATGAAACTTGAGGGGGTTCGATAAGAGAAGTCGGTGACGGGTTCACTAACAATACGGGTTTAGGCCGATTTATGACCTTTGTATCTATTACGTTGCGATCTTGCTCGGTGGTTTGTGCTTCTATATTGGCATGTCGTTTTGTATATGTCTCTTGAAAAAGCCTTAAGCGTTCTTCAAAAGCGGAGATGTACGGATTAGTAGGATCAACCTGACTAGCATTTTGTATTTCTTCACGAGCCTTGTCAAAGAGGTTATTCTTAAGATACTTATCGGAAGCAAGAAGATGATCCTTTGCGACCATCCTATTTTTATCCGGCATAGTCAATTCAATTTTCCCTCGTGACCCATTGCTTTCCTTCTTGCATGTGCTAACTCTTAACTGTTTAATACAAAAAAACGTTTCACATTATTTTCCGCGCAATACAAAAAGCCATAATTCTGCTTAAAAAGGAATCCGAAAATTGCGGAGTTTTAGTTAGGATTATTCCTATTGTGCTAATTGAGTGAATAATCAGAGATTTTCGAGTGATACTGAGGTAGAATCCAGTCAGTGATTGGACATTCTATGCATTATTATCTTCATATTGTCCGATCTGATGATCGCCCGCCTGCGGCAGGCAAGGACTCTACCAGTACTGAAGAACACAACGGTGCAATTGAAGTGAAAAGCAGAGAAGGCAAAAGCAGTACGTTTATCGTTCGGTTGCCGGTTCTGTAGAGTCCAGTCACCGACTGGACGTTTTCTATTGCCCTCATATTGTCCGATCTGATGATCGGACTCTACGGGTACTGAAGAACACAATGGTACAATTGAAGTGAAAAGCAGAGAAGACAAAAGCAGTACGTTTATCGTTCGGTTGCCGATTTTGTAGAAAGCTATTGAGCCTTTGAGCCGATGAGCAATTTGGGTTCAGTTAGAAAGTATTTGCAATTACCCTACCTCAGCAAAACAAGTTTTTTTGTTTCAGTGAACGAGCCTGTCTGCAAGCGATAGAAATACACACCGCTTGGCATTCCAGTCGCAATCCATTGCTTCGCGTATCTGCCAGCAGATAACTCTTCCGATACAACTGTTGCCACCTCTCTTCCTATTAGGTCAAATATTTTAAGTGATACAAACGATTTACATGGAAGATTGAAGGAAATAGTTGTAGATGGATTAAAAGGATTGGGATAATTTTGCAAAAGCGAATATGATTGTGGCATCAAATCTCTTTCAGAAGAAATATTTGTTGGAATTAATGTACCTTTAAATATTCTCCCCGATGTACCACCAGCATAAAGTGATCGATCTTTTAATGCAATGATGCCACGGACTGCACCACTAAACATTAGATTCCAACTTGTGCTTTGTTTATGTAAAGAATTCCCATTAACGGGTAATGTATAACATCCGCGGGAAGTTCCTGCAATGATATTACTTCCATCAAAATAAAGTGAATAGGCTCCTCCAAGGCCTAAATTGCTCCACGTCTTTCCAGTATCTTGTGAAAAATAAACACCACCTGTATCACAAGCTGCATAGAAAGTATGATCATCAACCGAAATCATTGTATTAATATACTCCCCTAAACTGGCAATTTTTTCTATTTTAGTTAGTCCATTGAAAGAGATTCGATATATATCGCCATTAAAAAAATATCCATTAGAAGACCAATTTACGCTGGCAGAATATATAACATTCTTGGCAGGAAAAATGCTTAGCCAAAATCGCATCGTATCTAAGGATTGGTCAAGAGAATTCCATGTAGAACCAAAATCAGATGAAACCATAATCCCTTTATTGGAGGTTGTGGCATAGTATTTCCCAGAGGCAGTATCAATATCAAAATCTCTAACTTGAGCAGAATAAATACTCGTATTGAAGTAATAATTCCAAAATCCTCCATCAAATGTCTGTCGCATAAATGCTGAATTATAAGGATAAATTTCACCTTGAAGGCCCACCGCAATTTGTGCGGTAGATTGATTACTTTTTTTAATCCAATGGTATCCGCGATCTGTCGATTGGAACACTCCATCGGAAGTTCCCGCAAACAGTGTAGTATCTTTATATGGTACTATATTATATACTACTACATTTGATAGTCCTGCGTTTATAGAAAACCAATTTTGACCACGATCAGGAGATAAAAATATTCCATTTTTCGTTCCAGCATACATTTTATTGCCTGGCCCAAAAATTAATTCCAATATTCTATCTTGATCTAAACCGTGAGAATTCTGCTCCCACGTGCTTCCACTATCAATTGATCTAAACAATCCAATATCTGTGCCAACATAAATATACTCACTATCGTCCACAACAATAGAAAATATCGTTGTTATATCACCTGAAATCCTGTTCCAGGTTTTGCCTGTGTCAACTGATTTATACATATATGAGCTATACATATTATCTGCTAATGAACTCCCTCCTGCGTAAAGATTACCTCTTTTACTAAACGCAACTGTATTTACTAGGGCTGTATCCAATCCACTAAGTAACCAAGTATTGCCACTATCCTTTGAAAGATAGACGCCTTTATTTGTTGCCGCAATTAAATAATTATTCGGAAGTCTGTACAACTGGCTAACGTTCTTTCCAGATAAGCCAGTATCTCTACGAACCCACGAGCTGCCATTATTACTTGAAAAATATATGCCATTAGACCCTGTGGCGACATAAATATTCCCTGAAGGTGTAACTAAAAAATCAGCAAAGCCTAAACCATTAGATTGCCCCAGAGATATATTAGTCCAGGCATTTGAATTGTTCACATTCTTCGCATTTATTCTTTTTAAGCCACCTCCCCCAGCAAAGATATTACCTAAAGTATCACACCTTAATCGTATCGAAGCTGATGTCAATGAGCCACTCCAATCAAGACCTTGATTGGTAGAAAGAAAAACCCCTAGATTATTACAACACAATACAGAATTATTATCGACACATAAGATCGAATACACAATTCCACCCGTGGGAAGAGTCACTGTCTCCCATGAATATTGCGCTTTCATCTCTTCGCAGAATAGAATTAAGATACCGATATAGAATAAACAACTTTTCATATTTTCCCCATTATTTTTTTATTCAACTCGCGCTAATTTCCATTTAAAACAACTATTAAAAATATCGATTGAGCAATCAAACAGATGTGTGATAAGATGAGATAGACTTTATCGCCTGCTTTTTTGCCGGAGAGCTTTCAGTACTACTGGCGGGACAAACTTGCTTACGTCGCCGCCCAGGCGGGCAATTTCCCGGACAAAATTCGAACTCAGGTAGGTGTACTTTTCATTCGGCATCAGAAACACGGTTTCCATCTTCTCGTCTAATTTCCGATTCATCAGCGCCATTTGCAGCTCGTACTCGAAATCCGTCATTGCGCGCAAGCCGCGAACGACCGAAATGGCATTCTGCTTCTGAACATATTCTACAAGCAATCCTTCAAAGGAATCCACTTCGACATTTTTATAACGCTTCGTCACCTGCCGGAGAAGTGTGATTCGTTCTTCTTCCGTAAAAAGCGGGTTTTTTTCTGTATTCCGCGCAATCGTGATAATGACTTTATCGAACAGTTTCAATGCGCGTTCAAGAATATCAAGGTGACCATTCGTGACAGGATCGAATGTTCCGGGATAGATGGCTATTTTCATTTCACGTCCTTGGCGATGCTGGTGGGACAATGGCTTTTAAAATGAGTACTGTCGTTTGACCGAACCCTTTTCTGAGAATTTCGTATTTCTGCTCGTCCAATTCAATCACGGATTCGCGGCTGTGTTCCATCACCACATACGTGCCGTTGCGCAAAATACCAGAATCATAAATTGCGTTCGGCAGTACACCGATGTTGTCCAATTTATACGGCGGATCGGTAAAGACAAGATCGTACACATGAGTAATATTCTTCAGATACCAAAAAACATCCGCCTGGTACACAGAACATTGCGAATCGCATCCGAGCGAAGCAACATTTTTTTCCAACACTTCCAACGATTTGCGGGCTTTGTCTATAAAGGTGACACTCTTGACGCCGCGGCTCAACGCTTCCAATCCAAGACTGCCGCTACCTGCAAATAAATCCAACACATCCAAACCGTCAAACTCGATTCGGTTCGATAGAATGTCAAAGATAGTCTGTTTCGCGCGGTCAGTCGTCGGGCGGACGGACAAATCAGGCACAGACTCAATTGAACGGCCGCGGAATTCGCCTGCAATAATTCTCATTTCGCGCGCAGCGCCAAACCGATTGCCGCAGCGAACCGGTAGCTTTCCTTCATAAATGGTTTAGATAATTTATCCGCAGCACGGATTTTTCGGAACGAATTCATCGCAAGCGTCTGTTTAATGCCAGTTGTTGAACGGAGTGACACAACAAAATCCTGGGTAATGTCGATACCGTGCAGAAGAATTGCCGCCGGCGTGTCAATGTCTTTCTGTTTCAGGTATTTCAGATATTCCATGATCGGTTTTGTCGGGTCGGAATCACCGTAATAAAGAAATGCCCTGTAGTCCGTCATCGCACCTTTGTGAATGAGACTTGCATCGACGCCGTTTTTGCGAAGCCCGAAGAGTACAATTTCATGATCAAGAATCTCTGGATAATTCGTGATGAGTGTTTTCTCCGTGCTAAACTGATCAATGTCTATGATATTCAGATTCAACTTCAATCCCGCCACGGCCTTTTGTAAGAATGCCGCTACGCCACGCCGTACCGCCACCATAAATGTTTGCTGCGCTGTTTTGTTCTCGAGCGGCAGCCCGTCTGCACCGATGATAAAATCTTTCGGCGATGCATCTGGAAAATATTGATTCATTTCCCATTGAAGATATTGAGATAAATCTTTTCCCTTCAATGCAGGATCAACAGGAATAATATTGATGAACATCGGATCAGGCGGGAGTGCAAACGAAATAATTTCTGCGGTTACCTTCTGTTGTTTGATAATACTCTTCAGCTCCGACACAAATGTTCCCAAATGCGGATGTGTAGCCGAGAGATTCGCCCCTTCCTGTGCAAAATCTATTGCAGTATCCCGTTCTGTTAATACCGTAACAGTTCGTTTCTTCCTCTTGTGTTCCACGACGGCTAATTGAATTTTTCCTTTAAGGAACGAAACGCCGATATAACTGGTTGATTTCATGTGAAGAATCTCTCGATGAGTGAGTGCTATTGAGTTGTAATCAACGATTTAAGGTTTTCTATTTTTTTCTTACTCATTCCTTTTATAGCGCGTAATTCATCAACAGTGGAAAACTTACCTCTTTCTGCGCGATAGGTGAGAATGCGCTTTGCTGTTACTTCACCAATGCCGGGCAAATCTAAAAGCTGCTGCTTTGTCGCTGCGTTGATATTAAGTTTGCCTGACACATGTTCAATTTCTTCGTTGATCGCTCCAATGGAACCTTCCTCCGGTACCGCATTCAGTGCAGCGAACGTACTGTCGGATGCACGGTAATCAAATTGCGGCGCAGATGGAAACGTTGCTTGATACAATCGAATGCCTGCGCCCGCAAGCAGTGTCACAACGAGGAACAGAATCACTTTCCGTTCTGTATTCGTCAATGCAATCCAGTCTGCGATGCGCTTTAGCATGTCCGATCAAGAAAAGACATCTTTTACTTTATCGAAAAAAGTTCGATCGCTGTTACGGCGTTCTTCCTCGCTCGGGTTGACGTGTTCACATAAAGAAAGAGCACGCAACAATTCTTTCTCTTTACCGTTAATTTTTGCCGGTACCCATACGTTCACGCGCACTAATTCATCTCCACGGCCGTAATTGTTGAGATGCGGAATGCCGCGTTCGCGCATCCGCAATAACCTGCCTGCTGGTGTTCCAGAATCAATCGCAAGTTTCGCTTTCCCCGTCAGCGTTGGAATCTCCACGTCGCCGCCCATTACTGCGGTTGGATAACTGATCCACAAATCATACACAATATCATCGCCATTACGCTTGAAGCTTTCATGCGGTTCTTCTTCAATAACAACAATTAAATCGCCTGCAGGGCCGCCCCGCCGTCCGGCATTGCCTTGGCCGGGAAGCGTAATATAATTTCCTTCCGATACGCCTGCAGGTACGGTAACTTTGATAGTCGATTCGCCTTGCACCCGTCCTTCGCCAGAACAGGTGAGGCATGGATCCTTCACAATGCGTCCTTCACCTTCGCAATTCGGACATGTGGTAATATTCACAAACTGACCGAACATCGAGCGCGACACCTGCCGTAATTCGCCGCTGCCACCGCATTGCGGACACGTTGTTTTTCCGTTGGATGTTTTTGCGCCGCTGCCGTTGCAAATATCGCATTTTTTTTGCCGCTTCACTTTGAGTTTCTTCTCGACACTGCCGGCAATTTCTTCAAGTGTCAACGAAAGCCGTACACGCAAGTCAGAACCCGGCTGTCCATGCTGTGCAGAAGAGCGCCTCCGCGGCCTCTGACCACCGCCGAATACTTCATCGAAAATCGAGCCGCCAAAACCACCGGTAAAAATATCGCCAAAGGTACTAAAAATATCGTTGATGTCGTTAAAGTCTCGGTAGTTGGTGCCGCGCAATCCCTCATGTCCATACTGGTCATACCGTTGTTTCTTCTCCGGATCACCAAGTACTTCGTATGCCTCTGCAGCTTCCTTAAATTTTTCTTCCGACTCTTTATTTCCAGCGTTGCGGTCTGGATGAAACTTCATTGCCATTTGGCGATATGCTTTTTTGATTTCATCTTGTGAAGCATTTCGGCCAACACCCAGGACTTCATAAAAATCTCTTTTCGCCATACCTGCTTAGTCCCTCGAAATGCTGGTGGATGATTCCGATTGTGGTGCTTCATTCTGCTCTTCTGGCGGAACGGAAGACACAACCACTTTTGCGTGGCGAATAACTTTATCGTTCAGCATATATCCTTTTTCAATTTCTTCGATCACTGTATGCGGCGGCAGGTCTTTTCTCGGGATTTGCATCAGCGCATCGTGATATTCGACGCTGAATTCTTTTCCCACCGTCTCGAACGCCTTCACACCTCGCCCCTCCAGCACTTTCACTAATTTCAGATAAATCAATTCGACACCTTTTACTAAGGCATCAGACTCTTTGATTTCTTTGCTGTGCTTGAGCGAACGCTCAAAGTCATCCAGCACCGGAAGCAAATCATCAATCAGAGATTCCGTTGCAAACCTGACAATGTTTGCCGTTTCATTTTCGATACGCCGTTTGTAGTTGTCAAACTCAGCGGCCTTTCGCAACAGCATATCTTTGTATTGATCTACCTGCTTCTGCAGTTCTTCTATCTGAACATTCGATGCCGCATCTTTTGTTAATTCAGCTTGTGGTGGTGTTTCCGGTTTTTGTTCTTTTTCAGTTCCATGTATCTTCTTTTCCAAATCGCTTTTTCCATTTCTTATCTAATGAATTTATCCGCATGGCAATTCCTGCGGTTATTGTTTCTTATGAACTTAACATCTTTGCAATCGCCTGCGCCACGTAGTCGACAAGCGGAATGACTTTGCCGTAGTTCATACGCGTTGGGCCGATGATGCCTACACGACCCGTCACTCCGCCAACATCATACGTCGCTGTAACAAAGCTGTATTCTTTGGTTGTTTCGTCCTTATTTTCTGCGCCGATGGTTACTACATAATTTCTCTGCGATTCATCATGGCGTTCCAGCAGGTGAACGATGATGTCTTCGTTTTCAATCAATTCAATGACAGAACGAAAGTTCTTTGGATCGATAAATTCCGGCTGGTCTACTATGTTTTTCGTTCCGCCGATAATTACTTTATCACGGTCTTTGGAATCGGTAAACAACTGGTCGACCGATTCAACAAAGAGCCGGATCAATCCGGTTTTTTCATTCTGCACATCCCGAAGCCGGTCAATAAACGAATCGCGGATTTCTCGGAGCGTCAATCCGAACAACCGCTCGTTGATGAGACGGCCAACCTGATCGAGATGATCGCGCGGGACTTCAGCGCCGACTTCCAGCATAATTGTTCGCACAATACCGGTGCGAATAGAAATCACCACGAGCAGTTTTGAACTGGTTATGGGAATCAATTCAATTTTTTCAAATATACCGCTGCTGAAATGCGGTGATGTTACTATACTGAGTTGATGTGAAATCTTCCCAAGCAATTTTGAGGATTCCCTCAGCATTTCTTCTGCATCATTCGTCTGGTTCAATTGCTGTTGAATGCGCAGTTTTTCATCGTCACCTAACTGCTGCATCTCCATCAGATAATCAATGTAAAACCTGTACCCGAGATCGGTCGGTATTCTGCCTGCCGAGGTGTGCGGATGAGATAAAAATCCGGTTTCTTCCAAATCCGCCATGACATTGCGGATAGAAGCTGCGCTGAGATTTTTCTCTAAATGTTTGGAAATATACCGCGAGCCGACTGGAACAGCCGTCTGAATATAATTGTATACCACGTGATGTAAAATACTCTGTTCACGTTCGGTCAACTTTTGGTTTTTGTTCGGTACTTCTGTCATCCTGCACCTGTGTCTCCAATACAAAATTAACCATTAAACACTCCTTTGTCAAGGTAAGCACTCGATGATGGTGAGTGCTTCTGGTGCAGCGAACGAAATCTTGCAACAGCTAAAATTTGCGGGAAATTGCATCGCCTCGCATTTCTTCTTATCTTCATAACAGTTATGAAAGCAAAACTTGTTCTCGAAAACGGCACTATCTTCACGGGCGAATCATTCAGCGCAAACGGTGAAACGACCGGTGAAGTGGTTTTCAACACCAGTCTTACTGGATATCAAGAAATCCTTACCGATCCATCGTACGCAGGACAAATCGTGACAATGACATATCCACTCATCGGCAATTACGGTGTGAATACGGAAGATCTCGAATCGGTCAAACCGCAAGTAGCAGGATTTGTAGTGAAGGAATATAGTGAATTTCCAAGCAACTTCCGCTCTACAGAAAGTCTCGGCAGTTGGCTCATAAAGCATAATATCGTCGGCATACAAGGTATAGATACGAGGATGCTGACGAAGATGATCCGCTCCGTCGGTGCAATGCGCGGAATTATTTCTACGCAAGATTTAGATGATAAAAGTTTGCTTGTCAAAGTGAAAAAATCACCGCAAATGGCAGGACTCGATCTTGCCAGCTGCGTTACTACACTCGAATCGTACACATGGGATGAAATTGATAGGACACAGTTCGCGCTCCCTTTATCCAAGGCTATTCCTGGAAAGAAATGGAATGTTGTTGTGTACGATTATGGCGTGAAGCAAAATATCCTGCGCCGGCTGACTTCTTACGGATGCAATCTTACAGTAGTACCTGCGCACACTTCGGCAGAAGATGTGCTAAAAATGAAACCAGACGGGATTTTTCTTTCAAACGGTCCTGGTGATCCAGCGGCGGTAACGTACGCAATTGAAAACCTCAAAAGACTTATTGGAATGAAGCCGATCTTCGGAATTTGCCTCGGACATCAATTACTCGCATTGGCATTAGGTGGAAAAACATTTAAGCTGAAATTTGGACACCGTGGAGGCAATCATCCCGTAAAGAATCTGAAAACCGGATCGATTGAAATTACTTCGCAGAACCATGGCTTTGCCGTTGATCCGGATTCACTCGATGAGAAATCTATCAGGATCACTCACGAGAATTGGAACGATCATACGAACGAGGGATTCCGCCATCGTTCGCTGCCGATCTTCTCCGTTCAATATCACCCGGAAGCTTCCCCCGGCCCACACGACAGCGATTATCTCTTCGCCCAATTCATAGAGATGATGGAAAAACAATAGGTATACTAACCTCGCTATTTCTTTAAAAAATATCTTTTCAGCTCAATCGCATTTTTTATTTTGTCATTGACTCGCTGGAATTAATATTTCAATTAATAGATACTTCCAAAAATACGAGATCCTTCGCCTTTCCGCTCCTCAGAATAACGGTTACTATCCATTTTTTGGCGGTTTTTCATACACATTTACAATCAATAGTAAGAATCAGATAATTCTGAATTATGAATAGGATATTTCTGATAGTATTGCATTTCGATAATGCGTTCCTTACTATTCAACATAGTATTTCCACAATTGATCTTTCATCTTAAACAGAAGGAGCCAATATGAGAAAATGGTTAAAATTATTTTTTCTCATTTCCTTATGTTTGGCAACGCTTTCGGTTTCGAACGCGCAAATTCCAAACGCTGGATTTGAAACGTGGACAGACGGTACACCAACCGGTTGGGTTACAGATAATGTTGCACCACTTTTTATACCTATTACCCAGTCGAATGACGCTCATTCCGGAACATCGTCTATGCAAGGAGCGACAATTCAGTATCTAACAAATAATTACCCTGCCGAAGTCTCAGCTGATTTCTCGATCAGCGCTCGCTATAGTTCTTTCAAGGGTTGGTATAAATTTACTTCTGTAGGAGGAGATACACTTTATTTCCATGCCATTTTATATAAAGGTACGAATCCAATCGCAGGTGCGCAGTTCTTTACTGGAGTGAGTGTATCAAGCTACACTCAATTCAATGTGCCCATGACGTATTTTTCATCAGAGGTACCGGATGCAGCTATGATTGAAATTATAAACATTTCTTCAGGGGCATATCATCTTGGCACCACTTATAATATTGATGACCTTAGTTTCGGTTCTGAAACAGGCGTCCAGGAGTCGGTCTCTGAAAAACCTGCCGGGTTTGCACTTTCACAGAACTATCCGAATCCGTTCAATCCATCGACGGCAATTACGTATCAGCTGCCAACTGAGAGTATGGTCCGCCTGGAAATTTATGATGTTATGGGAAGAACTTTGGCAATATTGGTAAACGAGGAGAAGCCTGCTGGACAGTTTACGGCAACATTTGATGGCTCTAAATTTACGAGTGGTATTTATTTCTATCGCCTCAATGTGACAGTGCGGGATGGGAAATCATTCTCACAAACCAATAAGATGATATTGATGAAATAAAAATTACCGCGCACAATACATATCCACGAACACTACAAACGGCGTCAAGAAGGCGCCGTTTGTGTTTTACTCCTATTCAGAAGAAGATCCTGATGATAAACGCATCATCGACAAAACAGTACACCGTTGGAGTCTGCGGTCATGAATTAGTTTGAGAACTTCAAATGGACCATCGACATAATTTTTAAACGATCGGAAAGAAAAGTTCCGTACTTATTTCTAAGTGATAACCTCTTCTTCATCCCTTTGAACATGGGATATTCATCAATAAGTGTAATTCTTTTATCCCAGGTTTGAATGTGTTTTGCTGTTTCAATTCCCCATTTTAAAAAAGCAGTCTTATCCATACCGCCGGCTTCAATGACCTTTTTGTTGGCAACCATTACACCTAAGGGTGAAGCCTCATCAAATATTAATTCACCTAATGGAAACTTATCAGCAAGCCGGACGAAGAACTTCTTCATTTCAGCTTCATTAAAATAGTAGAATACACCGACAGCTATAAACAAAATTGCATCATCGACCTTCACATGATGAAGCCAGCTTTCATCCAAAAAAGAAGCAGCGATACATTCACTTCTCCTGGGTTCCGGAATAAGACTCCTGCGAAGTTCGATCACGTCCGGCAAATCCAAATTGTACCACCGGAGATTCCCATTATCTATCCTACTGAGGGTCGTATCTAAACCGCAGCCAATATTGACAATAGTCGCTCTGGGGTGTCTTAAAAGGAATTGCTTTATTGTTCGATCAACATGCAAACAACGGACTATCCAAGCGAGGCGCGTGATCTCACTCATGTTATTTGTTATCGTTGAAAAGTCGTAGTTTATCTTTTCAATTATTTGGACAGCAGCTGTATCTACCAATAATGGCTTTTGTTTGCGGGTTTCGACCGCACGCCCCCACAGAGGAAGCAGGAGTGTCTTCTGAACACTTCCGAGATCGATTGCTTTTTTTTCCGGCATACTTTCTTGCGTTCCAAAGATTTACATTGATTGAGAAATAGCTCAATATTTACGTAAGTTGCAGTGATTTCAGCAACTCCAAAAACGGATTTAGAATGAACTCCAATATTCCAAGAAAAAGTATTAAAGAGGCAAATCTTATTCCCCATTTCGACCAGATCTTTTGTTCCAGTTGGAATTGTTCCACGCTCTCCCACCGTTTATTCTGCCACGACCATTCATTTCCCCTCATTCCCAAAACTATCATCATGATAAATCCGACAATCGGTACGATGCAAAAAAAAGCAATATAGGTCTTGTTACGAATTCCCCAAACCCAGTTCAGGAAAAAGGCACCCCAATTCCATCGGATAATTTCTCGTGGGACATCTGCCGTTTCTCCCTGTCCCGATGTGTTTTCCATAACAACATTCCTTTTATTTCTGTAATCAGTATATCCTTATTACGACACGCATATTCTCGTTGTTACTCAAGTGAAATGAAGCGGTCAGATGCGGATGATCATATTTGCTGCATAAAAAATAGCCGTACTCCTAATCCCATCAGTACTGCACCTGTCACTCTTTGTCGCCATTTGTGGATACTGCTGTTCCCTGCAAACCAATCGCTCGTCTTCGCAACAAGGACAGCCAAAAGCGATTCGTAAACGATATCCAGCACCGCGAGAATCCCTCCTAATAATATAAATTGCATAATGACCCATCCGCGACGAGGATCGACGAACTGAGGTACAAATGCTAGAAAGAAGAGAGCAACTTTCGGATTGAGAACGCCGGTGATAAAAGCTTTCGTAAAATGTCCGGTAGGTTCTTTATTGGATAATTCTGATACTATATTTAAATCTTGGTGTGTCTTAAACGCGTTGATTCCAAGATATATCAAATAGACAGCTCCTATATATTTAACAGCGTTAAAAGCCATTGTCGATGTTGACAGGATAGCTGATAATCCTATGGCAGCTCCGATAGCATGAACGAATACAGCTGTATTAAGTCCGATGGCTGTAATGATACCTGCTTTCCTTCCTTCACCAATGGTTCTTGCAATAACAAGAGCCTGTGCCGGACCTGGAGCAAGAATGATAATAATACTTGCTGTTATGTACGTAAGCAGCGTTGTTGTTTCAAACATGAGTATACGCAGCTCTATCCTTCGAACTCAGCGAAAGAATTGTGGATTCTCCTTTCAACTTCATTTGAAGTGAAGCGCAATTAAGGTTGGATCGATTTCTTTTCCATCTCATATTTCACGACAAAAATATCGTGTTCCCCAGCGACAGAATTAAAAAGATTTCCTCCCGTCAATCCCGTATGATAGACATTTCCTTTTCTATCGAAACAGACACCTTTGCCGCATGTACCACCGAATTTTCCTGCCGCGACACTATTTCTGGTCCATAACAAGTCGCCATCTTTTGTGAACATTCGGACAAACGACTGGCAATCGGGCCAATGCTGACAACCGCTGACGACAATATTATCCGATATTTTTTCATTCATATCGATACCGAGAATTCCGTCCCACTTTTCTGTACCAAATTGGTGTGACCAGACTATTTCACCATTCTTATTCATTTTTATAAGAAGACAATCACCCTCTCCCTGGTTTTTACCCGCAAAATCTCCGCCGGTTGAACCTCCTATATAAAGGTTCCCTTTCTTATCCACTACAGTATGTGATGCATTATCATAATTGTCCGTGCCAAATTGAATAAATCGTATTTGCTCACCATGAGTAGAAAATAATCCTACGAAAGCATCCCACTTTCCTTTATTCTTGCACGCGAGGTCGCCGGAAGTGTTGCCGCAAACATAAATAACCGACGTAGCATCTCCGCTTACTCCTAAACAATCATCATTTTCTGGTGTCCCAAATTGAACGGCAAATATTTTGTTTCCGGCTGTGTCCAATTTCAAGAGAACACCATCGGTCTTGCCGAAAGACGTTTTACCAATACATCCTTTTGTCACTCCTGAGATATAGATATCCCTTTTTTCATCCACGTAGATTCCATTCCCGACATCAACACTATCGGATCCATATTGCTGCTGCCATTTTAGGTTGCCAGAACTATCAAATGTAACGACCCAGATATCTGTTGATCCATACGATTGTGTTACTACGCCGCCTGTCGCTCCGGTCAAATAAATATTTCCCAGATTATCTATTGTAAGCCAATTAATATTATCATCTTCTTTCGTCCCAAATTGCTTTGTCCAGAGAATAGCTCCTGTACTGTCAAGTTTTGTAAGAAACCCATCTGCTTTCCCATAATTGCTGCCGGATAAATTTCCTTGCGTGCTTCCCGCAACATAGACATTTCCTACTTGATCGGCTACCGCATTTAAACCTGCTTCTTCCTTCTCCGAGCCGAATTGTCGCCCCCAAACGAAATTCGTTTGCGGTAGAACATCATAGTGAACATTAATCAGTAACGATAAAAGCAAAGGTACGTGGAATAATAATACTTTCTTCATGTTGTCACCCTTATTATTTTTATATTATTTTTATTGTTATTTCGTGTACGTTTTCGAAGACGTTCGAAATCTATCATAGATCCTCACTACCACCGAGGCAACAGTGATTGAAACAGCAGAACCGGATAAAAAGTTAACAATCGTGTACCTCAGTAATCGCACAAAGGAAACATGGGGCAGTGTAAAAGAGCGGGCAATACAAAATACAACGAGAACAAATAATGCAGTTATCCAGAAGCTTTTTGGGTGACGGGGAACAACAAGTAGAGGCTTTTCGGAGATATGGAGAATGACGACAAAGAGAACCGTAACCGCGCCTAATATACCGCAGCCATATTGCAGGAGCTTGAATATGGGAATCTGATAGATAAATGTTCTCTCAGTGAGAAAGGAAATATTTTGGACAAAATAACCGGAGCTATGTGTAAAACTATCCCAGACAAGGTGCGTTATGATTCCAACAAAAGCCGAAAAGAGAATTATGAAGAGACGAAAGAGGGATTTATATTCCCAACTATTTGTCAACCAATCTGAATATTTAAGCGCCAACGATCGAGGCAAAGCAGATGCAAGGCTTGACTTGATGATGAAATGCCATACACATGCGGCACCGAGGGTGACGGGAATGCAATAACGTATAATACCATTCGGTGAATGACTAATCAAAGTACCGATTTGCGTCCGAAACAGATAATCAAAATCCGGAGCCATACTGCCAATGACAAGACACGTCATATCCAATCGTGTTTTTCGAAAGGGGAAGACAGCTAACGGATGGGCAAGAGTAAATGGCATAGAAGTATACACTCAAAATTTATTTTTTTATTTTTGTTGTGTAAAAGTTTTTTACTCGACATGCCTTTCTTGATTTGCTTTAATATAATGCCATCCGATAAAATAAGCCACTAGAGATGCGACAAACGATGCAAGTATGTCCAGTGCGTCAATCAGATACTGCCAAAAAAGATATTACACTATTTCCCAAAGCGATAATCCGATACAAACGATGAAACAATAGAGAATCAACTTTTTTCTCAATAAAGGCACATTCATCACCATTCTTTTTTCAGGGAATGTATCTACGAGCGACACTAGCAAAAAAGGTAACCCAATTGATGCCAAGAAATTAGGAGCAATTCCCAGTAAGAAGGCAGGAAAATGACTTAAATTGAAATGTGATGCCCTTACAATATGGATGATGAGATTTGACAAGAAACTCGTCAACGTCATGAGTGCGCTGAGTCTGATAATTATTTGTTTTTGAATTGAATATTGCATGGCCTTGAAATAAAAATATAGTTTGAATACGAATGCACTACGTCTCTATGCCTTACCTCTGTACAGAAACGGTAGAACGATTTCAGTTGAGACACAAACGCCGATGATGTTTCCACCACCGGCGTTATCATTTCTCGCTTTGTAAAAATAACGGTACATCTTCTGGGTTTTCTTTGTCAAACGCCCATGTAACAACATTATTAGCAATGTAATCACGGATGTTTTGCAATTCATTTTCGCTGCGGATGATGCGGTCGTAATATCTTGGCTGCCAGAACTGGGCATCCCCTGTTAAATGCATTTCATTGATTCTTTTTGTAACTGCAGATTTGAATGATCTCACAATTGTTGAAACGGAATCTGAAACAGGTCTCCCAAATCGTTCTGGTAGGGACACGGCATGCCGTGTCCCTACTACTGATTCATTCAATATTAATATTCCATGTATATGATTCGGCATAACAACATATTCATCCAATTCGACATTTGAAAAATGTTCCAGAATTCCCTTCCAACATCTATCGACTATTTTCCCTCTATCATTCAAATCCATCTTACCGCTTACGATTGAACCAAATATGCAGTTATGATTCTTTGTACAAATCGTTACAAAATATTCTCCTGGTTGAGAATAATCAAACTCTTTGAGACGAATCGATTTTCTTTGGCGCTTTTCTATCATCAATACAATACTAAAACACAAAACGCCGGTGATGTTACCACCACCGGCGTTCGTTATTATCCAACTTTATTTTATTCCCCAACAATTCATAGCCTCATCCTATTGTTGTGAGTATATTTGGTAAACCTTGCGAAGGTTTCAAATCCTTCGCAAGGTTATCACATCTTATGAGCATCCGCTTGTTGATCCACACTCAAGACATTTGTAACACGAGCCGCTGCGGATCATAATACTGCCGCACTCGTGGCACGGGGGCGCATCGGATTGTGTCTCAAACACAAATTTTTCATTCTTTTCCAGCACTGATGCGGCTTTTGTCGCCGCGGCGTTGAGAATTGCAGCTGGCTTTTTCGCGGTTTCTGCACTGATCTGCACACCGCTCATGGGCGCCTCACCGCGATCTTCTATAAGGAACTTCTTGCCAAGCCATCGGAAAATATAATCGCTCACCGATTTTGCTATCGGGATATCCGGATTGTTTGTGAATCCGGACGGTTCATAGCGCGCGTGACTGAACTTATCCACCAGCACCTTCAGCGGTACGCCGTACTGCAGGGCTATCGAAACCGATGTTGCCAACGAATCCATCAATCCTGAAATCGTTGAGCCCTCTTTGGACATCGTTATGAACAGTTCACCGGGTGACCCGTCTTCAAACATACCGACAGTGATGTATCCTTCGTGTCCGGCAATACTGAACTTGTGCGTGATAGATTGGCGCTCATCCGGCAAGTGCCGCCGTGCAGGTTTTGCTGCAGCCTGCTGTTTATCCTTTTTCTTATCGAGCGATGTGCTCAGCGGCTGTGTCCGCTTGCATCCATCCCGATAGACGGCAATCGATTTAAGGCCGAGCTTCCATGCTTCGATGTAGGACTGCATAATATCTTCCGCTGTTACGTCGGTCGGCATGTTCACTGTCTTAGAGATCGCACCAGAGAGGAATGGCTGTGCTGCCGACATCATCTTGATATGCCCCATATAAGGAATAGAGCGTTTCCCGTTTGCCGGTTTGAATGCGCAGTCAAATACAGGAAGATGTTCTTCTTTCAGGTGCGGTGCACCTTCTATGGTATCGTTCTTATCGATATAGGAAATAATATGTTCGATCTGTTCGTCGTCGTAGCCCAGTTTCGTAAGTGCCTCCGGCACCGTTTGGTTGATGATCTTCATCAAACCGCCGCCGCTCATTTTCTTGTACTTCACAAGCGCGATATCCGGTTCAATTCCCGTGGTATCACAATCCATCATGAAACCGATGGTCCCTGTCGGAGCAAGAACGGTCGTTTGCGAGTTGCGGATGCCGTGCGTTCGTCCAAGCTCAACAACATCCTTCCATACATTACATTGCGCCTCCCAAAGACTGGGTTCTACCGCATTCTTATCGATGCGTTCCGCGTGAATGCCATGTTTCGACATCACGTTCAACATCGGATCTCTATTCACTGCAAATCCGCTGAACGGACCTTGTGCTTCAGCAATTCTGGCCGATTGTTTATATGCTTCGCCGCACATCAGCGATGTGATTGCTGCGGCAAGCGTTCTGCCCTCAATACTATCATATGCAACGCCGCGCGACATCAGCAGGGCGCCGAGGTTCGCATACCCGAGTCCAAGCGGGCGATAGTCATGGCTGTTTTGTGTGATTGCCGGTGTCGGGTAACTCGAATTATCAACAGACATTTCCATTGCAGTAATCGTAACCTGAATAGCTTTTTTAAATGCGTCCACGTCGAGATCGCCATTCGTTCTCCGGAACTTCATCAAGTTCAGCGATGCGAGGTTGCACGCACTGTCATCGAGGAACATGTACTCGCTGCAGGGATTCGATGAATGAATCGGTGCAGTACCGGAACACGTATGCCAGTTGTTGATGGTCGAATCAAATTGAATACCCGGGTCGCCGCAGATCCATGCCGCATCGGCAATTTGTTTCATCAGATCGCGCGCGTGAAATCGTTCTACCGGCATTCCACCTTTGACAGCCTTGGTCCAAAATTCTTTATCTTCCAGCACGGCTTTCATAAACTCGTCGCTTACGCGAATGGAGTGATTGGCATTCTGGTAGAACACAGAATCATACGCACCGCCGGGAACATTGAAGCCGCCATCATAACCCGCGTCGATGAGCGCCCATGCTTTTTTCTCCTCTTCCGCTTTACAATTGATGAAACTGGCAATATCCGGATGGTCAACATTTAAGATGACCATTTTTGCAGCGCGGCGTGTCTTCCCTCCAGATTTGATTACACCTGCAAACGCATCGTACCCTTTCATAAACGAGACAGGGCCGGATGCAGTACCGCCGCCGGTGATACGTTCTTTTGAAGAACGAAGGGTTGAAAGGTTAGAACCTGTGCCCGAACCGTATTTAAAGAGCATGCCCTCTGTTTTTGCAAGCTCCAGTATAGAGGACATTGAATCTTTCACCGAATTAATAAAGCACGCCGAACATTGCGGCATTTTTTCCACGCCCACGTTAAACCATACCGGGCTGTTGAAAGACATATACTGATTGACGAGAAGGAAGAGCAGCTCATGATAAAATATTTCCGCATCTTCTTCTGATGCGAAATAGCCGTCTTTTAATCCCCATGTGTAATATGATTTGGCAACACGATCAACAAGCTGGCGTATGCTCGTTTCGCGTTCTGCAGTTCCTAATTGGCCATAAAAGTATTTCGAGACAACAACATTTGTTGCGGTCATCGACCATGATTTTGGGATTTCAACATCTTTCTGTTCAAAGATTTTTTCGCCTCGATCGTTCGAGATGATTGCAGTGCGCAGTTCCCATTCAACTTCATCAAACGGATGAACACCTCGACGCGTAAAGTACCGCTCGAAACGCAGTCCACGTTTCGCAGCTGAATGTTCATTGTTGTGAGAATCGACTGAAACATTGGTGGGTTGCAAATTTCGCATCTGTATCTCCTTACCTAAATAAAGTGCAGCGAAGTGTTAATAATCAAAAATAATATAACGACAAGTACGCCCTCAGACGGCTTGACGTGTCCGATTTCAATTTTCAAATTACAGGTGATAACAAAACAATCGAATGGTCATTGCACACCATATCATATAAACAGTATTAAAGGAGTATGTCATTTTAGATTTTTTTGGTGTGCAACTGGTTGTAAATATATTCGGTTACAGTCCCTTTGTCAAGTTAAAATTGAAGAGAAAAAAAATCACTTTTTAAGGGTAAAAAAACACTTGACAAGAAGAACATTATTCATATATCGACCGATCTCTATTCTTGTTGTGTGAACATCTCTGGCACTTCGATGTCCGGTTAAAAGCAGTGTGAATTCATTTTATATAATTTTGATATAAAATCAATTATTCTTCCTAACACACTACAGGGCAAAAAAGTTCTCACATTCTTACTCCACGAATCTCTTCTGGAGCAAGATTTTCCTAAAAAAATGGGGAAACCCAGGTACGAAAAAAAATTATTGAGAAAAACGAGAAAATAGACGGATCAAATACACATTTCACCGCCTTCGAAAGAATGATCTGGATAGTAACAAAGTGAAAAAGATGAAAGAATAGATCGGGGAGTTAAGTAAGTATCTTGAACTTTGCTATGTTTTAAAATTGCAATGCGGTCACTTCGAAATTGAAACACGTACCAACGTCCGCTGAACAATTCTATCCGGTACAATCCACGCATCGCGGTATCCCTTTTCAACAAACTCCGGCAGCCGCTGGTTGGCTTCGTATCGATTAATAAAATCTCCAATACGCACTTTATACACCGGCGCATCGTACACAACATAAATCGAATCACCTACAAATTTTTCGACGGCAAGATTCTTCATCAAGATAGTTTCATCCACGTTGGATGACGAAAATATCTGAATGCGGTATCCTTGCACAACTTCTTCTTGAACAATCATACTGTCTTTCGGAATTTCCAAAGGGTTCTGCTGTTTCTGTTCCGAACTCCGCACCTTCTGCACAATTTCAATCTCCCGGTCGAATTCAACAGGGTTGAGTGTTGCTTCATATTCAGAAAGTAGAAGTTTTTTTTCCTTCGGCTTTTCGATTTTCGGTTTCTCTTCCACTTGAAACGGCTTCGACGCAGTACACCCGGTCATGAACGCCATCAATAAAATAATTCCGGCAATTAACTGTGTATGAGTTTTTATGGGATAAAGTTGATCCAGCATAGCTTGTACTCATGAGGATATTGCTGCTTTAAGGAATCGCAGAGGGCAAATGCATCGTTCCGATTTTCGTACCTGCCGATACTGACGCGGTACAATTTTGCACGCTTGATAAACGTACTAAATACCGGCTGGTTTGCAAAATGTTCTTTAGCTTTCTTTTGTGCACGTAAGGCATTCGATACCTGACCAAAAGCACCGACCTGTACCGTGTAGATCGGATGTTCCGGACGTACAATTTTGATCAGCGGATGTGAATATGATTTTGATTTCGTGACAACGGATGCACGTACAGTATCTTGCCGCGATCTGAATTTTGGAGCAATGCGCGGTTTCTTTGCTAGTGCAATTTTCACGGAATCAACCTTCAGTTTGGAAGTAGTATCTTGACTCATTGCACGATGCACCACACGATGTGTCGTATCGATAGGACCGAAAATCTGTACTGGGCTTTTCGCCCGGTGGCCTGCACCGGTTTCTTCAGACGGGACACAGCCAATGAGCGTCAGCGCTGCACCGACAAAAAATAATATGAACATGAGAAAACGTTGATTCACCACATGCTGCTTTCTATTAGGAGGATAGTGAGGTGACCTTCTCCCCGATGACAATCTTAACACTTGCACTCGCACCGATGCGATCAGCACCGCTTGCAATAAGCGCAAGTGCATCTTCCTGCGACCGCACTCCGCCGGACGCTTTGACTCCTAACTCCGGTCCAACAACTTTCCTCATCAATGCGATGTCGCCAGCAGTCGCCCCGCCTTTTACAAAACCTGTCGATGTCTTTACAAAGTCTGCTCCGGCATGTTTTGCCAGCATGCACGCTTTCACTTTTTCCTCGTCGGTCAACAGTCCGGTTTCAATAATCACTTTCGTAAGCACTCCAAAGCTATGCGCCGCACTGACGACTGAAAGAATATCCTCTTCTACATACCCATACTCGCCGGACTTCAGCATCCCGACATTGATCACCATATCCACTTCACGCGCGCCGTCTTTGATTGCGCGATCAGTCTCAAATGCTTTTGCTGCGCTCGATGTCGCTCCTAATGGAAAACCAATCACCGTGCATACTTTCACATCCGTATCGCGCAAAAGTCTTGCGCACAGTTTCACATGTGATGGATTAATGCACACGCTTGCAAATCCGTACTGTTTTGCCTCTGCGCAGAGTTTTTCAATTTCCTTTTGTGTCGCATCCGGTTTAAGCAGTGTATGATCAATCATCCGCGCAAGGCCGGGATCGAATGCATCCTGTTCCAATCCAACACCTGTAGAGATTCGATCTGCGCCGCTCTTGACGATATTCTTTACACCATCTTTATTATGGATGACGCAAAGATTGTCTGTACAAATGCCATCTTTCGTGCACGTGTAGGCATTGGTCTCGTTGAGAACTTGTTCGATGAGATGAAGAATCGTTTGCTTGTCCATTCTTTTTTCCGAGACAGTTTTCAATAACTGTCTGTGTCAATATACGAGAATTATTTTGAGTTACAAGAGATTCAGGCGAAAAGTCGATCACGTTCTTACTTTTAGAGAAATCTATTATGTATATGAACAAGTCTAACAAGAAACGCGTGTTCTTGTCCAAATCTCAAGAATAATTATATTTCAGCACCGTCAGCGGCAGGGAATAATTATTCGAACACTTCGCCCGCTTCAATCTTATAACCACGGAGAAATTCTTCGATGCCGAGACGGCGTTTCCCTTCTTGTTGAATTTCGAGAATAGAAACCGTTCCATTGCCGGTTCCTACAAGCAGTGTGTCATTCGTTCGCTGGAGAACAATTCCTGCTGCTTGAGATTGTGCTTCCGAAATCTTTGTAGAGTACAGTTTGAGAGTTTTATCGTTGTGCATTGTCCAGGAAGCTGGACTTGGTGAAAGTCCTCTGATAAAATTATGAACCTGCTGAGATGATTTCTTCCAATCAATGCGGCAGTCGTTTTTGAAGATCTTTGGTGCTGCACATGCAAGTGCATCATTCTGCAAACGCGGCTGTGCCTTACCAAGTTCGATCAACCGGACGGTTTGAAGGACTACTTCGGCACCAACTTCAGAAAGTGTGTCATGGAGTTCTCCGGCGGTCTCATCCTCGCCAATTTTTGCGCGGGCCTGGAGAAGAATAGAACCTGTATCCACTTTATCCTGGAGAAAAAATGTGCTCACTCCAGATTCCTTTTCGCCGTTCATAATCGCCCAGTTGATGGGCGCTGCACCGCGGTATTTCGGAAGGAGTGATGCATGAAGATTAAAAGTACCGAGTTTTGGAATTGTGTATACTTCTCGCGGCAAAATTCTAAACGCTACGACAACGACGAGGTCGGGTGCGAATTGCTGGATATCCGAAACGAATTCTAAATCTTTGAGATTTCCAGGCTGAAGTATTGTGAGATGATGCTGGAGTGCGAACTCTTTAATCGGCGTAGAAGACACGTGCTGACCGCGCCCTCGCGGCTTGTCGGGCGCGGTCACCACGCCAGCAACTTCATAGGAATGATCCAGAAGAATGCGAAGACTTGGGACAGCAAATTCCGGCGTGCCCATAAAAAGGATTCGCATACGGCTATTCCTCCTCTGCCGTCACCACCGGATAATCCACTTCGATTTCCCCTTTTCGAATCTTTCTCAACTTTGGCAGCAGCATACTTCGTTTTGTTTTACTGACACGATCGACGAACAGTACTCCATTCAGATGGTCCAGTTCATGAAGAAGGACGCGTGCCAGTAATCCATCGGCAAGAAGTTCTTGTTCTTTGAATTCTGCATCATGAAAACGAACATGTACTTTTTCTGCACGTTCTACTTCACCACGCAGATTCGGGAGACTCAGGCACCCTTCTTCCATCACCCACGTGCCATCTTCGCTCAGAATTTCCGGATTAATCAATGCGAGTGTTTTAGGAAGATCGGGCGACGTTGGATGCATCGTATCCTCCGTTTCACCCTCAGCATTTGGCTCGGTGACATCTGAAATATCGATAGTAATCACACGCCGAAGATCACCCACCTGCGTTGCGGCAAGACCGAGGCCGTTGGCCTCGTGCATCGTCTCAAACATATCGTAAATAAGTTTGACGGTTGAATCATCCAGTGAGTCTACACGGTTGGCTTTTTTCTTTAGAATTTCTGTTCCGAAAAGATAAATTGGAAGAATAGACATACACTTAAACCTTCGTTAATCCTGATCCATTTTAATAGATTTTAAATAACTCTACTTTTATATTTTCATTCTGTCGTCTGCATTCTGTATCCTACGGCCTCTAATCACTAACAATCCGCCGTGCTGTCTCGAACCGTTTGGCAAAGTATGAACTCTGCAGCGAAGAAATTGTTACTCCGAAGGAGACACTCGCATGCGCAAAGAGATCGTCCCCCAAATAAATACCAACGTGTGATGCGTTCTCCCCCGTGGTGTTGAAAAAGATCAAATCACCAAACTTCAAATCGCTCAATTCAACCGCCTTGCCGAGCTTCGATTGTTCCACGCTTGAGCGTGGAAGCTGTTTGCCGATGGCGTTCTTGTACACCGTCATCGTGTAGCCTGAACAATCCATGCCATCTGCTCCGGCGCCGCCATGCACGTACGGTACACCCATAAATTTTGAAATCTCCCGCATCATCTTGCTTTGATCGAGCGGTTTCAGTGCTTCGTTTTTTTCTTTCCGAAAATCACGTGTGCCGCTCGTCACGCGTTCTACTTCTTTTGCATTCGGCTTTTTATCATTCTCTTTGGTTTCCTCTTCCGCTTCCTTCGACGCGAAACGCGCACCATGAGTCGATCCTGTTTCCGTTCGCGTAGATTTTCTCTCTTTGCTGCCAAATCGCGGGGACGATGCGCCGCACCCTTCAAGCACGAAGACTGCGATGGCAGTTCCCATCAATAACAATATTGAATGTTTGCAGTCGATAGGGAAAATGCTTTCGTTACGACGAAGCCCCGTACAGATGGGGCTTGCTAAGAGTTTGAATCAAAATGTCGTTTGTGTTCCAATACGTTTTTTCGATTATCCAAGATATGCGCGTAATGCTTTGCTTCGCGACGCATGCCGCAAACGGCGAATTGCTTTTTCCTTAATCTGCCGAACCCGTTCGCGCGTGAGGTTAAATTTTTCCCCGATCTCTTCCAGTGTGAGCGAATGCTCAGAATCGAGGCCGAAATAAAGTTTGATCACTTGTGCTTCGCGTTCACTCAGCGTTGCCAGTGCACGCTTTACTTCATTCTTCAACGATTCTTCTAACAGACCGGAATCTGGAGTCGGCTGTCTATTATCCTGAATAACATCGAGCAAACGATTATCTTCACCTTGCGCAAACGGTGCATCCATCGATAAATGCCGGCCGGAAATTTTAAGCGTGTCGGAAACTTCAAAGAGCGACATATCTAATTCTTCCGCCAATTCACTCGCACTCGGTTCGCGCTCAAATTCCTGTTCCAGCGTACTGAACGCTTTACCAATTTTATTCAATGCGCCAACACGATTGAGCGGCAGGCGCACAATACGCGACTGTTCCGCGAGTGCTTGAAGTATGGATTGACGAATCCACCAAACGGCATACGAAATAAATTTGAATCCGCGTGTTTCATCAAAACGCTTTGCAGCTTTTATGAGACCAAGATTGCCTTCGTTGATCAAGTCGCCGAGTGACAAACCCTGGTTCTGGTATTGCTTTGCTACGCTGACCACGAAGCGAAGATTTGCCTTTGTCAATTTCTCCAGCGCCTTTTGATCGCCTTTTTTGATACGCCGGGCGAGATCAATTTCTTCCTGCGGCACTAATAATTCGACTTTGCCAATTTCCTGGAGATATTTATCTAACGATTGGCTTTCACGATTTGTATATTGTTTGCTTATTTTCACCATTGACTCTTTGCCTAAATGTAACTTTTGTTTCCCGTCCCGCACTGGGCGGGACTACGGGTGTTCCAGCGATAGTTCCTATATATAACACGTAAAAGTGGGTGGAAAGTTCACGATTGCTGAAGATCGATTCTATCCACAATCCCGACAATACTTGCATCCACCGGCGCCATTTCTACCGGCAATGGAATTACCGCTTCGCGCGATGTGATATAAAAAACTGTTTCGCCCTGTCCGGCACCAACAGTGTCTACTGCAACAATCGGCGAGCCGGCATGCTCACGCTTGGCATTCAACGGTTGAATGATCTGAAGTTTGAAGCTCTTCAAAGTCTCATCCTTTTGCGTTGCCCAAAGAGTTCCAATAACCTTTGCAAAAAACACAACCGCCTCGCATTATTCAGAAATATCTAACTTGTCAACCACCGCCACGATGACGGCGTCTACGGGCTTGTTTTTTGTCACTGCCGTTTGGCGTGCAGAACTCCCAGATGCCACCAGCACAATATCACCGACCCCCGCTTGCACTGTATCAACGGCAACAACAAATGAATCTTTGAGCTTATAATCAAGATCTACATGCTTGACGATTTGAAGCTTCATTCCAACCATCTCTTCGTCTTTGCGTGTTGCCCAAATCGTACCAATAACTTTCCCGAGGATCATGATTCACCTTTTTATTAGACTCTGCAAACACGATATTGTTTCCGTTTGCAGCAGTATCTTCCGAACTTATAAAATATCTGTTAGAAAACTTTGACCCGAAAGCGATTGAGCTTGCGCGATGTTAAAAAACTCCGCTACGGTTTTACCGATATCGGCAAAAGAACTGCGTACACCGAGATTTACATTCTTCTTGCCGGATGTTGTATAACACAGCACCGGAACATATTCTCGCGTATGGTCTGTACTCTGATCTGTCGGATCGTTGCCGTGATCGGCAGTCAAGATAAGCAGGTCACCATCACTTATGCAGTTCTGGATTTCCGGAATCTTCAGATCAAACTCTTCAAGCGCTTTAGCATATCCTTTTGCATCTTGGCGATGACCATAGAGCATATCGAAATCAACGAGGTTCGCCATGAGAAATCCAGACTGCATCGATTTTCCGGTTTTAATAATTTCTTCGATGCCTTCTGCGTTTGATTTTATATGTGTCTTTTCCTGTAATCCGCGCCCGCTAAACAAGTCGTCAATCTTACCGATGCCAATTGTTGAAACGCCGCTTGCGTGCAAAATATCCAACACAGTTTCTGCTGGAGGTTCAACTGCGTAATCTCTCCGATACGGTGTGCGTATGTAGTTGCCGGCGGTTCCCATGAATGGACGCGCAATGACACGACCAACACGATGCTCATCCACTACAACATGTTCACGTGTTTTCTGACAAATATCATACAGACGCTCAAGCGGAATCACATCCTGATGTGCAGCAATTTGAAAAACAGAATCACCGGAAGTATAGAGGATCGGGTAACCAGTACGTACATGCTCATCGCCCAACTCTATGATGATCTCTGTGCCAGATGCCGGTTTGTTGCCTAAATATCCTTTGCACCCTGTGACACGAAGAAACTTCTCAAGCAGTTTTTTCGGAAAACCATTCGGATATAAAGGGAATGCTTTGTGAGTGATAATGCCAGCGATTTCCCAATGTCCAGTTGTGCTGTCTTTGCCCTCCGATGCTTCTGCCATTTTGCCGAAGCAACCAATAGCATTCTTGTTTCTTGAAACACCGTTTATATTCGTAATGTTTCCAAGTCCGAGTGCTTCAAGGTTGGGTAATCGCAATCCGCCTACGTCACGAGCAACGTGTGATATCGTATTCGTACCTCTGTCCCCGTAAACTCCGGCATCGGGTAATTCACCAACGCCAACGCTATCAAGAACAATGAGTATGAGTTTCGTCTGCTTTAACCTTATCCGAAATTTTCTGTGTGAGGATTGCGCAGTGAACTGCTATCCTAAAATCTCCTTTTCGTTGCACTTACAAATCTGCACCCGCTGTCGGTTGAATTTATAGGATCCATGGGCTGAACGCACCGATTGCACATAGAGCGTTGCTGTTTTCATAGTGCCGCATTTTGGGCACCTCACGCCTTTTTCCTGTGCGGCTTTTTTTGCTTTTTCCGCAAAGTCAGTTTTTTTCGCCATTTACATCTCCAAAAAAAGAATTACTGATTTGTTATTTAATATACTCTTACAATATTGCCGCCTGCTTCGATGGCTTTCCGAAGAACACGGTCAGCATTCTCCAGTAAATCAACGTCAGATGCTTCTTCCAGCGCACCGGCAACACCAACACTGATGGTGATTGAAAAACTCTTATTCTCGATATTGAGGATGTTGCTGGCAACATTCTTGCGAATTTTCTCTGCCCACAGCGACGCCTCATTCGATGTTGTGTGAACGAGAAGAACGACAAAACAATTGAAGTCGAATCTGCCAACAACATCGTATGGACGAATGGAAACTTTTACCATGCGGCTCACATTTTGCAGGATGAAATCAAATGCATCCTTTCCATACCGTGTAATATGCTCATCCATCCGGTCTATGGAAATCATCACCAGCGATAATTCGTTCGAGAAATCATTAGCACGCTGCACTTCTTCCTGTAATCGCCCCATAAAGCTTTTACGTGTTGCTACTCCAGTGGTTTCATCAAGCGAGACATAGTTATTCATAACATCTGTCAAACTGAGAATCTCAAGAGCCCAAGACGAAGTTTCAGTAAGTTTTTGAACAAGCTTCACATCTGCATCGGAATACGTTTTGGGGTCTTTGCTTTCGACCACCAACGCGCCATAGCACCGACTCAATGAATTGAGCGGCATAATCATCAAGGCGCCTTTCGCATCACATCGTTCTGCTTGAAAGAACCGCGGCATCGATGCCGTTGAAATGTCGTCTATGATTTTCGGAATACCAGCTTGGATCACACCTGCAGCAAGACTCTGCTGGGCGTCCAGTTCACACATTAGTGAAACATACGGATCGTTCATTCGGTTCAGAAGATAATGGACAATCCACGATTTTCGGTTGTCATCAAACAAAACCACTGTAACATAATCCCATGGAATAAGTCTCGATACTTCTTCAGCAAGCGACCTTGTTATAGAATGAGCATCAAATTCCATGCTCAATTGTTCACGTATACGATTAATCGACCGTAAGACTTCAGAATCCAGCAACAGATCATATTTTGAAGTATAACTGCGCGTGAGAGTGGATATCAACTTCGCTATTTGAGCAAGTGAAGTGATTGTTTCGTTGCCGTAAGCGTCGGACTCTAAACAATCCAATATAAGAACCGCAACCGGGTCCTGTGATGCGCCGCTGTAAAATATCGGAATACCGACAAATGTTTTGACCGCTTCAATTGTTTCATAATACGGCAGGATATCACTCTGTCCCAGAGCATTTACATAATTGACGATCTGCGGCTTTCCACTGATAGCAATTTGACTCACTAAATCAGAACCGATAGAAAGACGTCTATTTTTCATGAATTGCCCGCTGTCAGAGAGATGGCTTTCAAGCACCAACTGCTGTTTTTCTCTGTTCACCCAGAAAAGAGCAACGGTATGCGCGAAATGCACATCTTTCACAACGCCTAATACACGTTGGATGAGAGTATTAAATTCTGCGCGGGGTCCATCCTCGGCTTGTCCGCTGCCATCTGGAGATTCGATGAACTCGTTCAATTCAAATACTGTTGTTGTTGATTTTTCTGATTTTGAAGCTTTTTTTTCCGGAGCCATACTTTCTCTTTCAAGGAGTTCTGGTTGGGGAGATTCCGGTTCATCAATAAAATCAATTTTATATTGTTTACCGGAAGCTTGATAATCATCAAAAACAAGTTTCTTCATTTGATTGTCACGCTCCTCTTCTGCTGTGAGAGAATGACTACTTTCCTCTGCTTGCGCAGTAAGCCCTCTGCGTTTTCCCGTTCTCACAATCACGTACGCAATCGATGCTCCAGAAAGCAGAAAGAGCATTATCTTCGCAAACACGAATGAAAGAGCAAGGCCCCCTAAAAATGAAACGACGCCCACCACCACAATCAATTCTTCCGCAAACGTTAAAGAATGCAGTAAGGAAAAAATTGAGTTGAACCTTCGGGCGTCAGTCATTTCATTGAGTATAGAACGTTTTATAGTTGCCCACAAATTGCATTAAATTTACCTGTTTTGTGCCGGAAAGTCAATGAATCATATCGATATTAATCATTTTCAAATAAAATCACAAAAAACACTTTTGGTCTCGAGTTTAAAATTACCGATGCTTGCAGCAGTATCTTTTTTTGCATAACTTTTTATTATTTAGTTGTCTCTTTCATAGCCAAGAATTGGAAGTTCTCAATGAAAGCTGTCATCATGGCTGGGGGTTTTGGTACGCGATTGCGGCCACTCACGAGCGGCATTCCTAAACCGATGGTTCCAATGGTGAACAAACCCATTATGGAACATATCGTCGAATTGCTAAAAAATCATGGTATTGTAGATATTGTTTCCACTCTCTTCTATCAACCGGATGCTATTACTGGCTATTTTGGTGATGGTAGCGCCTTCGGCATAAAGATGCAATATCGAAAGGCAGAAGCCGATTACGGAACAGCAGGCAGTGTCCGCAACGCAAAAGACTTTTTAAATGAGAGATTTTTAATTATCAGCGGGGATGTTCTTACCGATTTCGACTTAACTGCGGCGATTCGCTTCCACGAAGAAAAGAAAGCGAAAGCTACAATACTGCTGACGCATGTTTCCAATCCTCTTCAATATGGAGTTGTTTTAACGAAGACCGATGGAAAAATTACCCGATTTCTTGAAAAACCATCATGGGGCGAAGTATTCAGCGATACCATCAACACTGGAATTTACATTCTTGAACCGGATGTTCTGGATCTCGTGCCGGAAAAACATGAATTTGACTTCGGAAAAAACCTTTTCCCTCTTCTCTTGGAGCGTGATCTTGGATTGTACGGCTATATCGCTCAAGGATACTGGAAGGATATTGGCAGTTTGAATGAGTATCAAGACGCCCATATGGATGCAATGCGAGGCGATGTGGAACTTCAGATTGATGGAGTAAGAAAGGGCAATCTCATTCTCGGAGATGGTACAATCATTGAGACAGAACTCCGCAATTGTACAGGAACAAGCGTTGTCGGGAAAAACTGTCATATCCATAACGGCGCGGTTATTAGTAATTCTATCATCGGCGACAACTGTGAAATCCTCCCCGGTGTTGTTATCCGAAATTCCATCATTTGGAAGAATTCCAAAATTGGCACTCGGTCTGAATTGACGCTCGATGTCGTTGGAAACAGTTGTGTCATCAATGACGATGTCGTGATTCTCGAAAATGTTTTCATCGGTGATTCGTGCTCAGTAGGCAAACGGAGCAAACTCCTGTCAAATATTAAAATTTGGCCGGAAAAGAATATTGAAGACGGCTCCATCGTAACACGGAGTTTAGTGTGGGAAGATCGATGGTTGCGCGAATTGTTCACTGACGCGCGCATCAGCGGTATTTCCAATGTTGAAATCAGCCCGGAGTTTGGCGCCAAGTTAGGAGCAGCATTCGGCGCTTTTGTCGGTTCAGGTTCGACAGTTGTAACCAGCCGCGATGCCGATAATGTCTCTCGCATGATAAACCGTGCAATTATGTCCGGTATCATGTCGGCAGGCGTTCATTGTATGGATTTACGCACAACTTCAATTCCTATCGTCCGGCACGAATTGCGAACAGGGAAAGAACGCGGCGGTATTCACGTCCGCAAATCCCCATTCGATAGAAGCAGCACAGACATTATTTTCTTTGATGCACAAGGCAAGGATTTGCCGTCAAGTAAAACAAAATCAATAGAACGCCTTTTCTTCGGCGAAGATTTCAGCCGTGCACACCACGATCAAGTTGGATCTATCTCATTCCCGGAACGCACAACAGAGAGTTACATCCAGCGTTTCTTAGAAACGCTGGACACGCAGGCAATCCGTTCTTCAAAACTCAAAATGGTGATTGATTACTCCAATGGAATCGCATCCACAATCTTCCCAAACATCCTTGGAAATTTAGACGTGCAGGTCGTAGCACTCAACGCCTATCTGGACAGCCGCAAAAACACACGAACAAAAGAAGAGTTCGATGCATCGCTTCATCAGCTTGCTTATGTGGTCACTTCATTAAAATATGATATCGGCTGTATGTTAGATGCCGGCGCAGAAAAAATGTTTATTATTGATGAACATGGTTCCATTATCGATAGCGATCGCTTACTGACTCTCATGTTGAAGTTTATCGCTCTTGCCGATAAAGATATGTCCAAATTTGCAGTACCGATTTCCGCAAGCGGCGAAGTTGATATCATAGCAGCAGAGTTCAATTTGAAGGTTGTGAAAACGCGGGACAGTCACCTCGCGCTGATGGATGCTGCAGGGGATAAACAAAGCAAGTTCGTCGGAGGTACAAAAGGCGGATTCATTTTCAATGATTTCCTCTTTGCCTCCGATGCAATGTACTCAATTGCAAAGCTGCTTGAATGCATCGCCAAGACAAAAAAGCGGATCGGCGAACTCGACAACGAAACTCCGCGGCTCCATTTCGTTAAAAAAAATATTTCGTGCCCATGGCATGTCAAAGGTCGAATTATGCGCAAGCTGACAGAGGAATCCGAAGGAATTCCTCGCGACTTGATTGAAGGAATAAAGCTGCATCCAGCTGACATGGGCGGGCATACCTCGATATTATTAAATCCTGATCGCGCGAGGCCTGTATTCCACATTAATGCAGAATCTATTGATGTTGCTGTGGCACAACGGCTTGCGGATGAATACGAATCAAAAATTAAAAAATGGATTGACGGCGAGCAGCAATAGGCGTTGTAAATTCATTTGTATTTTGAGAGAAATTCTGTAATCTTTGATACGAAAGCCGCTTGGAAGTACGAGTCGACGCTTCCTACGCGGCTCTGCCAATTTGGAGACATTGATGAAAATTACTGATATTTTAAATGAATCGGTCGTGCGAACAAATCTTCCAGGCGCCACAAAGGAAGAAGTGATCAATGCGATGATTGAACTTGCCGGCACTCAAAAGCAGGTTGCCGACAAGGATCGCATGCGTGCGGCAATTTTTGAGCGAGAAAAAATAATGTCCACCGGCGTCGGTTCTGGGTTCGCGATCCCCCATGGTAAAACAGATGCCGTCAACGATATTGTTGCAGCATTCGCGGTTACTGCCCAGCCCATCGATTATCAATCGCTTGACGATCAACCGGTGCGTCTCGTGTTTCTTCTCGTAGGCCGCGATAATATGGTTGGTCCGCACATCAAACTCCTAAGCCGCATCTCGCGTCTCATGAACAAGGAAGATTTCCGGAAGCGTCTTCTCGAGGCAGAAACATCAAAAGAAATTCTAGAAATTTTTCGCCAGGAAGAGGCAACAATTTCCGAAGGATAGACTCGTTAGGCGTGTTTCCACCCTTTATTCTGATGTCCTGCTCATCGACTTACGGTGACATAGCAAGAAGGACTGTATTGTGAAATTCCGTACAATTAAAGGCACGAAAGATATTCTACCGGATGAAACCGCCGGATGGCAGTACGTGGAATCTATTATCCGCCGCGTGATGCAGAACTTCAATTATCAAGAAATCCGCACACCTGCCTTTGAACAAACAGGATTATTCGCCCGCAGCATCGGTGAACTGACGGATATTGTCAGCAAAGAGATGTACACATTTCTCGATCGTAGTGAGGAAAGCATCACGCTTCGTCCTGAAGGGACGGCTGCGACACTGCGGGCATACCTCCAAAACAATCTTGGCGAGCAATCACCGCTCACAAAAGTGTATTACATCGGACCGATGTTCCGGCAGGAACGCCCGCAAGCCGGACGAATGCGCCAATTTCACCAGTTTGGCGCGGAAGCGATCGGTGCATCATCACCGCAGCTTGACGTTGAGATGATGGTACTGCCGATTGAAATTTACAAACAGCTTGGCATCGATCAGTATTCGCTGAAAATCAATTCAGTCGGATGTGAACAGTGTCGGCCTGCGTACAAACAACTCCTGCAAACAGAATTACGGAAAATATTTGCACAGCTCTCTCACGATAGTCAGATACGTGTCGAACAAAATCCGCTCCGCGTGCTCGATTCCAAAGATGAGAAAGATCGGGCATTGACTGCCGGCATGCCGCTGATGAATGAACATTTGTGCGAGGAATGTGCGGTGCATTTTGCATCAGTCCGTTCACTTCTCGATGCACTCAACTTTTCTTACGAAGTTGATGGAAGGCTCGTCCGCGGATTAGATTATTATACAAAGACAGCATTTGAAATCACGAGCACTGCGCTTGGTTCGCAAGACGCGCTCGCCGGCGGTGGCAGATACGATTTGTTGGTAGAAGAACTTGGCGGGAAACAAACACCGGGCGTTGGTTTCGCTGCCGGCATCGAACGGCTGCTCATTGTCCTTGCAAAACTCAATAAAAATAAATTCTCATCATCCGCTCCAGTGATCTACTTTGTTGGATTGGATGAAACCGCGCGCATCTGGACGTTTTCAAAAGCAAGTGAATTGCGGCGGCAAGGCATCTGTGCTGAGGTTGATTATCTGGGCAGAAGCGTCAAATCCCAAATGCGGGAAGCGAACCGTCAGCAGGCGCAGTATGTCATCGTGGTTGGAGAGCAGGAGTTGAAAACGAAAATCGCCAAACTGAAAAACATGCAGACTGGCGTAGAGAGTACTGTCTTGCTCGATAAGATCGAAATACCTTCGTGACCATGGCAAATAAAAAAAAACGCGATCCTGATTATACGCTTAATATTTTTCACCACTACGACGAGAAGACCAAGCGAAACGTTGTAATTTTTCTGGTACAGACTACAAAAATTTTTGTCAGCTTCCGGTATGAGATTTTATTGGAACATGAACTGACCGAACATAACATCAATTTGCTCATCACGGGATTGCACGTCCCGGAGCTGCTCATGCCGCAGACCGGGCCTGCTCAAGGACGGTGTGATTATACAAATCTTGATGGACTCTATAAATTAAGAGTTACGAAACAGGACAAAACGGTTAATGAATTCTTGGTGCAAATTTCACCTGAAAAAATCGACATTAAACGAAAATCGCGAGATACATTCATCATTGTCTCCAGCGACCCGGTGAATCTTACATAATTATTATTCATTTATTACTTTTATCTTTTTACTTATCACTTTTAACTTTTCCCTTGAGTAACTATGTGCCCTCGACTTTTCCATATTGGACCATTTACTGTATACGGTTATGGATTAATGCTTGCGTTCGGTTTCATTGCAGGCAGTTATCTCCTTGTCAGCGAATTCAAACGCCGCAAATTGGATCCGAATATTGCAAATAATATCACACTCATTGCACTCGGAGCTGGAGTGGCTGGCTCTAAGATTCTTTACCTGATTGAGAATTGGTCTTCTTTTGTCCTCGACCCTGTCGGTACGGCATTCAATCCCGGCGGACTGACTTTCTACGGTGGATTTCTGCTCGCCACATTTTCTATTTATGTGTACGGAAGAAGAAAAGGAATTACGTTTTTCACGATTTGTGATGCAATTGCCCCTGGTTTGATGCTCGGTTACGGCATAGGGCGTCTTGGCTGTCACCTTGCCGGAGACGGCGATTACGGTTTTCCAACAACGCTTCCTTGGGGAACAGATTATTCAAACGGAACGTATCCGCCATCTGTTGCATTCAAAGATTTTCCGGAAATCACCAGCCACTTCACAGGCGGCATCGTTCCCAACAATATTCCGTGCCATCCAACGCCTGTGTACGAATTCATTGTCTGTGCGTTGATGTGCTGGTTCCTCTGGAGTATTCGGAAGAAGACCATACCAACCGGAAAGCTCTTTATGATGTACTTGATGTTAGCAGGGATCGAACGATTCGCCGTTGAATTTCTCCGGCCCAATCCGAGAATTATTTTAGGATTGAGTGAAGCGCAGCTCATTGCATGTGTTCTGATTGCAATTGGGTTGTTCGGCTGGTGGAAGTTCGCAACAGTTTCACCTTCAAAATAGTACCGGTGTAAATAGAGCACACTGTGTTTGCGTCCAAGAATATTTGAACGAGGAACAAGCACTATATCCATTCATACGACTTATAAAAGTGGCAGCAGCATGGATAACCTTATCGTTGGCAGACAACCGGTATTGGAAGCGCTTAAATCACGCCAGCCAATCGAACGAATTTTAATTCTCCATGGCACATCGGGAAGCCATATCGATCAAGCAAAACAGCTTGCGCGGAAACTTGCTATTCCTGTAAAAGAAACAGATAAAATACGTTTTGCTGAATTAGCCGGCGACACGATGACACAGGGAATTATCGCAATCATTGACTCGTATCGTTACGCAGAAATTGAGGAAATTCTTGCTGCTGCTCAACAGAAAAACGAGCCGCCGTTCATTCTCATTCTTGACGAAATTGAAGATCCGCATAATCTTGGTGCGCTCATTCGTTCTGCAGAATGTGCCGGCATGCATGGTATTATCATTCCGCTCCACAACTCCGCGTCGGTCAATTCTACCGTTGCAAAAACGTCAGCCGGTGCAACAGCGCATCTTCCAATTGCGCGGGTAACGAACATTGCCCAGACATTAGATGAGCTAAAAAAAGGTGGGGTATGGATTGTTGGAACCGAAATGGAAAGCGATAAACTTTACTATGAACACGACTATAGCGGCTCGCTTGCCATCGTTATTGGGAATGAAGGAAAAGGCATGCGCAGGCTCGTTAAAGAGAAATGCGACTTCTTGGTGAAGATTCCAATGCATGGCAAGATTGAATCGCTCAACGCATCTGTGGCGGGCGCGCTCGTGATGTTTGAAGCGGCGAAAAGCAGGATGCAGAAGTCAGACATTTAAAAAATGTAAATGAAAAAGGTTACATCGCACACTCATTATAATTTCTGGGCAAACCCTCCGGCATGTTCACCAAAAAAAGAATCTTGACTAGGCACTTAAATGGTCGTATATTAGATATACAATGATCGCGGGGTGGAGCAATTGGTAGCTCGTCGGGCTCATAACCCGAAGGTTGCAGGTTCAAGTCCTGCCCCCGCTACAAAAAACAAAAATTCCCAGCTTGTCTGGGATTTTTTGTTTTTATTAGTAATTGGGTAGACAGAAGTTCAAGCTGAATGTTGATTGTGAAGTCCCGCCGAAGGCGGGATCCTGCCCCCGCTACAAGAATGGAAATGCCCGGCTTGTCCGGGCGTTTCCATTCTTTATAGTACCAGGAAGATTCACGTTCAAGCGGAGTGCTGCGAAGGCGTGGCCCCAGCTAAACTAAAGTCCGATTCTGAAAAGTTTCGCCCCCCCTTTTTTTATAAAAGGCCTCAAGATTAACCCGCAGCTTCAAACAGTAGGGAATGCTCTGTTGATTGACGGGTTATTGAATCGTTTGATACTTCTACAAACCGAACAAGATGCTGACGGTAAACAGAATCGAACTAATACTTCGTGAATTTGACACGAAATGTTTATCGTCTCCAGCAGCGTACAGAGGATCACTTTGGTCATTTAAAGAAAGATATGAATCGATACGCTGATTTACTCCCGGATTTACGTCGTTCCATTGTTTGCCGAAGAGATTCATCAAGTTGTATGAGAGATTAAAATCAAGTGATAGGAAAGGACCTATGCTCACTTCCGTTCCCGCATAGAATCCTACACCAAACCGCGTTGCACTTTGCACGCTATACGTTGCGCTCGGAACTTTCGAAACTCCTTGAAACGTTGTCTCGCCGCTGAACGAATTCAATGCTACATTTAAACCGAGGTACGGAGTAACGGGTAACACAGGCAGGCTCAGACGAAATTCAGGACCAATTTTCAGTGACACAATCTTTTGCGATATATCTACTTGTCCTTGTCCCGGCTCAGAATTTCCTGTGTTACTTAACGAAGAGTAATCAATTTCCCCGGCGAGATTAAATCCGAAAAATCCTATCTTCGCTTTTCCATGGATGTTAAGGCCGCCACTAAGTCCATAACGTGAACCGTTATAGTATTCAATGGTCGAGCCGCCGAAATCTGCAGCCGGACTCATGACCCCGAATCCGCCGCCAAGTTTAATGTTCACTTGCGCGCACGTGTATGTGCTCGTCAATGCTGTGAGTGTAATAATGAAAACTGAATATTGAAACAACCGAATAATCAGTTTCATAATACATTCTGTACCTGTAAAATTGGAATATTTCATGAGAGCCCCTTTATAGTTTATAATGTATTGCGGTGAACATGGAAGGCCTGCATTGGTCTATTATTCACTGCACCTGTTGACCATAGAAACACTCTTTACCTCAATGAATTATAGAAACATCTGTAAAACTAAACAATAGACTAAAGGGATGAGAAAGTGATTAATCCTTTTTACAAATAAAACGCTGTTTGATCAAATGGAAGATTGATTGCTTACTTTCCAAAATGGAAAAGTAATCGAAATGGAAATGAGACTTTGTCATTACATTTTTCTACTTGAATTGAAAATATATCAATGCAACGGCAGCGATGCTCGTCAGCATGAACATTATTGATCCGAGAATATCAGTGTTTTGATTTTTCTGGTTATAATTTCACCCTTTTGTAGAAAACCTTTTTCGTCATTTCCGCCGCAATAATGTAGAACAATACGATGAGCCCGATGAACAAAAGAAACGGTATTGGCAGCGGGCTGAATCCGAAAATCCCGGCGAATGGCGTGAAAGGAACAATCAATGTTACGACTACAGTTGACAGAGTTGCCATAAAAAGATATTTCCCAGGTCGACTCTTGAAGGAAGGTCTCCGGCTTCGAATAACGAGCACTATCAAAGACGCTGAGACAACGGATTCTAAAAACCAGCCGGTTCTGAATTGAATCTGAGTTGCATGAAGAATGAGCAAAAGGGCGCCGAACGTGAGATAATCAAACACAGAACTCACAATGCCAAATGTAATCATAAATTTACGGATTGCCTTAATATCCCAGCGCCGCGGATAGTCAATCAATTCTTTATCCACGCTGTCGGTTGCAATAGTCATCTCCGGGAAATCCGTCATGAGATTCGTAAGCAGAATCTGCTTGGGGAGCAATGGAAGGAACGGCAGAAAGAGGGATACTCCGGCCATGCTAAACATGTTTCCAAAATTAGCGCTGGTTGCCATGAAGACATATTTGAGTGTGTTGGAAAAAGTTGCCCTTCCTTCGCGCACACCCTGCACTAAGACGCCCAGATCCTTTTCGAGCAAGACGATATCCGCCGCATCCTTGGCAACATCCACTGCGCTGTCAACGGATATACCAACATCGGCAGAATGAAGTGCGGAGGCATCATTAATACCATCACCCATGTACCCCACAACGTTTCCAGCTTTTCGGAGAGCAAGGATAATTCGTTCTTTTTGATTGGGTTCGATTTCAGCGAAGACATCCACATTCGACACACGGTTGAGCAGCGCAGCATCGCTCAGTTGATGAATGTCCTGACCCGTAAGAATTTTTGTATCTGACAATCCCATCTGTTGACTCACGTTGGACGCAACAAGGTGATTGTCGCCTGTGATAATCTTAAGCGCAACACCGAGGTTCTTGAGGTTAGTAATCGTCTCTACGATATTGGGTTTCGGAGGATCGAAAAGAACAAGGAATCCGGAAAAGGTCATACCCGTTTCGTGATCTTTACTGATGCGTGATTCTGATCCCATGTTTTTGTAAGCAATACCCAGCGTACGAAATCCCTTTTTACTGAATTCCTCAAAGTGCTGCTGGATTCGGTCCCGCACGGTTGCGATATCGACGATAGTCCCGTTTCCAGATTCCGCTGATGAACAGACATCGAGTACATTCAGCATCGCGCCCTTGGTCACCATCAGATGCTTTTCATCATGCGAAACCAGAATACTCAAACGTTTACGAAGAAAATCATATGGGATTTCATCCTGCTTCTGATAACCAGACAAATCAAATTGGCGATGGGTGCGGATTGCTTCGTCAATCGGGTTGGTAAATCCCGTTTCATAAAAAGCATTGAGATACGCATGAAAAAGAACTTTATCGTTCGAGGCGCCATCCACATCACTGGCGGATTGTACGTGTACGGTTCCTTCCGTCAGTGTACCGGTTTTATCGGCACAAAGCACATTCATACTACCGAAGTTCTCAATCGAAGCGAGCCGTTTGACAATGACTTTCTTTTCAGCCATCCGTTTAGCGCCATGGGCAAGGTTGATGCTTATAATTGCCGGCAGCAGCTGCGGTGTTAATCCAACAGCGAGCGCAAGCGAAAAAAGAAATGAGTCCAATACCGGACGCGCTAAATATACATTGATGGCAAAAATGGCAACCACCAACACCATTGTAATCTCCATAAGAAAATATCCGAATCGCCGGATCCCATGCTCAAAATCTGTTTCCTGAGGCCTCAGTTTGAGCCGTTCCGACACTTTACCGAATTCAGTTTCCTTGCCCGTACGGACAATCAGTGCTGTTGCACTACCGCTCACAATGTGTGTTCCCATCCAAACCGCATTTGTCCGCTGGGCCAATAGTGTCTCTACCGGCAAGACTGCCGCCGATTTTTCCGCAGGGAACGTTTCACCCGTGAGCATTGCTTCATCCACGAAAAGATCCTTGGATTCCTGAATCATCCCGTCGCCAGGAACAATATCACCGGCGTTCAGGATGACAATATCACCAAGCACAATGTCTTCAACTGGTATTTCTTTGGAATTTCCATCACGCAACACCATTGCTTTAATCTGCACGATGGAGAGTAGTTTCGCCACGGCGTTCGAAGCACCGCGCTCCTGCCAAAATCCAAGCAGACCGCTGATGAGAATGATGGAAAGAATGATAATGGCATCTATCGAATCATGGAGAAAAAATGATAATCCTGTTGCAAAGAAGAGGATGAGGATGATCGGACTTTTAAATTGGTTAAGCAGAAGCGTCAAAACATCCGACCGCCTAGGCGGCTTCAGGAGATTAGCGCCATAGCGCGCGAGCCGTTGTTTAGCTTCATTACTTGTCAAACCATCTTTTGTAGTTTCAATCTTTTGGAGCAACTCTATTACAGAGATACTCCAAAAAGCCGGAGGGAGTTGGTTCGTTTCATAATTCTTCATTTATCAATTATTATCCCCCACTTTATTTTATCCCAGATTCTCTCATGGAAAAAGTAACCCAGTGTAGTATAGATATTACTCACAATCATAAAACCCAAAGCAATTTTTATTTTTCCAGTAAACAGATAAATTGCAGTGAAGACGAGAATTAAAATAATCACTCGGTAACTTATGGCTTTTACAATAGATCTGCGAAGTGTATCTTCCGCGTGATGCGTAACAGGAAGAAGTTTTTCTATCATGGTTTGTCCGGTATAGTGGACAGACAGTTCATCAGATCACAATTGCCTCAGAAACGCAACAAGATCCTTTTTCTCTTGACCATTCAGATGGAGCTGCTGAATGAGATTAAAGAATTCAACAGCATCCTCTTTCTTTTTCACCTTGGTTGATCTTGTCTGGTTCATAGCTCTATCTCTTTGTTGGTATGATGATTATTCACTAAACACAATTTAATGGATGAGGGTTTCTCAAAGCGCATATATATCGAGTGTCGACGGATTCTTCAACAACTGTGATGATATATACAATGTCCAGATTGCAGTGATTGTAAAGATTTGACAAACTTATGAAGTCATACTCCAAGACTTCGAATTTTCGCTCAATAAGTACTATCCAATCACTCTTTGCTTACTGATGTTTCCTTGGGTTCCACTCTCTGTATAACGATATGAGTTGCATTCTTTCTCGGGACAATATTCGCACCGAATCTTGTTGCATACAAGCGAGTGAATTCAGCACCGAAGAGTATTATTTGCGAAGAGTAGAACGTCCACATCATGAAGATGACAAGCGAACTCGCAGCACCAAATGTTGAACCTATGGAACCATTACCCAGATACAATCCGATCACTATCTTTCCGACAGAAAACAATAGTGAAGTTACCGCCGCTCCAACCCATACATCTTTCCATTTCAGAATGACGGCCGGAACAAACTTGAACATAAGTGCGAAGATAACAGTGATGCCCGCAAATGATATTATAAAATTAAGAAGGCTGACCAGGTTCGCAAGGATAACAAAGAAGTCACGCAGGTAACTGCTCAGTGCTGCGAGAACTGCGCTGAGAATAAGAGATACCAGCAGAAGGAAACCGATTCCTATTATCAGGGCGATAGAGAGGAGCCGGACTCGAAGGAACGCATGAATCGTGCCTATCGGTTTTAGCTGAACATGCCAGATTGTATTAAGCGAATCGCGCAGTTGTACGAACACAGCCGATGCACCCAGCATAAACATGACCACACTGAAAATCGTTGCCAGAACATTAGAATGAGATTTATATACGTTTGTGATCAGGCTTTGAACAAATTGCGCTCCTTCAATGCCAATCAGTCCGCGAATTTGAGCAACGAGATGGCCGCTTGCCGCCTCCTGGCCGAACCCGAAACTTGAGAGAACGATCACGAGAATGAGCAGCGGCGACAGAGAAAATATAGTAAAGAACGATAGCGCAGCACCTTGCTGCCCGATATTGTCATCATCCCAGGCAATTGCTGAATCCTTCAATAACAGCCAGATATTTTTCCAGTGAAAAGTTTTCATAACAACACGAGCGTTTGAAGTTTGTATTCCTTTCGCTTACCAACTGATGACAGCGCTGAGACTATTCGTATATAACGATTACTCAGTCCGATCTTTTTGTCGTGTAGCCTTGACACCCGTCAAAATCGCGATGCCTAAGAGCACGACAGAACCCACTACAATCCACTGTGTTGGTACATGCAGCAGCACGGCACCGTAAATCAATCCAACGATTACGATCACAAATCCAACGACGTAAAGTACGTATGACATAACGCGTATCCTTTCTTTCTTAGGTTAGTATTCAACGCAGTGGCAAACTATGATGCAACCCAATTGTTGTCGAGGTGTGGATAGTATACTCATCAACTTCACGTTCGGCTTCCTCTTTGGCAATCCTATCGCGTCCATCTTAAAATCTAATTGAATCCACTTCCATGCATGTATACGCATATTTCATCCACCTTAGAGAATGGAAAAATCCCCTTTCTTCTATGTACTTCTCATAACAGAATAATCATGATTTACATATTCGGGAATCGCCCGAAAGGATGAAAAAGTAATTAATCCTGCCTGGAGATGTACATATTCCTCGTATGGAGATAATATTCCGAATTCCCAATTTTTCACACAACTCAGTACGGATATCCAATGGCAATATTGAATGCAAGATTGTTCGTTCTCCACGACGGATCGACGAAATTGATCTTATTGATGACCCAGCGCTCGCCTTGGGGCAGATATGGGACGCGCAATGGGAACGCAAGGTCAATCCGAAGAATAAAAAAGGACAGATCAAGCCGCAAGCCAAATCCTGTTCCAACCGCTATCTCATCGAGAAATGTCTTGCCGGAGAACTTACCACCGGGTCGGCCAGGGTCTTCCTGCAGCAGCCAGATATTACCGGCATCAACGAAGAGTGCGCCTTTGAGAATACTGATGATAGGAAAGCGGTACTCGGTATTTGCTTCAAGCTTTATATCCCCGGCCTGATCAATGAAGGATTTTGCAGCGAGGCTATCAGGAATTTTGTACGAACCGGGACCAAGAGCGCGCGCACCAAAGGCACGCACGCTATTGCTTCCCCCGATATAAAACTGTTTCACGTATGGTAGAGTCGCAGAGTTGCCATAAGCGACACCTATTCCTGCGATCAACCTGCTGGCAAGTGACGCTCTTTGATCCATAGTATTGTAGTAATGCCGCAAGTCGATATCAAATTTGTAGTACTCTGAATATGCTGTCCCGAAGATTTTATAGGGAGTATCAGGTGTCGCTTGTTGCTTGTTAAACAATGATTGCACAAGCTGCAACAGGTTTCCCGAAAGGTCTATGCTTCCTTTGAAATATATGTGATTCTTATGCTCCTTCTCAAGCTGGTCATTGTATGTAAAGGAATAATTCTGTCCAATGATAAACTGTTGCTCGAAACTCTTTTTCAACAGTGGATTTATACTCAACAAGTCGTTGAATTTCTGGGTTGCATTTGCCAGATGCGCAGACGTAATCGAAAGCAGATTAAAATTGTGTTCCTTGCTGATGGATTCTTTCCAGTTGTATCCAAACGAAGCATCTACCGAGAAGAGCTGATAGTATGATAATCGATTCAGCAAATTAAATCCAAGCACAATGCGTGTCTTTGGCACAAAGAGGCTCGATACATTGGTGAGTTTGAACGGAACAAGGAACTTCGGCAGATCTAACTCTCCACGCGTTCCTATCACATACGAATTCCCTCCCGATTGTCCTCCACCAACAGGCAACTCAAACCCAACTTCACCACTCAGCGTAAAGAGTTCTGCCCCGCCGAACAAATTCCTGTTCCGGAAGCTGGAATTAAGAACCGGTCCTGCAAGGTTGTTAGATTTGGAAACGCCTTGTAACTCAAAGCGAATGTTTTTTATCGACAGCGGCGTCAGATATATATGGGTATCTAAAAGTGGGATGCCTGCCGAATCGGCCTCAATAAATCGTATGTTCACGAACTTGAACACACCAAGATTCATGAGCCTGTTCAATGTGATATCGTGGTCGTCTCTATTATATACAGTGCCTTTTCTAAAGAAAATCGACCGGGCAATGACGTCAGGATCAAACTTCTTATCGATATCAATATAGTAACAGCCACCAACCCTTACTGTATCGCCGACAGATATGGTAACACTGTCACGTGTCAGCGAATAACCGGAATAGATGTAGATATTGCCAATTGTATAGACGCGCGTTGCTTCGACGGGTATATCACCTTTGACTTGAAGAGAAAGATCAACCGTCTTATTCCCGGCAGTACTATCCGCTTGAAAATCAATGAAGTCGGGAGAGAAATAGAAATATCCTTTTTCTTTAAGCGAGACATCAATGCGTTCCCGCTCCTGTTTCAGTTTCACAAGATCATATTGGTCTCCTGCGGTGAGAACTGTTTTTCCCATAGTGGCACGAATTGCTTCTACCAGCGTGGAGTTGTCGCTTTTTGCAGTAATGCCATTGATTCTGTATGGTGATCGGATTGCAATATTATATTGAATGTCTGCGGTGGTTTCCTGTTCATGTACCGAGTATTGTACGTCCGCCCCGAAGTATCCTTTGCCTTCCAACAGGTTGCGCATTCTCGCGGCAACTCGATCGGGTACAACAGATTGTAACAGCACCGGCGGTTCACCGAAAGTCTCTTTGAAAAACCCGATGTTGTACAACCATAACTTAAGGTGGAAGAGCCAGAGGAATTTTCCATTCGGTTCCGGTTTGGCAAGCAGATCCAATTGTCCTTTCAGATTACCCTTGTCCGGAATACTTTCCTTCTCTTCGATATTCACATCTGCGCCTGTATACAGCTTCTCACCTTTCGTCAGATACGCTGTGTTGCTGCAACCTGTAGCGAATGCTGCGAGCAGGCCTGCAACGACAAGAAGCACAAGAGAATCAGTCATGGAGAATCCACTTCGCATTTATTTCTCTTCCTTATCAGGAACCGGTTTGAGCGTAATGCCGAAGAGTTTGTCGAAATCGATCATGAATACGGCGCCAACACCCGTCTTGATAATATCTCCATCAATGGCGCCCTCGTATGAGTTTTGTCTGAAGACCTGCAATTGCCAGCGGCCATCCTCGGTAAGTTTATACAATACTTTGAGATCGCCAGCAAAATTATTGAGCGAATTCTGCTGACTTCGCCGCCCCTCAAGGTCCACATTCCCTCCCACCTGAACGGTCACACGTTCATCGAAGAGTTGTTTTGAGAGAGCCAGTTTCAATTGAGTCCGCCCTTCGGCAGTACCTGAAGAGTAATCTTGATATGAATCCAAACCCACATTGAGATTCGCGCCGGCAATGTATTGTTCAGATAAACGGTTTAGCTGCGCGGAGAGAATTTGACTGGCACTTGACCGGGCGAAATCGGAAAGCTCCCCGTTTCCACCCACGGATGCAAGTGGGTTTTCTGCGATGAACCTGCCCAATACCAGAAGTGCAAATACCTGCTTATTGAGTTCGGATTCCTGGCCATTCAACTCATTCAGTTTCGCGTAAACAGTACCGCTCAACACACCTCGTTGGTCTGAAGGAAGATCGAGCTTGAAGTGAATATCCGGCTTCAGAAGTTTTCCCTTCATCATCAGGTAGACCTGAATGGGAAGTACCTGCTTGTATTTGTTCCGCTCTTCCTGACTGATGCCGGATAATTGATCCTGAACCAATTCCAGAACTGCGGCTTTCACTGTGTACATCGCAGTGATATCGACGTCAGCTTCAGAGGGCGAACCAAACCATGTAAGGCTGCTTCCTTTTTCGATGGCGAATTCTTTCTTGATAATGTCTCCAAACGTAAGTTGGTACGAACCTTTAAGAATTTCATACCGTCCTGTGAGAGTGAGTTTTCCGCTCGGGTCAATGGTAAAGCTCAATGTCGCTTCTCCCTGGATCACCAGTGAATCGCCCGCAATGGGATCGATCAATATCCGAAGCTTGGAATCCTTGTTCACGGTGATATTTGATGTGAGGTCTATTGATGAAAACTTCGATCCCGTCGTGTCTTTTTCAATTCCGGGGTTCTGCCGTGACATAATAGAGTTTGTCGGAGCGTTCAAGTCGACGAATCTCACAATTCCACGACGCTCCTCCACAGCGAGTTCTGATTCCGGCAAGACTATTGCAAGATTGGTTCCCTTATCCAGTTCTGCCTGCATGCTGACCATTAATCGTTTCTGATCTCCTTTTGCGGATATATCACTGTCAAGGATCACTGTGCCATAGTAAAGAGCGTCACTGCTTGCGGGCTTGTTTAATACAAGAAACTTATCGGTGTGCACTCGCAAATCGTAACTGTAATTGCGGAAGTCCTCGGTAAACAAACGGCCGCTCAATGAAGCAATGTTACCGAGAGTATCGACAAGATCAAAAGACATGAATTCTGCTCCTTGAGCATCAATCACTATCTTGCCATTGTTGAGATGTAGGTATGTATCCAGGAATGTCGGGTTGAATGATGCATCGGTAAAATTCAACTCCCCGTTCACTGAAGGTTTCTTCATTGTACCTGTCATATGTAATCCGCCCGTCATTATTCCTGACAGACGCTTCACACTGCCGAATGTAAAAGGTTCAATACTGGCAAGATTCACTCTCATGAAATCAAAATTCAGATCCAGCGCACTCCCGCCCACTTCACTCCGGTATTTTCCTTGCATGGCAATTTGGTTTCCATGACCGGCAATATCCATGGTGACATCGTAGACATTTTGCGTTTGGTTGTTTGCACGTAGAGTGATATCACCTACATGCTTTTGATAGAAGCTAAAGTCTTTGATGGTCAGATCAGACGTGAATGCCATTTGTTTTTCCAGATTCTGCAAAACGACATTTCCATTGAGAGTTCCACCGAGCAAACCGCTCTCACGCTCAACAACTTGTGATAGCGTGGCAAGATCAAAATCGTTGAATTCAATCTTTAACGGTGAGCGTTCGTTCTTCTCATCCGTGCTTTTGAGAGAGAGGGATTGCCCAGCGCCTCGCAACACGACATCATGAGCGGTAAATTTGTTTTTGTCAAAGAGCATGAAATTGTCAGAAGGAACAATCCACGGAAGGTTTTGAAACACAATTCCATTGGTATTGAATCGAAACTTGTATTCATCCGGAAGACTATTGAATACTCCTGCAAGAAATATTTTCATGAAACCATCTCCGCGAGTACTCTGCAATGTAATATCAATGCTGTCGTGCCAGGCCTTTCCGGCAACTTGAAGATTCGTTACCCGAAATGTCGAATCAGTTATAGATCCTACCTTCAATGTTGCCTGTAGCAGATCGGGATCTGATGTGACCTTGACAGTGAGGCTGTCGACCGTGATATCATTATAGTCAATCCCGGGGATATCGATGTACGTATTCAGGATTCTTTTGTCGCTATCGAAATTGCCTTCAATGGTTCCTGCCGAAAGCCGGCGGAGTTCCGGAAAGAATACGTCCGTGATAGTGGATGGATCACGTATGGATATGTGAAACGAAAAAGACTGTGGTTTAAGATTCCTTTTCCGTTGCATTTCATGCAGTGTAAAATAATGATCAAAATGTTCTTTCAACACTTCCGGCAATTGACCCGGTGTAATTGTGCCATCGAATTGCCCTGCGAAGATCGTGGATGCGATACTGATGTGGGTTTGTGCTTCTATGTTTACCGATACATAGACAAGGGAATCGATGACATACCGTTTGTTGTTTTTGACGATCACGACTTGACGAACATCGATATTGCCATTGATATCGTTTACGCCCTGTCCTATAAGATCGGATGTTATCATACCTGATACCCGAATGTCATCGGAGGTAAAGTTGAGCCGGTGCAAATCGGCGCCTTTCAGATCGAATGTGAATTTGTACGTCGGTTTTTCACCGTTTGCATTAACGATGCCGTTGAATATGAATGCGAGATTCGAATCCTGGATCTCAGCTTTCCCTTCGAACATTTTCTGGCCTGCAGTTCCATCGATCGAGATCCGCCTGTACGGATACCCGTTCACAACCGCTTTGTCCACTTGTACATTCAGCTTCGCTTTGATGTCATTTATGTTTAATCCCGTTCCGTCGGCGGATGCCTTCAATGAAACAGGACCGAAGGTTCCCGGATCGTTAAGAAGCAAACCGACATTGAACTCCTCAACGATAACATTTGTCTTCCATTGATCGGTTTTTGAGTCAGGTCTATTACTGGAGTTTAATTCCAGATTTCCCTTCACGTTCCCGATGCTCGTCGCGATATCAGTTGAAACAGAGAAATTCTTCAATGTGCCTTTGAAGTTTCCGCTCACACTGATGGAAGCAGGAAAAACGATACCCTTTGGCAACAGCGTATCTGCAATAAGAGCCTGAATGTCATTTCGACTGGAAGACAATAGACTAAGGTTCACGTCATAATACGCCGTGTCCGCCTCCGGTAATCCGCGGATTGAACCGGTGAGATCGATTGTGGTGGAATCGCCCACCGTAGCCCGAAACTCTTCCACGTGTAAGTCCCCTACAAGCCCTGAGAGTTGGGAGGTGAATCTTATCGACGCACCCGGTTTGTTCTTTATCGGAAGAGAAGGCTGGAAAAAAAGCAAATCCGAAACGGCAAGGTGAGAATCACCGATTGTCGCTTTCACGTTTACAGTGCCCCGGAGGTTTTTGAGTGCCTCAAGCGACGAGTAACCCAAGAGAATATTCTGGTGAATGCGGCTTGCCGCAGTTTCCACTGTGAAGTCTGTGAGTTGCGCATGCAGAGAGTCAAGCGTGAATCCGCCCGATAGTTCACGCAACTCAAGGCCGGACTGCTCCCGAAAAGATGTGTGACTGATGTCTGCCCTCATGCGGTTTTCACTATAGTATAAGTTTTCTGCCCGCATTGTCAAACCGTCAAGTCGGAGATGATTCAGATCCACTCCTTTGGTCCTCGCCGTTCCTTGAACATCATATTGAGCGCCGTTGCCGCTGAGATTTAATTGATCGAGACTGATAACCCAGGGCAAACCAGTAGCGCCAGAATTTTCTGTTTTGTATTCGTTCCTTTTTGGCTGTACGATAACAACGATCGTGTTTTTGAGCAGGAGATTCTTGACCGCGATATGATGCGATGGCAGATCAATCTTCTCTGCAAGGAGAGTCGACGTTCCAAGGTCAACGCCGTAGTGTTCTCCCGTTACGGTGTTTTCATAAATGAAATTAACCTTTATCAGCGATAGGGCTTCGACCCCAAGGTCGATATCTTTAGATTGCGATTCATCGGGTTGTGATTCTTTTGTCAGTATGACACTCGCCGTAGCATTCGCAAGAGATAATTCGTCGGCATGGAAGTGCTTTTTATTGATATCAAACTTGTCGAGCGAAGCCTTCAGAGTGCCGAGCTGAAGTCGCAGCTTTAATCCGCTCACTTCATCATCGTATGTACCATGGAACCCGTTGAGACTTACTCTGCCAAACCGAATTCTCCAATCGGGACCTGAAGTTGTATCAGGATTGACATCAGTAGTAGTCGGATGGGGACTAATTGTATTGAGAATGAAATCGAAATTGAAGCTGCTGTCTGGTAAAGTGCGAGTGATGTGGGCAACGAGCGAGTCAACCCGGACATTAGTCAACACGATGTCGTGCGAGAAAAGTCTGAGCAGGTTCACGTCCGCTGCCAGCGTTTGAATAGACAACAAAGTATCCCGCTGTCGGCTTTCAACGAATATATTTTGGAGAACAACCGAATGAGTAAAAGCGATCGTGACCGAACCAACTTCGATGCGGGTATGTGTCTTCTCCGATATCGATGACAATACCTTCTGTGCAATATAGTGCTGCACCCCGTGGAACTGAAGCGCCACCACAGCGAGAATGATCAGACACAGCATGCCAGCAAATATCCATAAAACAATCTTGATGACATGGCGTATGTAAGTTTTAATCTTATGTTCTATCAAAAAGGTGCCGTGTATATGTTCTTCCTACGGTCAGAGTGCCCATACAGAGCATGCCCAAAATATCGAACTCAATTCTTTGTCCCGTCCACTACATTTCGTCCGCGAATGACTCTTAGCAAAACAACCACAATGGCGATAACAAGAAGAATGTGAATTAAACCACCCATCGTATATGAAGTGACTAATCCAAGAAGCCATAACACGATAAGAATAACAGCAATAGTAAATAGCATAACAAGTATCCTTTCTTTTCTGGTTTAATTTTTTCAACGCAGAAGCTAACCATGACGCGACTCCGTCGCTGTTGCAACTAAATTGTTCCTTCACAATAAATGTTTTGTTTGTTGAACATATCTCTGACTTCATTTGTGAGCGCATTGTTCAACCATAACCTGCTGCATATTCGTATCAGGCGGTCAGTGATTTTTTTCTACCAAGAATGAGAACAGCACCACCAATTACCATCATTCCGATTCCAGCGTACGGTTGCCAGTTTATAGTGTGATGGTTATCCTTTGTTATCTCGAGTTCCCCCAAGTCCACAACCTTCTCTTTAGTGACATAGGTAAAACCTGTATAGATAGTCATTAACAGACCTACTATAAGAATGATGATGCCAGCTGTTTTCATGATTGTAATCCTTTCATAATGTACATTTTCAATATCTCCTTGTAGAGCATGGTATAACCGCTAATGCCGCAAATCTCGGAACATATTATGTACCGGATGATAGGATCGACTCCTGTTCTTGGTTTTATTATTCATTATATCATTTGACATTGAATCGTCGGCTTTTTTGAAAATATTCCCCAGCGTCATAGATAATACAATTGCGAGTAGATACAGAATGATGGCAATTAAAATTTCCATTGGTTTCTTTCTTTCAAATGTTCTCTACAATACCGAATATCTTTTTTATCTTCATGATATTTTGGAGCAAAACTGTTGCGGCGGACATTTCCGCGCAAGGTAAAGAAATCCTTTTATCGCTTAGAAGCGATCATTCTCCGCTTTGTCAAATCAGACATAACAAGTTTGACGATTTCTGGACGGACTTCCTGTACTGAATTCGGTTCTGGAGTCTCGCTCGTGGCGCTCCATATTATCTGTCCTTCGTCCTTTGTTGTCCATACGTCAATAGCGCGCATGTCGACTTTTTGAGAATCGACGTGCGCAGCATAATCTACATCTCGAAAATAGGAAGCTACAAATCTTCTACTGAATCGATCATATACTGTATTATTTTCGCTCATTCCAAATCCCTGTTTGTACTTAGTTTTCGTTTCCGGAAGTAGCCTGCGATAGACCAGGATTCCATCAAAGCCATTTGATTGCATGATCTGAATAATCTGATTTGTATCCGGTACCGCATCCGGAAACAAAAGATACGAAGGCGTCACTGTAACGTTATGTTTTGCAAGCTCGACGCTGAAAGCATCTTCCCAAGTACGGCGCTGCACAGGATTCTTGCTAACGGAAAGAACAAGCATCTTATTCAAAGATGGAGGTTGAAATGAAGGGTCGCTCCAAATGTCGACAAGTTTGGATGATGTGCAACCAGCCATCAGGGCGATGGAGCAATAGAGCGCAACTTTCATAACAAACGACTTATGTCTTTTCATGGTGGAATCTCCTAATTATTATAGAAACTATTCTAATATATTTTTTTCTTGTACTCCCACATAAAGTCACGCGGGTTTTCGCCCTCTCATAACATTGACCAAGATAACCACAATGGCGATCACCAGAAGAACGTGAATGAACCCACCCATTGTGTAAGAAGAGACTATTCCCAGCAGCCACAATATGACTAGAATAACAGCGATGGTATATAGCATAACACATATCCTTTCTTTTATGGTTGAGTTTTTTCAACGCAGAGGCTTACCCAGACGCAATCCGATTGATTCAACTTCCAAGCTTGAATACGAATATTTCATTCGAGAATAGAATAATTCCGGTTCTTCTCTGTATACTTTAAGTCAGAATACTCATGATTTATGTAATCGGGAATCGTCCGAAAGGATGAAAAAGTAATTAATCCTCAAGGAGGCTCAATATTTGATATGTGAGCAGATGCAATCTGCCTTGATCCAAATTTTATGAAAAGGAAAATATATCAAAGAAAACGCGGCGTGGACATATTTAATAATTCAATAATGAAAATTTGATATAAAAGGTTTTGGAAATCGGATCGGTCAAGAAACTCTATTATTTTGCAAAAATGGAGATAATTCCGATTTTGAGACCTTTATGTTAGCACGTAAAGCGATGGTAGAAATCTTTCCCAAGGTTACATTTCCTGGCCCCGATACAAATAAGCGACGTATCTCCTTTATGGAGGCGTCGGCGTTTTTCGCTGTATCCGACAGGTTAAAGTTTACGCTAAGTGTTGTGTACGAACTCTCCGCTGATTGATGAGTGAACGGGATTTAGAATATAGAGCACAGAAACCGTTCCCTTTTTTTGTCAAAAACACACAATCAGACGCAATTTTTTCGATATGGTTTTGTTTTTGAATCTTTTCTAGTATCTTTCCCATCAACGATAACAAAGCAAGAAACAGCGGGATGTCATTGGATGGAGATGCATGTAACATAAAAGAGAGAATAAGTAGCTCTTACAGTTACTAAAAAAAATAAAAATTATGCCGCAGCAATTTCAAAATTTTATTAATGGGAAATGGGTTGAAGCAAAGTCAGGCAAGACTTTTGAAAACAGAAATCCGGCAAATTGGAATGATGTTATCGGTATATTTCCAAAGTCGGGGAAAGAAGATGTTAACGAGGCGGTCAGCGCTGCACGAATCGCCTTTGAGAAATGGCGCTTAATTCCTGCTCCCGCACGCGGCGACATGTTGCGGAAGATCGGTGATCTTCTGGTAAAGTATAAAGAAGAGATCGCCCGCGAAATGACACGGGAAATGGGCAAAGTGCTTACTGAAACCCGCGGCGATGTTCAAGAAGGCATTGACACTGCGTACTATGCAGCGACGGAAGGTCGTCGCCTTTTCGGCCACACCGTTCCTTCTGAACTTCCGGATAAATTTGCAATGGCAATTCGTGTTCCAGTCGGAGTGGCGGGAATCATTACACCGTGGAATTTTCCTATGGCAATTCCAACGTGGGGAATTTTCCCTGCACTGCTTTCCGGTAATACTGTCGTTTTCAAACCGGCAAGCGATACACCGAAAACAGCATCTCGCCTCGTTGAAATCATGATAGAAGCAGGCATACCGAAAGGCGTCATTAATCTTGTGTACGGCAGCGGCAGGGATGTTGGAACTGCGATCGTCACTCACCCGGACGTCGATCTGATACTGTTTACCGGCTCGACAGAAATCGGCAAACAAATTTTGCGCGATGGGAGTGCTACGCTCAAACGGGTTTCACTGGAACTCGGAGGCAAAAACGCACAAATTGTTATGGACGATGCTGATCTTGACCTGGCTCTCGACGGCATTCTCTGGGGCGCTTTCGGTACAACAGGCCAGCGATGCACAGCAACTAGCAGGCTTATTCTCCATGAAAAAATCTATGATAAATTTTTGACCATGCTTGTTGACCGGACTCAAAAGCTGCGTTTAGGCGATGGCCTTCTTCAAACTTCGGATGTAGGACCATGCATTAATGAAGGCCAGCGGAAAATTGTACAGTCATACGTGGAGATCGGAATGAACGAAGGTGCAAAGCTTCTTTGCGGGGGAAGAATTGCCGCACATGGAGACTTAGCAAAGGGCTGGTTCTTTGAACCGACAATATTTGACGGTGTCCTCCCTTCTATGCGCATAGCCCGGGAAGAAATATTTGGTCCGGTGCTTTCCGTTATTCGTACACATTCCTTAGAAGATGCAATCATGATATTGAATGATTCGCTCTACGGCTTGTCATCTTCAATCTATACGCGTGATGTGAATAAAGCATTCGTTGCCATCCGCGATATCAAAGCAGGCATCACATATATTAATGTCCCGACCATCGGTGCCGAAGCCCATCTCCCGTTTGGCGGAGTCAAGCAAACCGGCAATGGCCATCGCGAAGGCGGGTGGGCAGTGTACGATTTCTTTACGGAATGGAAATCGGTCTATATCGATTACAGCGGCCGTTTGCAGCGTGCACAAATCGATAATTATTCGTCCGAATCATGAGTGGTAACAAACGTTGATTTTATACGTCTTATGTTGAAAGAAATGCAGTTGTGTCTATAATCCGCCTCTATATCGTTTCATTGTATGAACATCAGGAATTCTTCTGAGGGAATGGAAATGCACGATGTTTTCCATAATCCATTCACAAAAGAATTTCGAGGTGTTCTATGTTCACGAACAAGAATGAAAAATCCGGGACATGCCATCCGGTAACGATCTCGCCGTCTGAAGTTCACTCCGTCCTCAGCAGCCATATGCTCGCAGATGGTTTTGCGATAGTATTTGATTTGGAAAAAAGCCATGGAACGTATGTCTATGACTCTCGAACAAATCGTACGCTGTTGGATTATTTTACTTTTTTCGCATCAGGCGCGCTGGGAATGAACCATCCAAAATTAAGAGAGTCAGCATTTATTGAAAAGTTAGGCAAGATTGCTGTAAACAAAACGTCGAACTCCGATGCCTACACAGTGGAGATGGCGGAGTTTGTCGAGACATTTGCTCGCACAGCACAACCGTCGTACCTGCCCTATGCGTTCTTCATCGATGGCGGTACGCTGGGTAATGAGAATGCACTCAAAACCGCTTTCGATTGGAAAGTTCAGAAAAATTTTAAAAAGGGATATTCAAGAGAAATCGGATTGCAGGTGATACACTTTCGCAATGCATTTCACGGAAGAAGCGGTTACACGCTCTCGTTGACCAACACCGACCCTGTCAAGATCAGGTACTTCCCTAAATTTTCTTGGCCGCGTATTCATAATCCAATCCTGTCATTTCCTCTCACGGCGGAACATCTGGAAAAGGCACAAAAGGAGGAAGCATTGGCGATCCGGCAAATTAAGCAGGCAATTGTTGATAATCCGGATGATATTGCGGCGCTCATCATAGAGCCGATCCAGGCCGAAGGCGGTGATTGTTTTTTCCGGAAAGAATTCTTCGTCGAACTGCGCACGATCTGCAGCGAGAACGATATTATGTTTATCTTCGACGAAGTTCAGACCGGTGTCGGCATGACCGGAAAAATGTGGGCGCATGAATATTATACCGAGCCCGATATGATGTCTTTCGGGAAGAAGATGCAGGTCTGCGGATTCGTCTGCAGCAAGCGGGTTGATGAAGTACCTGAGAACGTTTTTCAAGTTCCAAGCCGCATCAATTCAACCTTTGGCGGTAATCTTGTCGATATGGTGCGCGCAACGAGAATGCTGGAGATTATTCAGGAAGAAAATCTCGTGGAGAATGCAAGAATCGTTGGTACCTATTTGCTTGAGGACCTGTTAAAGCTGGAAAAGGATTTTCCATCACTGATCAGCAATTCCCGCGGGCTCGGGCTTTTTTGTGCAATTGATATCGATACAAAGGAACGCCGCGAGAAATTGAAAACGAAAGCATACGAAAAAGGATTGATTCTTATCGGCTGCGGCGAGCGTACCATCCGCTTCCGGCCGCCTTTGAACATTTCGACAAGAGAGGTAGACGAAGGCATTGCTATAATCCGCAGCTGCCTTAAAGAAATTGTGAGATAAGAAAAGGAAGGTGCACTATGGCTAAATATCAGATTGCGTGGCTGCCAGGCGACGGTGTCGGGATCGATGTGCTGGATGCAGCGAAGATCGTTCTCGATAAAATCAACCTGAATGCAGAATATATTCACGGCGATATCGGCTGGGAATTCTGGTGCAAGGAAGGAGATGCATTTCCGGAACGGACGGTGAACCTGCTGAAGAATGTTGACGCTGCACTCTTTGGGGCGATCACTTCCAAACCTGTCAAGGCAGCACAGGCAGAGCTTGTGCCGGAATTGCAGTCTAAGGGCTTAATCTATCGCTCGCCCATCGTTCGCATGCGGCAGATGTTTGATTTGTATAATTGTTTACGTCCTTGTAAGGCATATCCTGGCAATTCTCTGAATTTTAAGGAAGGTATTAACCTTGTTGTGTTCCGCGAGAATACTGAAGATCTCTATTCCGGTGTCGAATTTAATCCGGTGCCGCAGGAAGTTGCAGATGTGTTAACCAAAATTTCGAAACCCTTTGCTCCATTTGCAAAACTTCCATTGGATCAATATGCTGTGTCGTGCAAGATCAACACGAAAGCGGGAAGTGAACGGATCGTTCGCGCAGCATTCGATTTTGCCCGGAAGTTTAAACGGAGAAAGGTTACGGTCGTTCACAAAGCCAACGTCGTGCGTGCAACCGATGGATTATTCTTCGAGGCTGCCAAGGAAGTGGCAAAACAGTATCCAGAAATTCAGATGGATGATGCCAATATTGATGCAATGACCATGTGGCTGTTGAAGAATCCGTTCAATTACGATGTTCTTGTAGCTCCGAATCTGTACGGCGATATTATTTCTGATCTTTGTGCGCAGATGGTAGGCGGACTCGGATTTGGATGTTCCGGCAACATCGGAACGAAGCTTGCTGTTTTTGAGCCAACGCATGGTTCTGCCCCAAAATATGCCGGTCAGTACAAAGTGAATCCCATCGCAACTATACTTGCCGTGAAAATGATGCTCGATTGGCTCGGTGAGACTGAAAAAGGCAGCCGATTGGAAGATGCCGTTGCTGTCGTTATTAAAGAAGGCAAAGTGCGAACGTACGACATGGGTGGGAATGCTAGTACG